>NZ_JBQXON010000005.1:0-486561 GCF_052646455.1 Bacillus cereus group sp. Bce041
TTTTTCTTCTTCTTTAGCTTTTGCTATTTCTCTTGCTTTCTCTTCTTCTTTAGCTTTTGCTATTTCTCTTGCTTTTTCTTCTTCTTTAGCTTTTGCTATTTCTCTTGCTTTTTCTTCTTCTTTAGCTTTTGCTATTTCTCTTGCTTTTTCTTCTTCTTTAGCTTTTGCTATTTCTTATGCTTTTTCTTCTTCTTTAACTTTTACTTCTTCTTTAGCCTTTACTATTTCTTGCGCTTTCTCTTCTTCTTTAACTTTTACTTCTTCTTTAGCCTTTACTATTTCTTGCGCTTTCTCTTCTTCTTTAACTTTTACTTCTTCTTTAATTTTTGCCTCTTCTTTAGCCTTTGCTATTTCTTGCGCTTTTTCTTCTTCTTTAACTTTTACTTCTTCTTTAATTTTTGCCTCTTCTTTAGGTTTTACCATTTCTTGCGCTTTCTCTTCTTCTTTAACTTTTACTACTTTTGCCTCTTCTTTAGGCTTTACTATTTCTTGTGCTTTCGTTGTTTCTTTCGCTTTTGCTACTTTCTGCGTCTTTATTTCTTTCTTTTCTTTAACTGATTTTTGTACTTTCGCTACTTGCTTCGTTTTCTCTTCAGTTTTCTTTTCAGTTGGTGCTGTACTTGATAGGAAAGAAACGTTTGCATAAGCAGTTTTTCCTTTATACTCAAATTGCAGCCATCCGTCTTTTACTTGATGCGTTGATTCAATTACATCATCTTTTTTTAGTCTGCCAAGAATTTCTGAATCCGTGTTTGCTTCAGTACGTACATTTAACAAATTCGCCGTTACATGATATACATCTTTTGTAAACTCCGAACTTACAAACACTTCTTTACCATTCAACTCAATTTTTGACCAGCCATCTTCGGTATTTATGACTTTTAACTCTTGCCCATTCTTTACTTTTTCGACCACTTTTGATTCTGTAGTCGGTTTTTCACGTACGTTAAGTACATCTGCTGTTACGATTGTTTCTGCGGTAGCAGTTGTGGTAAACGCTCCTAATCCAAAAACAGTTGCTGTTGCTGCGCCAATTACTTTTTTCATATTAGCCTCCATTAAATTTTTTTGAATTTTATCAAATGCCTCCGTAAAATTGTATAATTTTACATAATATCAAAACATTTGCAACAGTATATTAATACGGCTTAATATACTGTTATTAAAAATCCTCACTTCAATACTAACAAATTCTTATTTCTAATTCTATATATTATAAATCTCCTTATCTTTTATAAAAGCTCCATGCCCTTCTTCACACTAAATAGTTGTGGCAATTCCCGCCAAAAATAAACTTACGATTGCTAAAATTTGAGTAGCGACTATAGCCCCTCTTAAATGAAACTTATAATCTTTATATCCTTTCATACCTTCCGTACTAGGAATCACAACAAACCTTGGAGTAATCCAGCAAAAAATTAGCCAATCAATTATAAGTAAATCTACTAAATTGAAAATCATTAAAATACCAAAAGTGTGTAAATAGGAATCCATATACATTAACTTTTCATGCTTATGTAGTATATATGTAGAAACGAAAGGACTACCGAAAAGAATAGTATTATATACAATATTAAAATAAATGGTTTGCTTTTTTTCATGAATCGATTTTGGAAAAACTACTTTTTGAATATCTTTCGGATAATCAGTTAAAGAAAGTCGTGGATTATAATATAAGGACCCTAAAATCATTACGGATAGTACAATAGACATGATGACACCAACGTACATCATTTGCTCAAATTGATTCATAAGCTTCATTCACCCTTTTCTGTAATTACTATGATGGTCATTCACTTAATTACATATTGTATGTACGTACATAATCAAAAATTAACAACTAGCTTTAATAGCGAAGCAAAATTGTTGCAATGCAAATGCAAATTTAATACAGTGGAAGCCTAATTGATACAGATAGGATTGGTGAAACCTATGAAAATTGAACATATTGCAATTTGGGCAAATGACATAGAATGTATGCGTGATTTTTATATGAAATACTTTAATGGTAAAGCAAACTCTTTATATTATAATAAAACGAAACAATTTGAATCTTATTTTATTACGTTCGAATCTGGAGCAAGACTTGAACTTATGCGTAAAAAAGGGATTGAAAATAAGCCTAATTTAAACATAACTGGCTATGCTCATATGGCTTTTTCTGTCGGTAGTGAAGAACGTGTGAATGAACTGACAAAGGTGATAAAAGATGCTGGTTATCCTTTATTAAATGGACCACGTTTTACTGGAGATGGCTATTATGAAAGTGTAATAGGCGATCCAGAAGGCAATCAAATAGAAATTACGATTTAACTTACCCTTTTCCACCACCTCCGTATTTTTCCACGGATTAGGCGGTGCTGTTGCTGAGGTGCCAAATGAGGCAACTGCTTACTTTTACCGAAAAGCACTATCAAACATGTCAATATTCGCTACTTGGGAGCAACCAGAAGGTGCCGCTGGAAGTATTCGATGGGTTGAAGACTTCCGCTTAGCGATGCTTCCATTTACAAAAGGTGTCTACGTTAATACGCCTGACCTATCCATTAAAAATTGGCCAGATGCATACTTCAGTTGCAACTTTGACCGATTAATGAAAGTAAAAGCGAAATATGATCCGAAAAATGTCTTTAACTTTCCGCAAAGTATTCCGCTTTTTTAAACTATATACTCCACCTAATCTATCTAAATGCAAAACATCCATTTTAAAAAATGGATGTTTTGTAAAAGTAAGTTTACATAATATAATTATCAATCACTTATACCGAATAACTATTCAATCACCGAAAGTAAAACTTTCTCAAGCTCTTTTTTGGATAACATACTTTCGTTTATATAGCCATTCTTTTAATTGTACTTCATCCAAAGTTTCATTCCCCTCTCGTGATCTTTCACACTATATTCGCTCGTTTTTCACAAAAGGTTCATTTTACATGAAAATTTATTTATTACAATAAAAATATAAGGTATATTTTTAAGAAAAGGAGGATTTCAAGAATGAATCAAGAGGATAAAATTTACGCTGAAAAAGTGTTAAAAAATCTATTCATCGGATCACAAGTTGATGGATTACAATTTGGTATTTCTCCAGCCGCTATAAAGATTCATTTCACAAACTTTCACGACTCAGTTGATTATGACGGACAATTATATATCAATATCGAATCCAAATGGTTTTTATTTAATAAACCTCAAAAAAGATACCCATTAAATGAAGCTGAATTTGAAGTTTATTCTGAGGAAGAAGAATATGAAAGAATATGTAAGATAAGAAGACAAAAAGTTACCGATATACAACTCGGCTTAGAAAGCCCTCATTTAATTATTACATTAGAGAGTGGACAAATTATTTTTTTAAATGGTTTTCATGATTATTATGAATGTTGGCAAGCTGGTGTCCTATGTGAGCAATGGCTTGTAGTCGCTACACCTGGGAATGAAATCGCCACTTGGGCTCCCGATGAGTTTATCGATAAATAAACTGTCTTCACGAAGAAGAACCGAAGATATTTTATGAACTACATAACTATTTCTATTACACTTAAACG
This sequence comes from Bacillus cereus group sp. Bce041, assembly GCF_052646455.1. NCBI lineage: Bacteria > Bacillati > Bacillota > Bacilli > Caryophanales > Bacillaceae > Bacillus > Bacillus cereus group sp. Bce041. Next base: position 3,549 of record NZ_JBQXON010000005.1, read on the forward strand.
AATGACCATTTTACTTTAATAGAAATCACTTTATTAAATTTGAAAGGATGATAATGATGGCATCTGTCCATGATTTTGGAATAATTGACGATTTTACTATTCAAAAAAATTACGAAGATTATACACCAGAGAAATATCATTGTATTTCTGTTGATGATGATATTATCAGTAGTTTAAATCAAAATTTATCAATTATGAAAACCTACTTCCATACAGTCAAAAATCAGAAATACGGTTTAGCTTATTGTGGTATTACAATTATCCCGCCTGAATCATTAGCAATTTTCTATGAAACAGTTACATCCTCAAAGTTCTTCAGAAAATCTGATGAGCTGAATGAGTTAGCTTCAAAAATTGTACAAGCTGCAGCAGAACAGAAGTACATGATCCATTATGGGGTTTAAATGTAATTCAAAAAATGCTTAGGATTTCTCCGAAGCATTTTTTGTATGTTACTAATACATTTATTCCTTAACCATTTAGTCAATGCTTGAGCCTATGGACCCATCTTTTACAAGTGAGGGCGCCCCTATTAATCTAAATAAGCGTCTCATTTCCAATCTTCCAGCTAAACCATCTCCCGTGCCCTTCTGTTTCTCCAACCGTTTCACGATATTCGTTTCCGTTAATATAATAATCAATATGAAGGTCACGATCCCACATGTTGTTATACAGGTGGAATACATCACGTTTTGCGCCAATTTCTTGTATTTGTTTTTCTAACTTATGTTTTACTTGTTCTGGTATTTGATTTGCAACATGTGTATGGAAAATACAAATAACAGCTTCTTCACTTATTTGTTCAATAATAGATGATAATAGCTCTACACCGTCTCCTTCTATTAATTGGACAGATTCATTTTTCACTAAAGATGCAGCTTGATCAAACATCTCAAGCCTTTCTTTATGTTCTGGCCAAATTAAAGCACGTAACCATAAATAATCTTCCTCATTATGTAAATCATTCACATGTAAGTCCAGTCCAATTCTTTCTACGACAGATGGGCTTTCTTTTAGAAAATGCGGCACATTTTCCCCTCTTATTTCAGAAGTTACATGCACATTTGAATTTATATTTCCGTACATTTCATCCGTCCCGTACGAATAACTATATTGGTCCCAGAACAGTTGCAACCCAGAACTTGTCCCAATTTCAATTAACGCTAACGGCTTCTTCACTTTGTTAAATATGTAGCAGAAACTTGGGTATAAGTATGCGCACCGTCTTACTTCATTTGTTTGAACGAGTTTCGTTTGTAACAAAGTAATGATTTCTTCTCGGTACTCTTTACAGAAATCTTTAAAATGATTAAAAGCTTTATCTAAATTTGTATCAGCATTTTCAACTAAACTACTATAATACGTTTTTAAATGATGTTCTTTCCCTGCTAGCAATAAATAATGTACTGCACCTAATAGTAAGTTTGGGACTGGTTGACCTACCTGAGCATAGGACGATAGTGTAAGTACTTCCTCATCTTCAGCAATTTTCATTGATAAATATTCATATAAATCACTTGACCCTTTACATTCCTTTATTGAAAAGTTTCGAAATAAGTTTGAAATTTGTTCTTTTGTACACATTAGAGTCCCTCCTTTTTATTTTTCAGAATAATCTTACCATTATAGAAAGAATAATCCTATAAAAAGGTACTCGATTTAGTCACTTAAGGATACGTAAGCTTTTTCGAGATAATTTCAAACTGTAATTTTTTTCTATTTATCACCTTAAAAGAGCTTGTTAAATAAGATTTTTAGCGAATAAAACGTTAAATAGTTTAAAATTATCAGATAACACTAGATATTTTAGTCTATTAATTATTATAATAGAGTATGAGATGGTTATATAATTGAGACAAAAAAGGTATACACCTAGGTGGGGCCTAGGCGGTGTTTCTCTTTTACGGCTTAGACATAGAAAACACCTACACTTTTTTGCCAATATAGGGGATGGAGAGATTATCATGAGCAACATGCAGCAAAAAACAGACGTTATCTTAATTGGTGCAGGAATTATGAGTGCAACGTTAGGCTCATTACTAAAAGAATTAGCACCAGAATGGGAAATTAAAGTTTTTGAAAAACTCGCAAGTGCCGGGGAAGAAAGCTCTAACGAATGGAATAATGCAGGTACAGGGCATTCTGCGCTATGCGAACTGAACTATACTTCCGAAAAAGCTGACGGATCTATAGATATTAGTAAGGCTGTAAAAGTGAATGAGCAATTCCAGCTTTCAAGACAATTTTGGGCATATCTTGTAAAGAGCAAATTAATTCGTAATCCACAAGATTTTATTATGCCACTACCTCATATGAGTTTAGTACAAGGGAAAAAAAATGTTGAGTTTCTAAAAAACCGTTTTGAAGCGCTTTCAAAAAATCCACTGTTTCAAGGAATGGAATTTTCTGATGCTCCTGAAACATTAAAAAAATGGCTTCCACTCATTATGGAAGGCCGCACATCTAATGAACCGATGGCGGCAACGAAGATTGACTCTGGAACGGATGTTAACTTCGGTGCATTAACACGTATGTTGTTTGATTACTTAAAAACAAAAAATGTCGAGCTAAACTACAAGCATAGTGTCGAAAATATTAAGCGCACGAAAAATGGTTTGTGGGAAGTAAAAGTACACGATATGAATAGTGGTAAAATTGAGCATCATACTGCTAAATTCGTCTTTATTGGCGGCGGTGGCGGTAGCCTACCTCTACTTCAAAAGACTGGTATCCCTGAATCAAAACATATCGGTGGATTCCCGGTAAGTGGACTATTTATGGTATGTAAAAACCAAAAAGTTGTAGAGCAACATCATGCGAAAGTGTACGGTAAAGCTAAGGTTGGTGCTCCGCCAATGTCTGTACCTCATCTAGATACGAGATATATAGACAATAAAAAAGCTTTACTGTTTGGACCATTCGCAGGCTTCTCACCTAAATTCTTAAAAACAGGTTCAAATCTTGACTTAATCGGTTCTGTAAAACCGAATAACGTCTTAACGATGTTAGCCGCTGGTGTAAAAGAAATGGGACTTACAAAATACTTAATTCAGCAAGTTATGTTATCACACGAAAAACGTATGGAAGAATTACGCGAATTCATTCCGAACGCGAAAAGTGAAGATTGGGATATTGTAGTTGCTGGGCAACGTGTACAAGTAATTAAAGATACTGATGCTGGTGGTAAAGGGACACTTCAATTTGGTACAGAAGTAGTAAGTGCAGCTGACGGCTCAATCGCCGCATTACTAGGCGCATCACCAGGTGCTTCTACTGCTGTTCACGTCATGCTTGAAGTATTAGAAAAATGTTTCCCAAGCCGCATGATAGAATGGGAAGAAAAAATAAAAGAAATGATTCCTTCATATGGCATTTCACTAACTGAAAATCCAAGATTGTTCCAAGATCTTCACACTTCTACTGGTCGTACACTTGGATTAAACGAAAAAGAAACTGTTCATAATTAATGAAGAAATAAAAAAACGTCCGATATATTCGGACGTTTTTTTGTCTACTAAAAATTATACTTATCAATATTATCTTTCGTAAATACAACTCGTTCTGGTAATACGATAATTCCATTCCCTTCTGCCTCATAATCATATCCTTGAATGGAGTTTGGCTCTACCTTCACTTTTCCAATTCCTTTTACTTCGAAGCTATCCCCTACTTTTAACTTCTTCCCTTTTACAACAATTTCATTTGCTACATACGTTGCGAGAGCACCTTGTTGTTTTACATCCCATAAACCAAATTGTGCTACTGTTCCTCGTTTTACGTAATCACGCATAACGTTTGGTGTAGAGAAGCCAGTTACGACAACCTTTTTATCCATTTTTAAATTTTCAGCTGCTTGTGCCATTGCCGGAAGTGCCGTTGCATCTGGACAAATGACTGCATTAATATCAGGATACGTTTTTAAAATATTCTCTCCTACTGACAAAGACTTTTGCGCATTATTTTCACCGTACTGCGTCGTTACAATTTCCCAGTTCGGATATTTCTTTTTAATAATTTCTTTCGCTTTCGTTACCCATTGGTTTTGATCCGTTACTGTCGGGCTAGAATAAAAGAAGGCTACTTTTCCTTTATCTCCAATTTGCTTTGAAGTCATTTCTATTAATAAATTAGCAAGTTGGTCTGGTGTTCCTTGGCTTATATAAAAAGAACGATCTTTCGGATTCACATCAGAATCCCACGTTAAGACAGTCATTCCTTTTTTCTTAGCACGTTGTAGTGATTGCGATAAACCATCAACTGATGTAGAGGAAACCATAAGTGCATCATAGTTTTGGTTAATAAAATTATTTATATACTTTACTTGCCCGGATACGCTCGCTTCAGACGGTCCATCATACTTCACTTGCACGCCTAACTTATCTCCCATCTCTTTTGCCCCTTCACCACCCGATGTGAAGAAACCAACTCCTGTTAATTTCGGAATAAATGCAAATTTCACATCATCAACCTTTTTCTTATCTGCCGTTTGGCTAGAACACGCAATTAAACCGATTAAACAAATACATACAATCAATACAATCCCCAGTTTTCTCTTCATGACATTTCCCCCTTATGCAAATTCTTTCTTTTCTCCGCTAAGAATTGATGTAATTTGAAATGTCTCATAATAACTGAAAGAATAAGGATAATACCTATTACTACATTGGATTGTTCATTTGTTAAACCCGTCATTTGCAAGCCATACTGCATGAGCCCAATAAAAATACTCGCTAGTACAGTACCAATAATACTTCCTTTTCCCCCCGTAATAAGTGTCCCGCCTAATACGACTGCTGTAATGATTGGTAAAATTGTTTCACTTCCCATATCAGCACGTGCGGAACCAAAATATGCGGTTAAGAAAGCACCTCCTAATCCACCTCCTAACCCGGAAAGTATGTAAGCGATAATGACTACTTTTTTCGTTTTAATCCCGGTGTATTTTGCTGTATTTTCGTTCGCACCTGTTAATTTTACATGGCGCCCGTATATAGTTCGGTGAAATAATACAGTACATAAAACTGTTAATACGATCAGTAGCCATAATAAATTCGGTATTCCTATAAAACTACCGTTTGCCAGTTGTACAAATGTGTCAGGTAAACCGCTTATTCCTTCGTACCCAGAAGCACCTGCCCCTCCTGAAATGACGAGGGCAATTCCCCCGTATAAAAACATCGTTCCGAGTGTAACGACGAGTGGTTCTACATCCGTCATTTTTATAATGAGTCCGTTTAAAGCGCCTGCTAAACAACTAATTATTAGGGCGATTATAACAGCAAACAAAATAGGTATTCCGTTCATCCAAAGTACACCGATTAAGATTGAAGTGAGCCCCATTATTGAGCCGATCGATACATCAATTCCTCCTGTTACTATAACAAAAGTCATTGGTATCGCCGCAATTGCGATAAATAGGAAATCATTTGTACTAAAAAGGAGATTACTAATATTTAAGAAATCACTATTTATTAAACTAAAAAGGATGAATTCTACAAGAAGTAATACAATTAGAACCCCTTCCCATCTATATACATACTTCATAGATTCATCCTCCTTTCTGCCTTCCACTTTTTCATAACACTATCTAATATGATGATAAGTAATAATAAAAAACCTGAAATAGCATTATTCCAAAATGCTGGTATTTTTAAAAAGACGAGTGAGCTACTTATTGTTTCTAAAAATAACGCTCCTAATGCAGCTCCAAATAAAGATCCTGTTCCTCCTTTTAAATGAATTCCTCCTAGTACAGCGGCTGCGATTACTTGTAATTCTAATCCTGTACCTGTTTGATTTGGCACGAAACCGATATTCATAACAAATATGCAACCAGCGAGCGCAGCGCTTATGCCTGAAATCATAAACGCATATATCTTCACTTTATTTACAGGTATACCAATAAGCCTCGCGCCATCTTCATTATCACCTACCGCATAAAAGTATCTTCCCAATGGCACTTTTCTTAAAAAGAAGTATAGTAGTAGTAAAATAATAAGAACGAACCATACAGTTATAGGTAAACCAAGAATGATGATAGATGACAGCTGCTTAAAATCGTTTGGAATATCTTCAATCCACTTCCCGCCTGTGAAAATTAACATTGTACCTCTAATAATTCCTAACATGCCTAATGTCATAATAATGGCTGGTACCCGAAACTTCGCAACTCCAATACCATTTACGAAACCAATAATGGCCCCAAGTATAATAGCTACAAATATCGACAAGAATGCACTATACCCATTCGTTAACATCATTCCGCAAACTGCTGCACTTAACCCCATGCTTGAACCAACTGATACATCTATATTTTTCGTAAATAAGACGAACGATTGACCGATTGCTAGCACGACTAAAATAACGCTTGATTTCATCAGTAAAGATAACGAGTTAAATTGAATAAAACTAGGGTTTATCATTCCTACAATAGCTATATAAATTAGTAGTAACAGTATGATAGACGTTTCATGCATTTTTAACATATGTTTCATTCCGCTACACCTCCGTATGCAAGGCGTGTAACTTCATTCACACTCAGTTGTTCTTTTTCCATATGAGAAACAAATCGCCCATTTCTCATTACATATACACGGTTTACTAATTGGACAATTTCTTCAACATCTGAAGAGATTAATAAAATTGCGAGTCCTTCCCTTTTCATTTTTTTTATCGTCTCATACACTTCAAGCCTTGCTTTCGCATCAATTCCGCGAGTCGGCTCATCAAGAATAATAATTTTAGGATTACATGCAAGATACTTCGCAAGCACGACCTTCTGCTGATTACCTCCTGATAAAGATGCCAGTTCTTTATTCATATCCTGTACAACAATTCGGAACTGTTCTATAAACGAATTAACTAAAGCGCTTTCTTTTTCTTTATTTATAAAAAAGCGATTATTTTGATATAAACTTGCTGCTGCAATATTTTCTTTAACAGAAGCAATTGAGAAAATTCCATTCCTCGCCCTATCCTCTGGCACATAAACTAGTCCTTCGTCTAGCCTTTTATGCAAAGAACACGTATCAATTGATTTTCCACCCAATAAGATAGACCCTGATTTTATAGTTTTCAATCCAAATATCGCTTCTGCTAATTCCGTTCTGCCAGATCCTATAATGCCAGCAACACCTACAACCTCACCCGCATGTACAGTGAATGATATATTTTCGAATGCGTGACCATTTATATCAACCACTTCTAATATTTTTTTCGTCTTTACTGTCTCTTGAACTACTTCTATTTTCTCTTTCTGTTTATATCCTTTTGGCAATAGTCCCTCCATCAGCATGTCATATGTATAGTCACATACATCACCTTGGCTTACAACCATTCCATCACGTAGTATTGCTACTTTGTTGGCAATTTCAAAGATTTCTGGAAAACGATGCGTAATATAAATCATCCCAATTCCTTTTTCTTGTAAACTTTTCATCAACACAAAAAGACTCTTAATTTCGTGTGTTGTTAATGTCGATGTTGGCTCATCTAGAATAAGAATCTCAGCTTCTCTTATTAATCCTCTAACGATTTCTACTAACTGTTGTTGCGCAATCGATAATGTTCCTCCTAGTTTATTAAGGTCAATATCCCATCCTAAGCTGCTAATCAATTGCTGAATCTGTACTTTTAGTTTCTTTTTCTTTTCTTTTAACCCGATACATATATTTTCTTCAATAGTCATATGCGGAAAAATGAGTGGTTCTTGCGGTATTAAATAAATACCTTTTCGGTGTGCTTCTGATGGATTTGAAAACTGTTGCTTCCTTCCTTTTACATACATCTCTCCATCATCATACGAATATAACCCCGTTAATATTTTCATTAATGTTGATTTCCCGGCGCCATTTCCCCCCACTAAAGCGTATATATCTCCGCGCTCTACTTGTAAGTTCACTTCTTTTAATACAAGTTGATTTAAAAACGCCTTACTCATTTTCTTTACTTGTAATAAAGGTACGTTCTCCACATGATGTCACCTGCCTTTATCCAGAACATTTTTTGAGAAAATGATTATTTGTTCTACTTGTTTTGTAGCATTGTATATTCCTTTTTTTATATCTAGAACACTTTTTTCTACGTACTATTAATCGTTTCAACTGGAATAAACAAAATATATGGTACATATGTTTAAGCTGTGGTCAATTGTTGAAAGGGATGAAGAGTATGACTCAGCTGAACTTTGAAGAAAATTTATTAACTAAAGTAGCTTGGTACTATTATAAAGACCAATTAACACAACAGGAGATCGCGTCACTTCTTCATATTTCAAGAAATAAAGTCGTCCGGTTATTAGATAAAGCGCGAAGTGAAGGTATCGTTACATTTCACGTAAAAGGGACTGGTTTGCACTGTTTAAGTATTGAGCGTGACCTAATGAAAAAATTCCACTTAAAAGATGCTTTTATTATCCCTACCCCAGTAAACAATTATCACGCTTCTCTCGGAAAAGCTGCTGCACAATATTTAGAAACTCATCTCCAGCAAGGTGATTTACTCGGTATTGGCTGGGGAGAAACAATTAGCAAAATGCTAGAAAACATTCATTTTGAAAGTTCTATCAACCTTTCAATCGTAACGCTCACAGGCGGGGTAAATCACTATCTCCCGAGAAAACAAAACTATTTACACTACATGCAAGGCGAACTTCACATTATCCCTACGCCGTTTCTAGCGTCTACAACCGAAATGGCACAAAGTATTCTATCAGAACCGAGTGTAAAAGATATGCTTCAAGTCGCTTCACTTGCTCATACGGCTGTTGTCGGTATTGGGGGATTATCTCAAGACGCTACGATTGTAAAAGAAGAAAAATTAACACTACGTGAGATGACATATATTCGTAGTCAAAACGGTGCTGGCGATATTTTAGGACAGTTTTATAATACAAATGGCGATTTATTAGAGCTCTCGCATCACAATCGTCTAATTGGCACGCCCCTCTCTATTTTGCGCAATATGAAGCATGTCGTCGGTGTTGCTGGAGGTACTGAAAAGATAGATGCAATTTATGGTGCCTTAAAAGGAAAGTTTATTCATTCATTAATTACCGATGAGGAAACTGCCCTCTCCTTATTACGAAAGGATGGTGATTGTTAATGTCCCATTTATTAGCTTTCGATGCTGGTACAGGGAGCATTCGAGCAGTTCTTTTTGATTTACATGGTAATCAAATTGCAGTAAGTCAAAAAGAATGGATTCACAAATCTGACCTTCGTTATCCAGGCTCTATGAACTTTGATGTAGTAGAAAATTGGAAGCTAGTACAAGAATGTACGAAAGAGGTGCTTCAAAAAAGCAACACTCCTGCCTCTTCAATTCTTGCTATTAGCGCTACAAGTATGCGAGAAGGATTTGTTTTATATGATCAAGATGGGCAAGAAATATGGGCGTGTGCAAATGTTGATGGGCGCGCATCCGTCGAAGTTAGTGAATTAAAAGAAATTCGGTCACATCTTGAAAAAGATTTATATACAAAGTCTGGTCAAACTTTTTCATTAAGTGCTTTACCACGCCTACTCTGGATAAAAAAACATGAACCCGACGTCTATAATAATATTTACTCTTTTACAATGTTAAACGATTGGATTTTATATAAACTAAGCGGCGTACTACAAATTGATCCCTCAAACGGATGCACGTCAGGTATTTTTGACTTACAAAATAGAGTGTGGGATAACGATGTCGCTAAGGAGTGCGGTCTATCTTTGCCATTTTCACCAACAGTAAATGAAGCTGGTACAGTAATTGGCAACGTTACAAAAGAGTGTGCAGCATTAACTGGATTACGTGAAGGGATTCCTGTCGTCGCCGGGGGTGGAGATGCTCAAATGGCATCGCTCGGAACAGGAATCGTGAAACCGAATCAAACGTTAATATGCGGGGGTAGCTTTTGGCAACAAGAAGTGAATGTTACTGAGCCAATAACAGATCCACATGCTGCGATTCGAGTAAATTGTCACGTCGTTCCGAACCTATGGCAATATGAAACAATCGCCTTTTTCCCAGGTCTCGTTATGCGCTGGTTTCGAGACGCTTTTTGCCAAGAAGAAAAGAAACTTGCTGATAAACTCGGTGTAGATGCTTATGAATTACTAGAAGAACAAGCGAAAGACGTACCTGTCGGTTCATATGGTATTATCCCTACTTTTTCAAACGTTATGAACTACATTTCTTGGCGTCATGCCGCACCTTCATTCTTAAATTTAAGTTTAGACGCTGACAAATGCGGAAAAAAGGAAATGTTCCGTGCTATTGAAGAAAATGCGGCCTTCGTTACACTTGGAAACTTAAAACTAATTGAAAATCTTACTGGTACATTCCCTTCTGAAGTCATTTTTGCTGGCGGTGCCGCTAAAGGGAAACTATGGCCACAAATTCTATCAGACGTACTCGGCATTCCTGTAAAAGTACCAGTTGTGAAAGAAGCAGCTGCTTTAGGAACTGCAATTGCTGCCGGAGTTGGCGCTGGCATATATTCATCTATGGAAGAGACTGCCGAACAATTTGTACAGTGGGAAAATACATTTGAACCAATCACTGAAAATCACGAGCTATACAAAGAATTCTATGAAACATGGAAAACCGTATATAGCAGTCAGCTCGCTTTAGCTGATAAAGGACTTACAACACATATGTGGATTGCACCTGGTGCACTGTAACTCATTTACATAAAGGAGTGAACTGTATGTTAAAAGCGAATGAAAATGATTTCTCCTATCGCTTCGGTGATAACGGGCCGAAATATTTAATACAAGGCCCGAATATTGATCTTGGTCTTGTTGTCATTCAGCCTGGGCAAGAATTTCAAAATCATTACCATACAACGTGTGAAGAAGTTTTTTATGCGTTAGAAGGTGAAATAGACTTCTATGTAAATAACGAAAGAGTTCCCATTAAACAAGGTGATGTCCTGCAAGTTCGCCCTCATGAATCTCACTATCTGATTAACCATTCTGACAAACCTTTTAAAGCTGTTTTTATAAAGTCACCACATTTACCAAATAAAGATACGGTACAAACGGAAAATCCAACATTAACGAAGGAGTGATTTTGAATGACTTGGGGATTTAAAAATCGATTAAATACAATTTTACCTGATGGTAGAGCGGTTATGTTAGCAATAGATCACGGTTATTTCTTAGGACCAATTCACGGACTAGAACAACCACTTGAAACAGTTAAAAACTTACTTCCTTATACAGACTCCCTCTTTTTAACACGCGGTGTACTTAGCTCCTGCATTCCTGAAAACTGCAACACACCGATGGTTATGCGTGTATCTGGTGGCGCTACTGTCGTCGGTAAAGATTTAGCGAATGAAACAATTGTTACACCTGTGAAGGAAGCAGTGAAGCAAAACGCAATTGGCGTTGGCGTTTCTGTTTTTGTCGGATCAGACTATGAAACACAAACTGTTACAAATCTCGCAAATGTAGTCTCTGAAGCTCACGATTACGGCCTACCAGTACTCGGCATTACCGCAGTCGCAAAGGAATTACAAAAACGTGAAGCTCGCTTTCTAGCACTTGCTTCCCGCGTATGTGTTGAAATGGGTGCTGATATTATTAAAACGTATTACTGCGAAGGATTCGAAAAAATAACGAGCACATGCCCTGCCCCAGTCGTCATCGCGGGCGGCCCAAAACTAGATTCAATTGAAGACGCATTAAACATTACGTACAATGCATTGCAAGAAGGAGCAATTGGAGTAGACATGGGCCGAAACATATGGCAATCCGAGCACCCAGCTGCGATGATCCAAGCAATACATGGCATTGTGAAAAATGGATTGAATGTGAAAGAGGCACTTGAACTTTATGATGATGTGAAGAATTAATGTGAAAAGACAGACTATTTATTAGTCTGTCTTTTTTACTTTACAGTGAAACTTTCATAATCCGTCTTCTAATATGATACATACTTAAATTTTATACACCTTCAAATGATTACTCTTGTTGATCGCTATTAAGCTTTGAAACTTTCTTACCTTCTCTATAATCAAGACAAGACACTTCAATTAATAAGCCATTAAATACTGTAAAATAAAAACCATAACTACTACCTCGCATCGAATAAGGTTCCTTATCTATTTCAATGCCGCCTGCTACTAAACGATTATACGCTTGATCAACTTCATTTGAAGTATCCACTAAAAAACCAATATGAAAAGCTTCAGGATACATAACTTCCTTATTTCCCTTAAATGCTTTTGGATCGCTCAGCACAAGTATAAATCCACTTTCATCACTCATAACTACAAGTGCTTTCCCTTTTTGTTCCAAAAATTGAAAATCAAAAAATGTTTCAAAGAAATGTCTCGCTTCTGATAAGTCATCAACACATAAATTTAAATGATTCAGCTTCATGTACTCATCTCCTTTTAAAAAGAAGGGATATAGACTCATTTTCATAACCCTTAAATATGTAAGGCAAGATATTCAAGCGTTCCATCTAAGACTATGCTTTATAAGTCTAATACTTTTCTCCATAGCCTAGAACGTTTTTTATGACTGCAATTATATAAACTGTTCGACGTGAAATATTAATGTACCTATATAAAATAGTCTCATTATTTATTTTCCAGATTGTGTAGAACCCACTCAACCAGGAAAATTGCTGAAGGGATGCGCTCTGTTGTATCACCTAAAAATAGCTTATTAAGTAACTCATCTAAATGAATTGGCTTATTCGGCAACGTTTGAATATACCTTAAAGCAGATCCCGCTGGCGGTACTGGCTTATTATTAATAGCCCATATCCCTTCTAACAATGTCCAAGTTGACGTATGAACTAAGTATGAAGCTTTTAACTCATCATTTGCTTTTAAAGCAGATTGAATTTTAATAAGCGAACTATGCAACCAATGAGAAATGCCCTTCATTTTGTCGCTTGAAACACGATAGTTTTCAAATTCATATGTAGCTATTTCCTTTAACTTTTTTAACTCACCGCTTTTATCAAACAAAATTTTCCCTTCTAGAAATGAGTATAGTTCCATCGGATTGTTTTTAAAGTTTACTTGAATTTGATTAAAATCTGCACCCTTATATTCAACTAAAATATCTTCTCTCATTTCAGAATGAAATTTCTTCTTTTGTCCGTCTTCTAAAAGAATATAGAAGTCTAAATCAGATTCAGGATATGCATCGCCTCTTGCAACAGATCCAATTAGCATGAATCCATTTACCTTTTCCATAGATAAGACTTCCGCTACTATTGTTTGCACTAATTTTTTATGTTGTTCATATGTAATGAATGCAAGTTTTTCTATCATTCCCATCCCCCCAGTCATAAAAAAGAGGATACATGATTGCTTCTACAACATGTATCCTCTACTTATATATTACGACTGTTGATAAGCCGATTTCGATGATTTCACATAATAAACTGCATGATCCACATTAATAATATGATCTGGCTTTGGTTTACCACGGCCCGCTCTATGTCCAGCTAAGTGTTCTTCACTTGTTTCCCAGTTTTTCCATGCTTCTTCAGATTCCCAGCGAATCATTACGACAACTTCTTCGTCGCCGCGTCTTACTTTTTTCACGAGAACACTTAAATCGATGAAGCCTTCAAATTTTTCAATAATACCTTCTCCAGTGAAACGTTCTACAACTATATTTGATGTACCTTCTTTTACTGTAAATGTTTTCGTTTCGATAAACATATATCCCACTCCCTCTTTGTTATACGAATACTAGTATTCTTCTATTATAATTGATTATGATAATTATTTTCAATTGTAAAGTTTTAATTTTTTGAATTATGCTGATTTCTTTTCTATCGCCTCATCTAAAAATTTGAAATATGGAAGTAACATGCCTATTAAAGATGTAACACATATAATTGCACCGATGATTACATATAGCGCTCTTACTCCCCACATTTCACTCAATATCCCCCCTACTAACACACCTAATGGCATAGCGGATCGTATAAAAAATAAACGCACTGAAAATACTTGTCCTATCATATTATTTGGGACGGTTTGTTGGCATATTGTCGTGTTATGAACATTGAAAAATGCAATACAAATCCCTGCTATTACTTCAATTATTATTGCAATGATAATACTATGATTGAATCCTAATAAAATGTATGTGAGTCCCCCTATAAACAATCCTCCAAGCATAAGTATACGCCGGCTTTTATATGTTACTTTTCCGACTAATACTGAGCCAATTACGTAGCCAAGTGGAAAACCTGCCATGAAATAACCGTACTCTGCATATCCCGCTGACAGCTCGTCTTTTATATAAGGAAGATTTGTGACCATCGTTACCCCTACTCCAAACTGCACGAAAGTAAGAAATATACCGAGCCAAACGATGATTGGTTTTGTGAAAAAATATGTAAAACCGTGAAAAAACTGTTCTAGCCACGTTTTCCGAATAGGTTGCGACGTTCTATTTTCTTTTATATAAAATAAGAAAGTGCCACTAACAAATAAACATATGCATACGAAAGATAATGTAAGTTCTGTTCCAATCAAATGAATGACTACTCCGCCTAATACTGGCGCAAGAAACATCATAAGGCGAGTCATTCCATCAATGTACGCATTTGCATCTTGAAGTTGTTCTTTCCCTGCAATGCTCGGTGTAATTGCTTGACTTGCAGGTGTATAAAGTGGTGTAATAAGTCCCACTACAATTTGAACAACATAAATGTGCCAAACTTCTATACTACCCGAAACTAGCATCACCAAAGGTAATAAAAATACGGACGCTCGTATCCATTGTGAAAATATCATAATCCACTTCCGGCTCCATTTATCAATAAATGGGCCACTTATTAATTGCAATATGAGTGATGGGATGAAATATAATAACCACATACTACTTAAAGCCATTTCTGATCCTGTTAACTCATATACTAGAATTGAATTACCTAACGTTCCGAAAGCCCCTCCTAATTCAGAGATTGCACTACCAATCCACATAAAAAAGAACGAACGATTTTTCAATACACTCTTCATTATAGCTCACCAACTTTTCTCTTAAACTCCTCCCTTTATGTACATTCTTGTTGCATATTATCTACTCAAAAACGCTTCTAATTCTTTCGCTAACGACTGCACTGCTTTCTTCCTTAATACATACTTTCCATCATGTATATCAACTAACTTCGCTGCACGTAACAATTTCAAATGATGGTGTACTGTCGATTTACCAAGCTGCAATCTTTCCGTTATTTCCTGTAATGTACGTTCTTTTTCAAACAACATTTTTACAATTCGCAATCTCGCCTCATCCCCAAGAGCCTTATGTTTTTGAACTAAAAAATAATTCGGTTCATACGGATCTTCAGGATGAATGCTTTCATTCGCAACTGGATAATGAAATACTTTCGTATCATCAATATCTGCTTCAATATTCCACGGTCTGTACGTCATTTGCGGAATAAGAAGTACGTGATGAACACTTGGCTCTGGCATATAGTTCACGCCACCAGTCGCCCACTCGACAAACTCTTCCGGCTTCATCTTTTTATTCATTTCATTTTTTGCTTCATAATCTCGTTTTAATATAGAAAGTATTTCTTCTTCCTCACTCTTAATTACACTCTCATACCAACCTGTCATTACAGCGATTAAATGAGATTTCAGCACTTGTACATCTACATCACATATAAAGCGAATGTACGTAGAGAAAAACTGATGATCATGTGTTAATTCCTTTAGTTCATGTATTGCAGTTCCATCTCTACTTGCGGCTAAACGTCTTTTTTTCTCATATTTCTCCCCTAAAAACGGTAAACATATATACTTCAAATCTTCTTCTGAAAGTGAATCGATTTTAACATGAAACTGTGATACATCCTGTATGTCTTCTTCATACAACAACTGAAGCAATGCTTTCCACGTATTATTTTCTTCGACAAATTGTAAGTGCTCTCTCATTTCTTCTGTTAATGATTTCTTAATTTCTTCCCATTCATTTTGACTCTTTTCAAGTGTATCAATTAACCTCTTATGAGTAATTGCTGCAATGCCAAGCGCACATTCGAAAAGTATCGAATATTTCACTTGAACGTTATAAGTTTCCCTCTTTCTACTCGTTATGTGATAGACCTCCATTTTTATCCCCTCCTTGTTTGCTATATATCAAATTCTATTTTTATCGAATTTAACCTTCTATATTTTTAGAATTATTTTGCGACTTCAAAAAAACTCTAATCCATGAGCAAATAGAGAAAGGTTTATACTCTTTTTCATTCTGACTCAATTAAAGCCTTGATTATTAAGTATCATATTAAAAAGAAGTTTTTTAATGGCTCTGTTATAAGTTGTCTTTCACCCTCTTGTGCAACTATAGAAAAGGTTTATTGAAGAGAAAAGAGAATTGGTTTTATTAAGAAAAATGAACAGGAGGCTATACGAATGGGAAGAAAAGAAATGTTGCAAAATGGAGTCCAACAAGTTTTTTACGAAGAAGAATGGTACCCACCAATATCAGAAGCGTTAAAGAATCTTACGGTTGAACAAGCATGTTGGCAACCAGAAGGTGCTGCCAGTAATACGATTTGGGAAAATGTGAACCATTTATTAATCTTTAAAGAACGCCTACTTTCCCGCTTACATGAAGACGACACATTTGTTGCTCCACAAAATAATGATGAGACGTTTATCCAAGGTGGACCTAATGATGATGCCGCTTGGTAGCAAACCGTAAAGCGAACGCTTCAAGTACATGATGCCTTACAATCTTCATTAACCGCCCTTCAAGAAGCAGAACTAGATCAACTAAGTCCTTCTCTACCAGTTTGGCAACAATATATGAATATCCTTTTGCATGATGCTTATCATACAGGACAAATTATACAGCTTCGGAAACTTCAAGGTTCATGGCCAACTCACCGTTCTTATTTATAAAGTGAAATTTTAATCAGCTCTT
Source organism: Bacillus cereus group sp. Bce041 (assembly GCF_052646455.1). Lineage (NCBI taxonomy): Bacteria > Bacillati > Bacillota > Bacilli > Caryophanales > Bacillaceae > Bacillus > Bacillus cereus group sp. Bce041. The sequence continues at coordinate 20,453 of NZ_JBQXON010000005.1, forward strand.
ACCAATCGGGATTTTGCGGGCAGCCCATCCCCACCTCACTTCTTTGCTTTCCTTGAATTTTGAGGTAAAAATCTTACTGTCCGTTAATCCGGAATAAACGATGTTTAAAATCGCATACGTTTAATATCCAACAAAACAATTGAAAACAGCTAATTGTTCGATAATTACTGCGATTTCTCAAAATAAAGCAAATTAAAATACATTGATTCCTAACATAACTTACATGCTTCATAACTTCTAATCATAATCCAAATTTGGAAGAATAGATGCTTTTTTATATACAAATAATAACTCTCAAGGAGTTGTTGACATGTATTTCATATTGAATATGTTAGGGATTTTCGTTGTCATATTAATCATTTTCTTATGTTCGCCTAATAAAAAACATATAAAATGGAGACCAATTGTAATTCTCATCCTATTGGAGCTTTTTATTACGTGGTTTATGTTAGGCACAAAGCTCGGCAGTATTATCATTAATAAAATTGCGTCATTTTTCAGTTGGCTACTAGCATGTGCGAATGAAGGTATTCGATTTGCATTTCCTTCAGCTATGGAAAGTCAGCACATTGATTTCTTCTTTAGTGCGTTACTTCCTATCATTTTTGTTATTACTTTTTTCGATATTCTTTCTTATTTCGGAATCTTAACTTGGATTATTGATAAAGTAGGTGCAGTTATTTCAAAGATTTCTCGTTTACCAAAGTTAGAAAGTTTCTTTTCGATTCAAATGATGTTTTTAGGAAACACCGAAGCACTTGCGGTTGTTCGTGATCAATTATCTGTTTTAAAAGAAAATCGATTATTAACTTTTGGAATTATGAGTATGAGTAGCGTTAGCGGATCCATTCTTGGTGCTTATTTATCAATGGTTCCAGCAACATATATTTTCAGCGCAATCCCATTAAACTGTATTAACGCATTAATTTTAGCCAATGTATTAAATCCTGTGGAAGTTTCGAAAGAAGAAGACGTTGTTTACACACCTTCAAAACATGAAAAAAAGGATTTCTTTTCTACTATTTCAAACAGTATGTTAGTTGGGATGAATATGGTTATCGTTATTTTAGCTATGGTAATTGGTTATGTAGCTTTAACAGCATGTTTAAATGGGATTTTAGGATTTTTTGTAACGGGGTTAACAATTCAAAAAATCTTCTCCATTATCTTTAGTCCTTTTGCATTTTTACTCGGTTTATCAGGCAGTGATGCTATGTATGTAGCTGAATTAATGGGGATCAAAATAACGACGAATGAATTTGTTGCAATGATGGATTTAAAATCAAACTTAAAGTCGCTACAACCGCATACGGTTGCGGTTGCAACGACATTTCTAGCTTCTTTTGCTAACTTTAGTACAGTAGGTATGATTTACGGAACTTACAATTCATTATTTGGCGGAGAAAAATCATCAGTCATCGGTAAAAATGTTTGGAAGCTTCTTGTTAGCGGGATGGCTGTTTCTTTATTAAGTGCTATGCTCGTTGGGCTATTTGTATGGTAATTAATTTTAATAATAAAAGACACCCAAGCCAATTGAGTGTCTTTTATTATTATTTTCGAATTTGTCCATTTCCACGAATCACATATTTTGTAGAAGTTAATGCTGGAAGCCCCATTGGTCCTCTTACGTGTAACTTTTGTGTACTGATACCAATTTCCGCTCCGAATCCAAATTCGGATCCATCTGTAAAACGAGTCGATGCATTATGATAAAGTGCCGCGGCATCTACAGAAGTAAAAAACTTGCTGACGTTTTCCTCGTTTTCAGTAATAATTGCTTCAGAATGCATAGATCCATACGTATTTATATGATGAATCGCTTCTTCAACAGTGGAAACCACTTTCACTGCTAGTGTGAGAGATAAAAACTCAGTTTCCCAGTCTTCTTCTGTCGCAAGTAAGATAGAAGAATCAATCGCCACTGCTTTATTATCACCACGTAGCTCCACTCCTCTTTCATTCAAGGAAGAAAACAACTCGCTACCATATTGCTCTGCCCAATTCTCATGAAGTACAATCGTCTCAATTGCATTACATACAGATGGACGCTGTGTTTTTGCATTTATAATAATATTAAACGCCATTTGTTTATCTGCTGTTTCATCAATGAATATATGACAATTTCCCGCACCTGTTTCAAGTACTGGAACAGACGCTTCTCTCACTACTGTATCAATTAATTGTTTACCGCCTCTTGGTATAAGAACATCCAAGTACTCGTTCAATGTAAACAACTGTTTTGCACTATCTCTCGTTGTATCTTCTATGAGCTGTACACTTTCTGAAGGCAAGCTAGTTTGCTTAAGCGCCCGGTGAATAACGCTAACGATGGCTTTGTTAGAATGGATAGCAGAAGAACTACCACGTAGTATTACTGCGTTTCCTGTTTTTAAACAAATTGTAGCAGCATCAACAGTTACATTCGGTCTTGCCTCATAAATCATCCCGACAACACCAAGTGGTACGCGCATCTCCTGAATAGATAGTCCATTTGGCCTTTCCCATGCACTTACACATTCTCCTACAGGATCACGTAATTCAATTAGCTGCTTAATCCCCTCTGTCATATCAATAATACGATTTTCAGTTAGCAGAAGACGATCAAGGAGTGAATCAGAAAATCCTTTTGCCTTACCTTCTTCAATATCCCTCTTGTTTTCTTCTAAAATATAAGCTGTTTCTAATATTAACTGATCAGCTATTGCGGAAAGTGCTTCGTTTTTTTGCTCTGTAGATTTAAGCACAAGCTCTCTAGCAACCTCTTTTGCTTTTATCCCCTTTGCCAACACTTCATTCATTTTTATTTCCTCCTTTTTAAAGTGAAACCCAATGATCCCTATGGATGACTTCATAACTATGTCTCTCGCCTCTTACTTGAATATCTTGGCTTTGCATACCTTTTACATCTATTAGTTCCTCTGCACTATATGTGCATTGTCCTTTTCCTATTACGCGCCCTTGTTGCGTTACAACCTCTACAACTTCACCCACTTGGAAAAATCCTGATACATTCGTAACACCAGCTGGAAGTAAACTCTTACCATGCTGAATGATGGCAGTAGCTGCCCCAGCATCTACTTCAATTTGTCCGCTAACAAGCGAATGTAAGGCAATCCATTGCTTGTTCATCTTCATTTCTTTTTGAGGAGCATTACCAACATACGTTCCATCACCCTTACCCTTCAAAACATCTACAAACTTTTCCTGTCCACGTCCTGTTCCGATAAATACACTCACACCAAGAGAGAGCGCTGTCTTTGCAGCGTCGATTTTTGATTTCATACCGCCAGTCCCAAGTTTTGAGCCAGCATCTCCTGCAAGAGAAGAAATTTCTTCCGTAACTTCAGGAAGAAAATAATATTTTTTTGCATCCGGATTTTTCTGAGGATTTTTGTCATATAACCCGTTCACATCCGTAAAGATCATAAGCATATCCGCCGAAACAAGCCCGCTTACTAAAGCTGACAGCATATCATTATCACCGAACGTCAGCTCCTCTAAAGAGATGGAATCATTTTCATTAATAATTGGAAGAGCGGAGCGGTTTAATAATTCTCCTAACGTAGCGTAAGCATTACTATATTGTTCTTTTCTAGAAAAATCACTCCTCGTCAGCAAAAGTTGCGCAGTAACGATGCCATATTTACGGAATTCCTCCGTGTACGCCTGCATTAACAAACTTTGTCCGACAGCTGCTGCAGCCTGTTTCCCTTTAATCGTTACAGGTCTGCTAGGATATCCTAGCGCTGAAAAACCTGCAGCGACGGCTCCAGATGTAATTAACACAACCTCGTGCCCCTCTTCTTTCAACCGAGCCAATGCGGCAACGTGATCTGAAAGCTGTTCTGTAGAGATGCCTCCGTGACTATCTGCCAAGGAACTACTCCCAATCTTTACAACAACTCGTTGTTTTTTCACTTTTTTATCCCCCAAGTCTAAAATCAAAGTTTTTTATAAATTACACTTCATTCACTTTGTAACTATATCTATTCTCATCAATGCTGCAATGAGGTATTTAAGAGCAAAATAAAAATGACCGCTTCGCCCTTAATAAAATAAAAAGGACGAAACGGTCATTGTTCCGCGGTACCACCTTAATTGATATACATAGATATCCACTTGGTGCCTATAACGCAGGCGAACGCCTAAACTTTCATTTAAGACTCAGGGATAGGTTCGATATATTCTATACGAGGAATCTTTCAGCCGGTGAATTCCACTCTCTTTCGCAAGAAGACATATGTACTAATTCCCTTCAACGATTTTCAATCTAATTTTTTTATATTATGCGATATAGTTCGATTCGGTGTCAAGAGGTATTTTTAAAAATAAATAGAGCCGCAAGTTATTTGTATGAAATTATCGCCCTACTGAATGAAAATACAAAATGATATAAGTTTAACTCATATTCATAAACATAAAACCTTACATTATAGTGTATATATTTACATAATGTCGAATATAATTAATTTTTATCTTTTAGTGTTGCAAAAAGGAATATATTCTCTTAGAATGTTTCTTTATATTGCACAGGGATGTTATTCTTATTCTAAGAAAATAATATCAAACCGATATAATTGATTATAAAAGGAGCAAGATTGAGTTATTATGGATAAACAAATTGGATTCATCGGTTGCGGAAATATGGGAATGGCTATGATTGGCGGAATGATAAACAAAAATATAGTGTCTTCAAATCAAATTATTTGTTCAGATTTAAACACTGCTAATTTAAAAAATGCTAGTGAAAAATATGGGCTAACTACAACTACCGACAACAATGAAGTAGCTAAAAATGCTGATATTTTAATTTTATCAATCAAACCAGACCTATACGCGTCAATAATTAATGAAATAAAAGAAATAATCAAAAACGATGCTATCATCGTTACGATCGCTGCTGGGAAAAGTATTGAAAGTACTGAAAATGCCTTTAATAAAAAAGTAAAGGTTGTAAGGGTAATGCCTAATACTCCTGCTCTTGTTGGAGAAGGAATGTCTGCATTATGCCCGAATGAAATGGTGACAGAAAAAGATTTAGAAGATGTACTAAACATTTTCAATAGTTTTGGTCAAACAGAGATCGTAAGTGAAAAATTAATGGATGTTGTCACATCCGTAAGTGGTTCTTCACCAGCTTATGTATATATGATTATAGAAGCGATGGCAGATGCTGCTGTACTAGATGGTATGCCAAGAAATCAAGCATATAAATTCGCTGCTCAAGCTGTGTTAGGCTCTGCAAAAATGGTACTAGAAACAGGAATACATCCAGGTGAATTGAAAGATATGGTTTGTTCTCCTGGCGGAACGACAATAGAAGCTGTAGCAACATTGGAGGAAAAAGGACTGAGAACAGCGATTATTTCAGCTATGCAGCGTTGTACGCAAAAGTCTGTTGAACTATCTGGTCAAACTAAAAAGTAAAACTGTAAAAGAGATCGCGTTAGCTATGAATTCATATGAATTTAATTAGAAATTCACTACATGATAAACGGCCAAACTCATATATAATTGAGTTTGGCCGTTTCAGTTTTAATTATATTAAAATAATTTCATTCAAATCTTCTTTACAGGTTCTGTTTTATCCCTTACCTATTCCCTACTATGATTGTGTAATTTTATTAGAAACTAATAATTTTTCAATGCACTTCGGTAACATATCTAATAGCGTTTCAAATGCGTAGTTTACATCTAGACGTTCTGTCCATTGATGTGCATCTTTTCCTACCGGCCCCATATTTAATACTGGAACATCAAACTCTTCTAATTCCTGAAGCGGAATTGAATAACCTTTATCCCATAATGGCATATTGTCTACAAGCGAACTCATTGAATCCAGTGGATACTGCAAGCCTACATAACTTAAATCTGAAATCCCCCCAAAATAATTTTGGTTTTCAAATGTAATTTTATGATTGTAGTGTGCATACTTTTCCATTTCTACAACTACCTCTTTTATTAAAGGATTGTTGCGTGAACTCACAGCTGGATAGTACGGCGGAGCGAAGAAAAGTACAATCATCGGTGCCTTTTCTTTACATAAAATCGCTAATTTATCTACTAAATCAATGGTTACCGCACGATCATCTTTATCTCCTCTATTTTTTATAATATTAGATTGAATATGATTTATTTTTTCTCGTCCATGTTGCTCAATTGCATATGTGATAAGCTCTTCATAAGTTAATACATTTACTTTGAGATTAGGTGGTATAAATGGATTATATTTAGAAAAACGATATGCATGTTTTTCATACGACTCTTCTATTTTCTCTGCTACTTTCGTTACTTTTTGACGTAACAATGAAACTACATCTGTCATTGATTTTTCTAATAAAAACAAATTAAATAATGTAACTGCACGATGCGGAATTTGTACAGAATAATCCTCTTTTAAGTCCCTTTGAAGTAAGTTAGTTGGCGGAGGACTCGCTTCCCCTTCTACAATATCACAAAGGTCTGTGTTTAACTCTAATTCTGCTGTTATTAATGAAGCCATATAACTCCCATTTAACCCTGCAAAAGGTTCACCTACATGTGTCTCTTTTCCGTAGCAAAGAAAACCAGGTAACACTTTACCAATAGAGCCAGTGTAAATATACTTATTTTGGTCACCAGGATGTCTTGAAAACATAGGCTCTGAGTTTAGTACCGTTTTATACTCTAAATCATGTTCTCTTGCTAACTCTAGTAATCTTGGAACAGCAGCTCTCATCCCTACAGAGTTTACTTCTTCATCTGGTACAGCCAATAAAAGAACATTCCCATCAAATCTTTCTTCGCAAGCTTGCTCAATCATTGCCATTTGTAATGCGAGGCCGCATTTCATATCCATTGTTCCTCTACCAAACAGCCATTCTCCATGTTCTATATCTTCACGTACATGGTCTGGAAGTTCATCTTTATGAGAATAAAACATAGATGTTAACTTTTTAGGATTAAATGCATCTTCTTTCCACATTCCGTAATCTTGTACATCTACAACATCAAAGTGACTTACTAGAATTACAGTATTTTTTGTACTATCGCTTTTCTTTACTAGTGCTGTAACAAAATATCGTCCGTCCCCTGTCGGATTTTTTTGCAAATGGTGCGGGTTTTGTTTGAAATACTGTAAGTCAGATAATTGTTCCACAACAAAGTCTGGCAATATTACTTCAGCTTCTGAACCGGTAATACTAGGAATTTCAACAAGACTGCTTAATAATTGAACCAATTGTTCTTTTGATTGCCACTTTGACATATAAATCCCCCTATTTTCCGCATTATGAAAACTAATTCCAGTATATGAATAAAAAATGACGACAGCTATCAAAATTATAGTTCTGATGTACTGCCGATTTTTATTGATATTTCATGAGCCGCTTGTTTTACCTTGCTAATAAGAAAAGATAGTCGATCATCATTAATACGATGACTAATTAACCCAACACTTAATGCTCCTACTACTTTATGATTAAATCCGATAATAGGTGCAGCTACTGAAGCTGTCCCTTCTGTTTTTTCACCATAACTGACAGCATATCCTTCATTTTTTATTTGCTTTATTTGATTAAGAAGAATTTGCTTTTGTTCTGGTAATGAAGGAAGTAAATACTCTACAATATGTTCCATTTCATTCGTTTTCATATTGGCAAGCATCGTTTTATTTGCAGCACCAATTGAAAGTGGAATTTGTTCTCCTAGATTATCGATAACTCGAATTTTTAAAGGACTATCAATTCTTTCAATGATAATAGAATGTGTTCCGTTTGGAATATTCAAATAGACACTTTCTTCCACTTCAGAAGCCAAACGTTTCATCACTTCTCTTGCAACAGATCTATAGTCTACCTTCTCCAATTGACGCAACCCTATTTCCATCCACATTGGTCCAATTTTGTACTGTTTTGTCTCTGTAATTTGTGTAACTAACCCATGCTCCATTAGAGAGTTAAGTAATCTATGTACTGTACTAACCGGGAGATGTGTTCCATCGGCTATATCAGAAATAGCCCAATACTCTTTTTCATTTGTAGAATTCAATAATTTAATAATACTTATCGCTCGATCAATGGACTGTACCATAACTCGCCTCAACTTTACTCGTAATATGTTAGTACGCTTAATTAACTATCAATTTAGCAAACATTCGAAATGAAATCAATCTATTTATTTAATTTTCTAACAATAAAAACATATCACTAACAACGAATTGAAAACGCAAACAAAAAAATATTGACTTTTCTTTTTAATTATCTGAAAATTATAACAAGATTTCACATCACGGAATACATTCCATAATACGGAAAAACATCAAACGTTATTCTATCAACTACGAAAGTGAGGAAAACAATGGCGCAAGTAAGCAATACAAACAATGAATTAAAACGTACGATGAAAAGTAGACACTTATTCATGATTGCACTCGGTGGTGTGATTGGAACCGGGTTATTTAACGGATCTGGCTTTATTATAAGTCAGGCTGGACCTGGTGGATCCGTACTTGCCTTTATTGCTGGTGGATTATTAATGTATTTCGTTATGCTATGTCTTGGTGAACTTGCTGTAGCCATGCCTGTTTCAGGTTCTTTTCAGGAATATGCTACTAAATTCATCAATCCTGCAACTGGCTTTACAATCGGATGGTTGTATTGGTTAAGCTGGGCGAATACGACCGGTCTTGAATTTACAACTGCCGGTATTACAATGCAGCGCTGGTTTCCTGATATTCCTGTTTGGGTTTGGTGTTTAATATTTGGCGTTACCATCTTCACTATTAACGCATTATCTGCTCGTAGTTATGCAGAAACAGAATTTTGGTTTTCAAGTATAAAAGTATCTGCCATTATAGCTTTTATAATTCTTGGTGGCGCCGCTATGTTCGGTTTTATTGATTTAAAAGGCGATGAACCAGCTCCACTTCTTTCAAATTTCGTAAATCATGGTGGTTTATTTCCGAATGGACTTGCAGCTATTCTATTAACAATGGTTACAGTCAATTATTCCTTCCAAGGTACAGAGCTTGTCGGAATCGCAGCAGGTGAAAGTGAAGATCCAGCAAAAACTTTACCTCGTTCTATTAGAAATATTATATGGCGCACAATGTTTTTCTTCGTCTTAGCAATCTTTGTTCTTGTTGCTTTAATTCCTTGGGAAGAAGCTGGATTAACAAAGAGTCCATTCGTTGCTGTTTTTGATAATATCGGTATTCCATATGCAGCTGATATTATGAACTTTGTTATTCTTACTGCTGTTCTTTCTGTCGCAAACTCAGGACTATACGCTGCTACTCGAATGCTTTGGTCTTTATCAAAAAACGAAATGGCTCCAGCATTTTTAAAGAAATTATCATCACGTGGGATTCCTCTCAACGCTTTAATCATGACAATAGCTATTTCTGCTTTTTCTCTTTTGACAAGTGTAGTAGCTGCTGAAACTGTTTACTTGTGGCTCATTTCAATTTCCGGAGTCATTACCATTATTGTTTGGATGTCAATTTGTGTTTCTCAATTCTTTTTCCGCAAACATTATTTAGCAGACGGCGGAAAATTAGAAGACTTAAAATTTAAAACGCCACTTTATCCACTCGTACCAATTCTTGGTTTTGGATTGTATGGCATTATATTAATCAGTCTTATTTTTATCCCAGAACAACGACTTGGAATCTATTGCACTGTCCCATTTATCATCTTTTGCTACACTTACTATCACTTTAAAGTTAAGAAAAGAAATTCTACTAACACTCATAGTGAAACTAAAATTAGCGAGACTTCGTAATATTTGACTATACATAAAAGACTACACATGGCGTTTCACTTCATGTGTGGTCTTTTTTCATCATTTTAATATGATTTCATCTGAATTTAATGAATATATCCCCTTTCCTACAAAAGTAGTAGAGTGTTCATTTAAACACTTACTACCTCAGTGGGATTTATCACATTCCAATTTCAATATAATAGTAAATAGGTATATCGGATATAGATGTACATTACTAGGCTTATACATATTTCAACTTTAGAATTATATTCACTATTGAATTGGTAGTTACCAATAAAGAAAGAAAGAAAGGAATGATCATAATAATACAGAACATATACGAAACTCATTTACATGTAAGAAATTTAGAGAAGGCAATAAATTTCTATCAAAACAAGCTAGGATTAACGTTAGCAAGAAAACTCTCCAAAAGAAGAGTGGCTTTCTTTTGGGTCGGAGAAAATAAACAACAAATGCTTGGACTATGGGAAGTACATAACATTGAAGACTTTGAGCCGAGACATTTTGCTTTTGGTGTAAATTTAGAGTTTTTAATGACTTCTAAAGCGTGGCTAGAGGAACGTGGAATAGCAGTGATAGGAAGTCAAGGAAAAGGAAATCAAGAGCCAATTGTCCAAAGGTGAATGCCTGCTGCAAGTGTATACTTTCTAGATTGTGATGGAAACAAATTAGAATTCATTTCTATGTTACATGAGAATCCAGATGAATTAGAATATGCGTCCTATTTAAGTGTATGGAATGCGGAACACCAAGAAAAATGAATGGAATTTTCGTTCAAGTCTTTTCTTATTTTTGGATATAATGTTGTACGATCCCCCCTTTTACTATGAATTTGTTAACATAATGCATTTACTGTCATCTTATATTTGTACTTACGTACGAGCAATTCCTAATCTGCTTCAATTACAATTTGAATTATGTAAATTTTCCTCTTATCTGGTCTGGCATCTACTCTTTAAACACAAACTCCCCTTAAATCGAAAATGATTAAGGGGAGTTTTATATACGATGCAATTATAGTTCAGATTTCACTCGAACAGAAACATTATTTTTAATTATATTTTTGACATCTTTAAAGCTAACAAAATTGTTACTTTTCTCATCCCAAAGACGGAAACGTAGTGATTGTAAGCTTGTAGCAAGCGTAATCGTTGGTACATTTTTTAACGGAAGCGTATTATTGTGTGCCTCTTCTAGTTTATAGTTAGGTACCCTTGGGCTTAAATGGTGAACATGATGGAATCCAATATTACCAGTTAAGAATTGCAAAATTTTAGGAAGCTTATAAAAAGAACTTCCTTCCACTGCCGCTTTCACATATTCCCAATCTTTATCCTCTTCAAAATAAGAATCTTCAAATGTGTGCTGTACGTAAAACAGCCAAATCCCTACTGAACCTGCTATTAAGAATATAGTACCATGTACTAACAGAAACGATTGCCACCCAATTGCCCAGCAAAGTATAGCTACTACAGCAACAATTATAATATTCGTCAAATAAGTATTCATACGTTCTTTCTGCCTTGCACCTTTTCGGTTAAATCTATTTTTAAGCAAGAAAACATAAATCGGACCTAATCCAAACATAACGAATGGATTGCGATATAAGCGATATGCTAAACGAAGTCTAAATGGTGCAGCTACATATTCATCAACTGTAAGCGTCCAAATATCCCCTGTACCCCTCTTATCCAAATTACCACTCGTAGCGTGGTGAATAGAATGTTCATGCCCCCACTGATCAAATGGGAATAATGTTAAAACACCCATACACGTTCCAACTATTCTATTTGCACGTCGACTTTTAAAGAACGAATAATGGGTGCAATCATGAAAAATAATGAAAATTCTTGTCATAAATCCAGCGGCTAACAGTGCTGGAACTAATGTTAACCAATAAGAAACTGACAAACTTTTATAAGCAAGGTACCATAAAATAATAAATGGCACGATTGTGTTGATCAGTTGCCAAACACTTTTTTTAATCGTTGATTTTTCAAAAGGAGCAACTTGTTTTTTTAAATTTTTAGTATTTTCTAAGGTCATTGTTCTAATTCCTTTCCTTTTTGTTGCTAATTCATATTATAGCACACTATTAGTATCAGGTGTTAAAAGTAGCTATAATAAATATTATATACTATGAAAATCTCTTTTTTCTTACTCATTACTTACAAATTACTTACGCCCAAAATAGCTTCTATAATTGGACAGGCGGAGTATTTTATTTATAAAAGAAACTTCGAATTTTTCCAATAAGTACATAAAAAAACAGCAAGTTTTTTCACAAGAAGAAAAAAGCTGCGATAAGTCAGTTTCACCGACTTATCGCAGCTCCTCTTCGTTTTACCTTATTTTATCGATGAAGCCACACTGCACCTGCAGACTTGTCTTCAGCTTGGCCTACCACTTCAAACTTCAGTCCTAGTTTCGGTAACTTACGTCCTGCATCAGGAATAATGCTGTTGATGTATTGCTTAGAATCATCAAATTTTGCCACTCCTGGTAATCCTTTATAATCGAAGATACCGCGAGTTGGTGAATTTACTTTCCATGCTGGTGTTTGATCAAATGAGAATGCCGCATCGGCAATTTGGTAACGCGTACTGCTCTTCACAGTAGGTTGTCCGTTTAATGTCCCTACAATTGCCTCTGGATGAGAATCTACTACTCCTAAGAACCCTTCACCTGGATGAACGCCTACCCAGTTATCTGTAAAGCTTTGATCCGCATACCATACAACCATTCCTGTATTAAATACTGGACCACGTGCATGTTGTAACGCAGTGTCAGAACCAGCGTAATTTCTCCACTCTACATAGTAATTATGTTTTTTCTGTTCAAATCCGTTAGACACAGTAAAGCCTTTTAACGTCATTGCTGGCTGACCTTCTGCATCATCAGAGAAAACAACTTTTCCATCTACAGTTAATGCTGCATTATCTAACGCAAACCCTTTATAAGCTACTGCAATATCTGTTAAGTACTCAAATTGCAGTTTTACTTTTTTTCCTTTGAATTGGCTTAAATCGTATGATTTATCAACCCACTTACCATCAGTTGTATCCGCGCCGCCTTTTACATCTTTTTCGCCCATTCTATCAATGCGTGTCTTCGTTCCATCTTCTGCAATCGCATATACGTCAAGGAAATCATACTTCGCTTCAAGTTCGTAAAATGCCTTATAATCGAACTTAGCATCCTTTGCATTTGTTAAGTCAAATACTGGTGTCTCAAGTGTTGTATGAATGTCATTTCCTTTTGTACTGTAATAGAACTTCTTACCAAACGCTGATTCGATATTTTTTATATCTTTGTCCGGCAAGTTAACACGAACGATTCCAGGTCGTTTAGATTTTGTAGTACTTTGATCTACATATGTCGCAACACCGATTCCTTTGCTAAGTTTGTCATAATCTACTTCAAGGATATTCGCCCAGTTCCCCTTCATATTCTTTTGGAAAAATTCTTTATTTTGTGGTGAGAAACTCGTTGGCTCTGTTCCTGCAATTTTTCCAGCCCAGCTACCACCACTCATAATAGACCATGACTCAACAGGTTCACCTTGTCCTGAGTACTTTGTATCATATTCATCTGGTAAGCCTAAATCATGGCCATACTCATGTGCAAACACACCAACTGCCCCGTCTTCAGGCTCGATTGTATAATCATATGCAGCCATCTTTCCGCCCCAGTTCGAAACAGAAGATTTCGTGCCATCAATTGCATATGGTTTTGAACCTAGTTTTGAACGATGTGACCAAATCGCATCATCTTTCAATTTACCGCCGCCAGCTTCTTGACCAACGCCAGCATGTACAACCATTAAATGATCAATAATGCCATCTGGCTCATTTTTATTTCCATCACCATCTTGATCGTATTGATCAAATTGGTCATAGTCTGCTAAATTGACTCCTTTTGCTACCGCTGCTTTTAATGCTTCTTTCACAAAATCTTTTGGTCCTAAAGGCCCCTTGTTATCATGCCCAGTACCTGCATCAGCACCATAATCTGATGCTTTTCCTGGAACAGTAAGCCATTCTGTTACAGTCCCATCAACTGTGTAGCTACCACCAGATTGTTCTTCATAATATTGCTTAAATGTGTTAATCTTCGATCCATCAAATAAAGTAAATGGTTCATCACCAAATAACATTTTTTGATAATGTTCACGATTAAAGTCTTTAGAATACATGTATCCTGGCTCTTGATCAATATTGTTATGCTTAAAATCGCTAAATTCTACAAGTAAAACAAGTACTTTATCTTTTCGAACAGCTCCATTGTATTCTTCTTGCTTCGCTGATGTAGTAGGTACTTTTCCATTTAATTTCCCAGGGTTCAATGCTGCACCTTGTCCAGCTACCGGGCCTACTTCAGGCTGCTGCGCCTGTTCATTTTCCTTCATTTTTGCATCTTTTACTTTTTTCATAAAATCAGAAGCTTCTTGCGTAAGACTATCTCCTGTTAAGATTTCTTTCCCAGGGTTTTCCCCTTTCTTTTTCTCAACATATTTTTCGACAGCCTTTGACGTCTCAGCTTGCGATGCAGATTGATCAATTACCCCCCGTTGTTTTAGGGCTTCAGCCAAACGCTCCTCCGGTATTAAGTGCTCATCTATTGGTAGAGATGATGTTGGTGTCTCAGCATACGCTGCGTGACCTCCAAAAGCAAACGTACTACTTAGTACTGCTGCTGTTGTTAATACCGCTAATGGTTTTAATTTCTTTTTCTTTTTCAATGTATTTCCTCCCCAGTGTCTGCAAATTATCGTTTTTTGCCGATAACAACATAATATTCGTTATAATACGAATATTCAATCTTTTTCAACAAATAAAATGTTGAGAAATATTTTTTATGCAGGGTGAAATACATAAGATAGAAAAACAAACTCACCTATAAATAACAGTGAACTTTTTTAGTAAAAATAAGAATTAAATATTTTCTATACTACTTAATCTATGGGTTACCATATTACTCACTAATCTCATTATTACAAGCTAATAGTGGTTCGTACATCATTATAGCGTGATTCTCTGTTACATATTGATCTTCTATTAACTGTTTCTGTAGATTATATACTTTACGTTGAATCACATTATGTCGTATATAACCGCCCCAGTATGCAGGTTGAATTGAGTGTTCTTTCTCATACACTTCATATTGATAAAGTTGCGGATAGACTGTTCTCCATTCACCAACTAAATGTTCATCTGTCATATAAAGGTGAAGTTGATACGGTTGATCCGTTTCATTTTTAATTTGTAAATCCAAATAGTTATAGGAACAAGTTGCCCCACTCCCAAACGGTTGAGTTCGCCTAGAATCAGGAAAGACATCAAAGCTATGACGATATCGTTCGGTTACTGTCAGTGGTGTATGTAGAGTCATCCAATATATTAAATTTGAAAGCTGACAAAGACCTCCTCCAATACCTGATTGAAAAGATCCGTAGTGTAATACCATACCTTCTACATACCCTTTTTTCCTCGTTGGCTTACCTATTAAACGCCAGTAAGAAAATGTTTCTCCCGGTCTAATGACGATACCATTTAGTTTTTTAACAGCAATTTTCAAATTAACAACCTTATTCTGTTGATACCACATATCTACATCTTTAAGCTTACGAAGTAATATTGTTTGGTGCTGAATTGCTGTACAAGGTAGCTTTTCTTGTTGGAACCTTTTTGCATATGTTTTTCCGTCTGCTAACCACTGAATGTGCCTCTTTGTAGAGTAATACCACTTACCTAGCATAATGCGATACTTAGACCGCTGTTTAGGACGTAAGTGCACTATATTCATTTTATTCCCTCTCTCTTTCTTCAACTAAATTCTAATATATTTCTAATTCAATAAATTACAGTTTTCTTAACTGCATAATAATTTCCGCAAAAAAATAATAAATTTACTCTAGTGGAGATTTTATTTTGATGATTGCTTTATAATTATATAAAACTGAGCTTCAATACAATAAATTGAAATAAACACATTATAAATATAACGGATAACCTTAAATAAAAAATAATGAACATTAAAGAAATTCTAAAGTATTAATATATTTTTCGTAAATATTAATTGATAACCCATTAGACTTTACTATATGTATAACTTCTTATTCTACAAAACGAAATTTTTTAATGTAAGAAAAAACTATACTTTCCCTTTAACATTGATACCAGTCTCATATGGAAAACTTTACAAAACAATTCGAACACTTGCATTTAGAATAAACACAAAAAATTGCCACCAGTTAGCTTAACTGGTTGGCAATTTTTTAACGAGAATGCTTTACAAATAGTTGAATTGCTTCTTCTGGTACATAGCACTTTCCATTACTCTCTACAATAATACTTCTTAATTCATACCCTTTACCATTGATACGAATTATATTTTTGTTACCAAATAATTGTGCTTCTACTTTATTATGTTTTACTACGAGTAACGGGTTTGCTCCTTCGGTTTTGTTGGCTGTTACAGTTGCACCGATCTTCTTAAAGGCTTGTTCACTCTCTAAAAATATTTTATTCGTTACTTCTTCTAAGTTAAAGCCCATCGCTTTCGCCATCGTCTTCGCAATGTCTGTATTTTGGATTAAGCCTTCTGGTTTTTGAGGTCCATAAGAATGTAAGAATACATCCTCACCTGTATGTCCTCCTGTCGTAAAGCCGATATTTGCACGATTAGCCAATAATGTAGTAAGAATTCGTCCTACATCCATTTTCTTTTTTGCCGCTTTTAATTTTTCTTTTTCATCATGAGTTAGATTATCCAAACCGTATAGTTTAGCTACATCTTCTACATTTGATAAATCAGATTTCAGTTTATTTATAGTTCCTTCAAGTGTCATTTTCGCCTTTTTCAATGGATCAATGTATGCAGAAACCGGTGTAGTATTGTATCCTTTTGTCGTATTCCTATTCCCTATAGAGATGCCGCTGTTACCATGATCAGTTAAAGCGATGAGCATCGTATCCCCATCTTTCTTCGCAAATTGTAACGCCTTTGCTACCGCTTCATCAAATGCCAATATATCACTAATCATCCCAATTGGATCATTAGCATGGGCTGCCCAATCAGGCTTACTACCTTCTATGAATAAAAAGAAACCATCTTTATCTTTTGATAATGTTTGAATTGCTTTTTCTGTCATTTGAGAAAGTGTTGGTTGTTCTGGGTTTGTTGCTATACGATCCGTATCAAACGCAAGAGCATGATGTGAGAAAGAGCCCCAAATTTTATTAGATTTGGAGTTCAATAACGCATCTTTCGTTTCAACAAAATCGTATCCTTTGTTTTGAATCACCTTTACTAAATTTTCACCATCTTTTCGGATTCCATTACTTTTCATAGGTAACAGCGCCGCTTTTCCCCCGCCTAATACGACATCTATATTTTGATATACTTGCTGCTTCGCAATTACGTCAAATTGCTTGCGATTGACATGGTGAGCCGAGAATCCCGCCGGAGTAGCATGCTGAATTTCAGATGTAGCAACAATTCCAGTTGCACGGCCAGTACGTTTTGCACCTTCCAATACGTTTGCGACCGGCCGTAACTTGTCCTCTTCTTTTATTGGCTTTAAGCTAGGCGAACTTACAATAGAAGGTAGTACGCCTACATATCCTGAATTCGATTTATTTCCAGTTGCTAATGCTGTTGCTGCTGGCGCTGAGTCTGTAATAGCTGATTCCGCCGAAAACGTACGAACTCCTCCTGTTACAATTTGATCTAACGTAAGCGGTGCCCCTTTATACCAGCGAGCCAATGTTGTCGCCGTTGAACTCGTTCCGTCCATAACCATCATAATTATATTTTTAGGCTGATGTTCTACTTTTTTCACCTTAGCTTTGGCCGCATGATAATTCATCATACTTTCCATACTTAATACGCTTACTATTATAGCTGCCACTAATAGCAACTTTTTCATCTTCACACCATAATTCAACATGATTGTTCCTCCATAAACTTTGCATTCATTTAAATACACACTATTTCCTTTTCCATACCAAAACCTACATATGTTTTATTAGTTCCCAATTCTCATAAAGCTAACAATAGTTACTTTCCCTTTCTTTCCTTTATTAAATATCGGTATGTATCATCTATCTTATAAAAAAGATTTAACACCCTTTTCATTAATTACTTGTTTAACAATAAATCCTCGATCAAAAGAAATAAAAATTTATTGTTAAACAATAAATTTCGTGTTAAATTAATAAGATATTAAATAAATGAGGTGCTTTTTATGAAACAAGGATCCACACTCTTTTTAAAGACCGTTGTGATTCTGATCGGAATCCCCGTTCTTGCTATGTGCATTTTTTTAGTCCCTAAAATAGGAGCTTTCGCTGCAGAATTATATCCAGATATTGCATATATTAAATATCTTGTATTTATCAATTTATATGCAACAGCAATACCTTATTACTTCGCACTGTACCAAACATTTAAGCTTTTAAACTATATTGATAAAAATAACGCATTCTCAGAGTTATCTGTTCAAGCTTTAAAAAATATTAAGTACAGCGCATTGGCAATTAGTGTATTATATGTATTAGATATGCCACTTTTCTATCTCGTGGCAGAGAGAGATGACGCCCCTGGCATTATTATTATCGGAATGATTATGATTTTTGCTTCAATGGTAATCGCGGTCTTTGCTGCCGTTCTCCAAAGACTATTAAAAGATGCTATAGATATAAAATCAGAAAATGATTTAACGGTCTGAGGTGAATAATATGGCAATTATTATTAATATTGATGTAATGTTAGCGAAAAGAAAAATGAGTGTAACAGAGCTTTCGGAGAAGGTTGGAATTACAATGGCTAACCTTTCTATCTTGAAAAATGGAAAAGCAAAAGCAGTCCGTTTTTCAACTTTAGAAGCAATATGTAAAGCATTAGAATGCCAACCGGGGGATATTTTAGAATATCAACCTGAAGATACCGAGTAAAAAGAGTCCTTCATACGAGAAGGACTCTTTTTATTACACATTACGGTGCAAAACTAATTTGACCAGTAAACAATAGGATAATTGCTATGATCCAAAATATAAAAAATGATGAGGACAGTATTAATGAAAGAATAGCAATTCCCTTCTTCTCTGTTCTTTTCGTCATTGTGATTATTGAAAGTATGATCCCTACACCTGTCAGGGCAATTGTAATATAATCTCCAACTATATTACCTGCATTGGCTATCCTTGTTGGCGTTATAAAAACGAATAGAAAACACAAAATGCCGATGAGTAAAGATACATAGCTTATTATACTGTACTTCTTTTTAGGAACTATTTCAGTTTTCATACTAACCCCACCCCTTCTATATAGCTATGAGTTTATATTAGCATGAATAACCATAATTTAGTTATGATAAAAAGCAGATAAAACGGCCACTATCACTTTATCTGTCTATTTCTATCTAACAACTAACCTGACTATTTCTTTACTAAAGATATACAATCATTCTTTAATCCACGGCAATTGGTATATAATAGCTCTAAAAAATAAAGACTGTACCTTTAAAATGAAAGATACAGTCTTTATTAATAACTTTTTTTATAAAGAAAACTCTCTATCACTCACTACCTTAAAAAACTCCGAGTAATGTGATAAAGAATAATCCGCTACATCACAATTACCTTGAAACATACATGTTGAAATACCTAATTCTTTTGCAGGTAATAAATCTAATTCTCTATCTCCAATAGCTAAATCAATATTGTATTTTTTATGCAGATGATTATAAGCTAAAGAGTTTGGCTTTCGAGGAAAGCCATCGTCAATTGTAACCATATCTACGAAGTATTTTTCCCAGCCGTAATATTTTAAAATGCCCATAACCCCTTCCCTATGTTTATGGGTCATAATCACATTTTTATTTGCAAATTTCAAAACCTCTTCGACACCTGCAAAAGGTTTCATATCTTTTGGCGTGAATTTCTCCTTCAAAACTTTAATCTTTTCTTCCTGCTCGCATGAAATATTATAATACTGAATTGCATGAGAGTATGATATTTTTAAGTTTTTGTATATTTCTTGTTTTTCTACTGAGTCACCTAATATTTCAGAAAGCATCATTGTATATGCAGGATACGTATCAAATAACGTCCCATCAAAATCCCATAAAATATTCATTCTATTCACCTTCTATTTTCAAATCATTCAATGACTAAATCCGCCCTATCCCTCGGCAATTCCGTTTTTAAGTAATAATCCTCTGCTTTCCAATACCTATTTTCAAACTTTGAAAGGTTTTTCTGCGTTTTTTCACTCTCACGTAGAAACCTTGTCTCTCTTGGACAGTCCAAATAGACCATATAATGAAAAAAATCTCTCCATTCTTTTCGCTGCAGAAAAACTCCTTCAATAACAATTACGCCTACAATAGGAATCTATACTTTTTCCATTTCACATATATCTGTTTCTTCATGAAAGAAAGGTAATTTCAATTTTGTTTCATGTTGTAGCTTTTGAAAAAATTTCCGCCTTAGCCATTCAATGTCCCATTGTAAATAATAATACTCATACCATTCTTCATATCCAGTATGATATCGTTTATTACGCTCCACTATATGATCATCAATATGGAAAATACGAAACGGAATGCCTTCTTGTTTCATATTTTCTTTTAAATTGGCTACGAATGTTGTTTTTCCAGATCGACTTAAACCATCTATACCTAAAATGAATCTATTTTCCCTATGCTTCTTCATAATCGTTATAAGTTCGTTTGTACTCATTACTTCTTCCACTCTTCTTTTAATAAAGAATATAAAATGGTATCATGAGCAACTCCATTTTGAATCATATGTTTTCGAAGGAATCCTTCTTCTTGAAATCCTGCTTTTATTAATAACTTTTGAGAAGCATTATTTTCTACATATACAATCGCTGCGATTCTTATTAGTTGCAGTATTTCAAATCCGTAAGCTAAAATTGCTTGTAATGCTTCCAATGCATATCCTTGTCCCCAATATGTATCATCTAATTCATAACCAATTTCAGCTCGTTTATGATGATTATTAATTAAATGAAATCCGCACGTTCCGATTAATTGGCCCGTCCCTTTTTTCTCGACTCCCCAGCGAAATACACTGCCCTCTTCATAACGATTTTTGAACGTTTGAATCGTTGTTTTCGCTTGCTCAATATTTTGGAAAGAATCCATTCCGAAATAACGTATAACTGATTCTTTCGAAAAATATTGGAACATCGTTTCTGCATCTAATAGTGTAAGTTCTCTTAAGAATAAACGTTCTGTTTCTAGTTTCGGAAATCCCATCTCTCTTTCTCCCTCTATTCTAATGAACTGCAAATTTCAATATAATTTCCATCTGGATCAGCAATGTAGGCAATTGTTTGTCCCCACGGTTTTACAATTGGCTCCACTAAAATTTTTATACCTTGCTCTCTAAATTGCTCAATCGTTTCTTGTACATTCTCAACAACGAATCCTAACTCGAAATGAGAAGACTGTAATTCACCTTCTGTAAGCGGTAATCCTGTTAATTCTTTCACATCTTGCCGCGTATTCATCGCTAAAATGGTAGTTCCAGTATTAAATTCAATATATGTTCCGTGCTCTGCTTTTATAGGTAACTGTAAAATATCTTTATAGAACTTTAAACATTCCTCAAACTTTTCTACATATAAAATGATGTACTTCATTTTCAAATTCATTTTACATCCCCCTTTGTATCTATCCCTAAAATTTCGACAAAAGTCTCATAAAAACCTTGTTCCTTGTAGTAATGAGCAAAAAAAATGAGGCCGATTTCTCGGCCCCCCAGCTTATTGGCATAAAACAGGAGATTTGGTTTGGACATAACCAGTTCGTACTTTTATTATATTTTATTTTTTCTGAATTTTAAATACATTAAACACCTATTTATATTGAGAAAGTTTTTTGCTTGCATAAAATTAAAGATTTTAAGAAATGATACAAATGGAGGTGTATACATATGGAACCAATGCTATGTCCAAGTTGTAAAACGAACCGTACTCGCTTTAATATTCTTGAGCAACAAGTAAAACCAGTCAAAATAAATCCACAAACTGGTCAAGTGGAAGAAGAATACACAAATGAAACGATGAATGCTTTTCATATGGCTTATCAAGGACCTACATACCGTGTCCAATGTGCTGTATGCGGACTTGTTGAAAACCCTGAACAATTTATTAAACCTGCGCAAAATCAGTCTTTCTAATAAAAATATGATTATCCCTTGTAGAAATAGATTTTTCTATAAGGGATTTTTTCGTTTAATACGTTAATTAAAAATGTATTTCTTCCTTATTATATTTTAAATTCCACACCATTTTAGTAATATTTATATAAGGGAGGTGAAACAAATGATTTTAAATAAAAAGATAATGCTTCCATCAACATTTCTACTATTAACTTGTCACATAATCATCTTTTACTTTTGGATTTCCGATTGGAAGAAAATCTCGAGTTCTTACGGTTTAGCTATATGGATACTTTCTACTATTTGTGGTCTTTTACTTTATTTCCTTTATAAAAAACAAAAATCTAATAAAGTGATATTCATTGCTAGTTCGTTATTATTAATTACTTCTTCATTTATGATTTTTTTAGGTATTGTTACTGGTATCATCTTTGTAACTGTTAGTTCTATGCCTTAAATATACAATATTTTATTATATAAAAAATACCTAACAAAACAAGGATATATAGAAATTAAAGAAGATGATTTCCATTCAATATACAACCATCTTCTTTAATAAACCCAATCTTTGTTACAATATTTCATTTTTTAACTTTTTAATCTTCCAATATACATTAATAAATATATATAAATACATACAACCTATAAATCCTATCATGCCTTTAAATATATAAGGAATTCTAGATTCTGATGGTCCAAGAAAACATAAGTAAAGCGCTGGCATTATTGTTACAAACATAATTACAAAAAACTGTAACAACTCAGTAAGTTTTTGTATCCTCGTTTCCTTCTCTGAATATATATCAGGTAACTCATTTTCCTCTTCTACTTCTTTACAAAAGTAATTCCACTTCGCAAAACTCGTTACATGTTTCCAGCCACACATTTCATATATTTGGATATATTCTTTTTGTTTTTCTGTCGAATCTTTATACTCTAATCTAAAGTCTGCTTTATATACTACATCTTTCGGCTCAGTTTTCTTAAACGTATACATTACGTTATACTTTTGTAACGCCCAGCCTTGTTGATGCATTTTACGTAAATACGCTTCTTCTTTTTCTAAGCTCCATACTGCGAAAGGTTTGAATATCTTCTTTGTCTCCATCTCTCATTCACTCCCCTAATATACTATTTCCATTCCTTACAGATCTCTGCAATCTGTTATACTCGAGCTCTAACACTTCTCTCCCAAACGGCGTTAACTCATAGCACTTCTTTCTGTCTGTAGAGGCAACTTCAACAATTAACTTCTCTTTTAGTAATTTCGTCGTATTTCCATATAAAGTACCAGGGCCGAGCTTTACTTCCCCATTTGTCATCTCTTCTACCATTTGCATAATTCCGTAGCCATGCAACGGCTTCACGAGTGACAATAATATGTAATATGTCGCCTCAGTTAACGGAATATATTTTTGCGCCTTCGCATTCATTATAACTACCTCCGATACATCGATATATGATATATCGACTCACGATACATCATATATCGATATTGTATAATTATATTCCAAAATATGCAAGAGTAATTTAATAATTAAATATCCATTTCTTTGAATTAAAAAATCATACCAATTTTCTGAATAATTTGTTAAAATATAGAAATATTAGCTCTTTTATAATGAAAGGAATGGTACATATGATAAATAAATTGAAAGAAAACATCGGATCTGTGTTTGTTGGTAAAGAAAATGTTATTGATCTACTGCTCGTTTCACTTCTTGCTGATGGACATGTACTACTCGAAGACGTGCCTGGTACTGGGAAAACGTTACTGGCGAAAACCATTTCAAAAAGTATTGGTGGTAGTTTTTCTCGCGTTCAATTTACCCCTGATGTACTTCCAAGTGATGTAACAGGTATTGAATACTTCAACCCAAAAACAAGCGAATTCGAATTAAGAATTGGACCAGTTATGACAAACATTTTGCTAGCAGATGAAATTAACCGTGCAATGCCGAGAACGCAGTCGAGTTTGTTAGAAGCGATGGAAGAACGACAAGTGACGCTGGAGAAGCAGTCAACTCCTCTTCCGAAACCGTTCTTTGTTATTGCGACGCAAAACCCAATTGAATCACAAGGGACTTTCCCTCTTCCAGATGCACAGCTTGATCGCTTTTTAATGACGATTTCAATCGGTCATCCAACTCCTAAAGATGAGTTACAAATGATGCGACGTTTTCGGAACGATTTACCATTAGAAAGTGTCACATCTGTCATCTCATTAGAAGATATTTTAGAAGCTCAAAAACGAGTAAAAGAAATATTTGTTTCGGAACCGTTAGAACATTACATTATTAAACTTGCTCATGCTACAAGAAATCATGATTATATCGCTAACGGTGTAAGCCCACGTGCCACATTAGCTTTAGTACGTGCTGTTCAAGCTTTAGCCTTTTTACGCGGGAGAGAATATTGCACACCAGAAGATATACAATTGTTAGTTCCTTCTGTTTGGAATCACCGTATCGTCTTATCAATGGAAGGTGCCCTGCGTACGACAAAGAATGATATTATGCAAAGTATTTTAAAAGAAGTTGACGTACCTGTGGAGATTGAACAAGCATGAATGGACAGCGTGTTGTAACTGTGCCTTTATTTTTTCAACTCCATATTATTCAACTAACCGTTCCAATCGCATTACTTTTCACATTCTTTTTCCCGCAACGAATGCTTATGTTTCTCTTTTTCTTCTATTATTTATTTGCGATTTTTATTTATAAATATGTCGCTTTCATAGAGAAGAAGTTTCAAATCATAAATGAGAAACAAACTACACGGATTTTTCCTGAGGAATCTGGACAGTTTTTTATTCATTTAAAAAATGGAGCCAGCATACCAATCGTTAATGGCGTTTGTTACTTTCATTTAAATTCGTCCCTTATACCGCATAAAGAGCAAGGCATTGAACAAATATCAAAAACGTTATTCTCTTTCCCATTTTCACAACCTGCACATTCGGCACAAAAATGGGGGTTAACATTAACCGCCACGAAGCGTGGTGTGTTTCAAATTGAACAATTTGAATGTGTATTAAAAGATCCATTTCATCTATTAACTGTACATTTACCTGTTTTTGATAAATTAAGGACTGAAATTATTGTGTATCCTTCTCCTAAAGAAGTAGCAGGTTTGCAAGAACTTCAGCAACTTTTGAATGGATCTTATCGAACGAATTTTTCTTTTTACAATGATGAAACATCTATTATCGGTGTAAAGCGATATGAGCGTGAGTCTTTCCGCTCTATTCATTGGAAGGCATCTGCTAAAATGCAACAATTACAGGCGAAGCAATATGAACCTGTAAAAAATTATAGTTGGACGATTTGTCTTTCTTTAGCTGCCGATCGTGGATTTGGTTGGAAAGATAATGTAGAAGAACTTATTTCATATGCAACATACATTTTCCAGTATGCAACGAAGCACCACATTCCGTTTGAATTGTTTATTAGTGTATTAGCAGAAGGCGGTGCATTACATGTACCGTTAAATGAAGGACAAACACAATATGCAAAAGCTTTAGAAGAATTAGCCCGTATTTCAGATGATAGTACGTTACTTCCGAAACAAGGATTCCTTCATTATGTAAAGAGAAAAAGAGAACGATCGTCTACAATGATATACATTGGTTTACAAAGAAATGAACTCCCTCTTCTCTCGCAGCCAACGTTTCTCATTACTAGTGAAGGGATGGTGGAACCAGTTGAAAACTTGGCTATATCACATTCATGATTTCATTCTGCTCCTTCTGCTTTCATTATTAACAGAAAGAGATGAACTAATTAGTATTGCAATATTTTTAACAACAGGCTATATTGGAGTATTTCTTATTCATAAATTTATGCAGAAAAAAACAACAGGATTTGTAATACTTTTAGTTCTTCAAATCGTTCTTTTCTCTTTATTTTTACCTTTTTCTCTATTTGGCACAATCATATTACCACTATTTTTCTTTATCGTACATGTGGTCGGACCTGGATATCCAGTTCAAAAATCTTTAGGTGGTATTGTATGGTTTGTCGTTTCAGCTATATTTTATGCACCCTTTCCACCGTTGTGGAAACTATTAATGTTAGCCTTGCATCTTATGATTACATTTTGGTTAACCGGGGCAAATCGCAAACAACAACTATTACGTTTTTCTTCTATCATTACGATTGGCTTAATGAGTATATTAATTGTTCAAGTATTTCCTTTCATTCGACTTATTTTTGGTTTTATAACGGAAGTAGTCGCATTAGGCGTCGGCTATGCTTTAATGCCATTAATTAAAGCAGCGGAATTAAAAGATACTGAAGATGTTTGGGCAAATAAAGGACATCTCTTAAAACCAAAAATTGAAGACGGAAAAAAAATTCCTGATTTTGATCCAATACTCATAAATAGCACTACAATAATAGTCTGTACAGCTATCGCTATTTACGTCGTTTGGAAAATAGTAAAAAAACGAAAACATTTAAGTTTACCAAATATGCCCGCCTTCGAATCTACTATCATTACTGATAAAGAAGGAATGAGCCAAAATCGTTTTAAACGAAATAAACCGCCACATAACGAAATTCGGAAGGAAATTTTTAAGCTAGAGAGTAAGTTAACCCCTCCTTTAAATAGAAAACGGGGAGAAACTGTTGAGGCTTGGCTAGAAAGAATAAACGATGAAGAAGATGTAAATATTCAAAGTGATATTATTATAGATACTTATAATACGGTGCGTTATTCAAATAGTGCAAACACTGTACTTCTACATGAATTTAAGGAAGAGATTCATAAGCTTTATGCATATCAAAAAAGTTTGAAGAAACGAAAGAAATAACGTAACAAAAAGACTCCTATATTCATAGGAGTCTTTTTGTACTTCTACGTTGCTTTTTAAATGGAAGCATTCTTCCCTGCTTCAATTTCTAATGACTCTTCATGCCACCAAAGTGTTTCTTCAGGGTCTTCTTTAGCGATTTGGTGTGCTTCTTTTTTCGTTTCTACTGTAGGATATGAACCTTTTAGCGCACGCCCTGAAGTTGTAACGAATAGTACACTAAATACAACTAATCCAATAATACTTACACCTGCTAAATAAAATGCCGGTGCGAGCGGGTTACCAGTTGCATGAACTAAGTATGAACATACAAGCGGTGTTGTTCCACCGAATATCGATACAGAAATATTAAATGAGATCGAAAGTGCTCGATAACGTACATCAGTGAAAAAGAGTGATGGTAATAATGAAGGTAATGTTCCTTCATATACACTTAAGAAGAAACCTAGTACGAAAATACCTGCAAATATAGCTGCAATATGTCCGTTACCTATTAGTAAAAATGCTGGAATTGCAAATACAGTTAAACCAAGTAAACCAATTTGCACAACGCGTTTATTACCAATTTTATCACTTAATTTACCGAAATATAGTGCTAGTGGAATCATAAGTGCCATCGTAATAGAAATAATTAATAAGCCTGTTGTTTCTTCGACTTTAAGTACTTGAGTTAGATAAGAAGGAATATACGAAAGAATCATATAATTTGTAATATTAAAGAAGGCGACAATTACTGTGCTTAATAAGAAGTCTTTTTTGTGATATTTAATAATATCCATGAATGAAAATTGTTCATTGTCTTCAGATTCCTCTTGTGCTTTTTCCATCTCTTCAAAGATTGGAGATTCATCTAGATGACGGCGTAAGTATAAACCGACCAAACCAATTGGTGCAGCTATTAAGAACGGAATACGCCATCCCCAGCTGAGCATTTGCTCATCTGTTAACAATAACGTCAAAATGGTAACAATTACCGATGCAGCAATGTAACCTGAGAGTGTTCCAATTTCAAGACCACTACCGAGTATACCACGCTTTTTATCTGGAGAAGATTCTGCGATATAAACCATTGCTCCTGAATATTCGCCGCCTGTAGAGAAGCCTTGAATCATTCGGGCAACTAAAAGTAGTATTGGTGCCCATACACCAATTTGTTCATAGGTTGGTAGTAATGCGATGAATAATGTAGAAAGTGCCATTAAAATAATAGTAGTACTTAACACGATTTTTCGGCCGTACTTATCTCCTATTCTACCAAAGAATACACCTCCGATTGGTCGAACGAGAAAGGCTGCTGCAAATGTACCGAATGTAAGTACAAGTTGCAATCCACTATTATCAACACCAGAGAAGAATAATTGACTTAAAATTACCGCTAAATACGCGTATAATCCGAAGTCAAACCACTCCATTGCGTTCCCTATACCAGTAGCAATTACTGCTTTCCTGGCTTGTTTAGGATTAACAATATTAACGTCTTGAGGTTCAAAATTTAAATCATTATTTTGTTGCATATAATAAAACAGCTCCTTATTTAATTTAACTTCTTTAAGCACACCTTCTCTTATTGAATAAAATTAATTCGAAGCACTTAAGGAAAAGCAACGTCTCCTTATCTGTTATTATTATTTCACATAATTAATTATTTGTCCAATTAAATGCTCTTTTTATATAAAATTAAACCCTGTTTAACTTGTTATAGAATGACGTTCAGCTTATATAACACATACCTTTACACTACAAATGAAACTTTCATTTATTTATATTTATAACGTTTCTATAATTGCTTCCTTTAACCTAGAAATTAGTAACTTTTACTAAAGATTTGCATATATTTAAAAAGTGAACTCATTAGCTCGAATTTTGTCTTATTACATTCAACTATAGTATTATTATAGATTTAAAGGAGGCTATTTTATGTTGGAAATAATACTTTTACTTGCTACTGTTTCTTTTCTCTTCATTATTTCTGGATTTTTCATTACCTTAAAACAATATAAAGAAATAAAAAATATAAAGACTATATTAACTACAAAAAAAGAAAATGAGAAAACTACATCCAAAAACTCAATCCCTATGCAATTAGACCTTAGCGTTCTCAATAATTTACTCGCGTCTGGAATAAATAAAGGTTCCAATTCAAGTAATGAAAATTCTAAGTCTGATAAAACTAAATAGTGGTTACGTATATAATAAAATATATATCTCCTATTTTATCTAACCTTATTAATAACTACCTCTGATTAAAAAGGAGACTACTTATGTGTAAAAATCCGATTTCTATTATTATTCGTATACAGCATAACATAAAAGTTTTACCTGAAATTTTGAAAGCCTGTGAACAACTACAGCCTTTAGAAATTATCCTTACTATTAACGGATGTATCGATGATTCCATTGATATTTCACAATCTTACAATTGTAAAATTATCACACTAGAAGTACCGACAGAATCAAATAATTGTTATGTAATTGGTGCAAAAAAAGCAAAGGGTAAGTACCTCTTATTTTTAGATGCAAATTACATTATCCAATCTTCCTTACTTACACAATTTCTTCAACCATTACTAGACGAATCAGCTGACATAGTATTAAACAATTTAGATGACTTTTTTTATCAAAAGCAAAAGCCAACTATAGAAATGATTTGGCAGCAAGTTACGAATCATTTTTTTCATCGTCCAGATTTACATGTTAACTCACTATTATTTCCTCCCTATGCAATAACAAAAGAGATTCTTGATGCAATTACTCCAGAAAGTTTATTAAATCCGATATTAGCACAAATGAAAATTATTAAAAATAAATTTCGCATTAGCAATCATTTCAAAATTTCTATACCGCAAATTCCCTCCTTCCCCTCAAAACAACTCATTCGTTATCACCTAGAAGCAATTGAAAATTGGGTAAATATATTACAAGATTCAAGAGGAAACTATACTGATAATAATCGAAGGCGGGATATTATTTTAGAACTTCAAAACGGCGAACAAAGAGCTATATCCAAAATAATTACAGGTAAAGAGTTTTATTCAAATACTTATGGAAATAAACAATTATCCATCATTATCCCTGTTCAAAATGAAGAAAAAACGATAGAATCTATCATTTTTGAGGTGCAGAAATTAAAACCTTTAGAAATCATCATTATTGTTAATGGATCAACAGATAAAACAGAGGAATTGGCGAAGAATTGCGGTGCAACAGTTATTACTTACAAAGAAGCACTCGGCATTGATACCGGACGTGCCGTTGGTGCATATTTTGCAAAAGGTGATATATTATTATTTATTGATGGTGATTTCTTAATTCCTAGTTCTGATTTATTACCATTTGTACAATCTGTTCAAAATGGAACCGATTTAGCTTTAAATAAATTAGAGCACTACTACATGTATCGTGTTCCTTATACTATCGTAACTGCATGTAAGCATGTTGTTAATTTAGCATGTAATCGAAAAGATTTAGGTATGGGCTCCACAACTGCTGTCCCTCATGCTTTTAGTCGAAAATGCATTGATACAATTGGGTTTGATTCTCTTCTTTCACCAACCTTAAGTCAAGTTAAAACAATTTTAGCAGGATTGCATGTACAAAATGTTCATTCTATCGACGTTGACAAGATAAATCGAGTTCGACCAGAAAAACACTTCTCGCAGGAAGGCTACCTTTCATTAGCAACGCAACAAATCATTGGTGATCATATAGAAGCAATTTCTTACCTCATTGAACAAAAAAGAAACACTGAATGCTTTTAATTGTATATTCTTACCACCAAATAATATATGAATTCATTTTAAATATATAGCAAAATAAAAAAAGATGGTTGTAACCATCTTTTTTATTTTTACATTAGATCAAAAGAAAAGTAGCAGGCAGGCTTTTCATTTCTGTATCTTTCTTAAGAAGTTTGAAAATAGAGGCTTGTTAATGAAGAGTCAACACTTAAATCATCTTTTAGTGCAATTGAGAAACATGCAACTAATGGTAAAGTAATAACAATTGATCCACTAGGACTAATTACAATAGTAGGACTTGTCCCACATGTGCCTCCACAATCGACTACTGCATCAATTCCACTACCAGGGGTAATTGTAATTTTAAGACACACATCTAAACAAACATTATTCGTAGTACATGCCATAACTCTCCCTCCTTTCTTTTAACAATATATGCAGTTAATTAAATTCGGACACGACTCTCTTACTAAGTCTTATAAATTAGATGTTATTTTATTATTAACTGCATAGAAAATTAACGTTTTATTAAACTATCTAAATCAACTAAAAAACTCAAATCATCCTTTACTGAAATAGAAACACATGCAATAAACGGTATTACATTAAAATTAGATAAACATTCATCATTGCACCTTACGAATATTTCTGCCCCACCATTTGGATTGACTTTAGTTTCTAAAGAAATATGAAAACAACTTTTATTGATGCAAGACAAGATATTCCCTCCTTTCTTATATCTAATATCAATTTATCCAAAAATAAAAATACCGTTACAACTTTATTTACTCTTTACCTTCCATACTTAAAATAAAAAAGATAAAAGCTTCTTCATATATATAAAGAAGCCTTTACCTTTTAGTTACTTGTTCATTTACTATCAGTCAGTGAAACATGCTCTTCACTTGTACCTGAGCTAAAAATAATAAAAATTTTTGATTTTAGTTTCATTGCAATACTAAATATCGTCAAGTTGCATAAATGAAATGTTTAAGTTACTCATTCAATAGACAAATTTACCTTTTAAAATAAATCTTTAAAATCCTTATTCTTCAATAAATATGAAAGTCCTTCTAAATGATCCCCAGTAATTCTCAATACAGCTGGTGGATGTCCTATCGTCGCAAAATGCTCTTGTGGCCGAATACGATTTGGTTTCATTACATCTACAAAATGGACACATTCGACTTTATACCCTTCTAATATTGCCTTTACTTGTGCAACACACGCTGTGTGAAGAGTGTCCCAGCCAATTCCCTCTAAACATTTTCTACTAATAGCATGGGGAACAGCAATTGTAGATCCTACCCCTAAATCTTTACGGTTACAAGCAATATTCAACATATATTTATATAAACTTACAATATATAGAGGAAATCTAAGATTTAAATTTAAATCATTTAAAACCATATCAACACCATCCGCAACAGCTTGCGTTAACGGATGAAGATCTTTTGCTGGAATAGCAAAATCAGCATCAATAAAGAGAAGTATATCTCCTGTCGCTTCTTGTGCACCAATTGCCCGTCCTACATCATGCCCTAATCTTTCTTCATAAACAATTACTGTTGCCCCTGATTGCTTAGCAATTGCTTCTGTTTGATCTGTTGACCCATTAATGACAACAATTATTTCTTTCGGTTCAATTTTTCTTGCCTCAAGAATAACTTCTTTAATCGTTGATTCTTCATTTTGTGCTGGTATAATAATTGATAACTGTTTTCCATTATAAATAGAGGAATTCATTCCCCATCCTTTATGGAAACGTGAATAATTCTTTTGGTTTTTTAACTGCTCTATAATTTCTCTTTTTCTTCCTCCATCTGTATAATTACCTCTATCATCTTTTCGTTGTAACCAACTCTCCAAAGCTTTTATATTTTCTTTAATCTCATATACTTCTAATTTAGTTAATCCATTTTTATAGAAAGAGGTTTTGTTTGCAGGCATATTATTCAAGGAGGTGTTAGTGATGGCTGACGAGGATTGTAGTCGCCACCCTTTCTCAATAAGAGTTACTTGGGACAGAATAGGGTTCTGCAAGATATCATATCCAATGTCTTCAATTGCTTTTTTAGTAATAGCATATGGCATAGATAACATCGAATCATATTTTAAATCCATACGCCCCAATACATCGTTTACTATTTTTTTATACACCATAGCAATGCTTGGCCATTCTACTCTCATCTTTTCAAAACAAACCGAGTCTATATTATTTAAAATTACATCCTGTTCCTTTTTTAGTAGCGGTTCTATAAATCGTTCTAATTCTACCGAAAAAATAACATCTTCTCCATTTAAAAATAAGACTACATCACCATTGGCGACTTTTGCCCCATGAACTGGTGCTTTCCATTTACTTTTCTCCTCAATCACAACAACGTTACTTTCAACAAATGTTGGTATAGATTGTATCGCACTCATTCTATCATCAGCTACAATAATAATTTCTAGTGGTTTTATATGCTGCACTTTATTTAAAATTTGATTCAATTTTGATTTTTCTTCTCCTAAAACTATAACAACTGATAGGTCCACTTCTTTTTGTTCTTCTTTTACAGTCTGATTAGGTTTTACTTTTTTTATATATTCAATTGTTTCACTCTTCCCTACAGCTGCATGCCCTGCTTTTTTATCAAAATATAATTCAATTATAATTTGATTTACTTCCGTGTCTTTATCAAGTTGCTCTAATTCGGAAATAAATGGTAGCAAATGATTTTGCACATCAAATTCACACGCGAAATTTTGCAAAAAATAAATATTCGGTACATATTTAATGTGATTAAAAAATTTCACAACATTAATTCTTTCGCCAAATTTCTCTTCAACTTCTTCTCTTGATAAATTTGGATAAGACAAATCGAAAACTAGATTTATTGGTACAGGTATCCATTTTAATAAATTTGTTTGAGGATTATTAATGAAAGCTGTGGAGCCCTTAACGAATCCAGCTAAAATTAAAGACATAAATCCTCCCCCAGAACTGCCATAAAACAACACATTTTTCGAATCAACTTTTAACTTTACAAATACTATTTCTAAAATATTTGCTATATCTTGTAAATAAAATCTATTTAACTCTCCCTGTCCCCAACCTAAAGATAATTTTCCAAGATATAACGTAGGGTCATTATAATATATAACAGTATCTTCAAATTCATCCATCCAAGAATGTCGATGAAAAATAGGTGGACCAATTGGCTGTTCTTGAAACCCACCTGCTCCGGATCCAAAAACAATAGTGTTAGAAGCATCGGGCTTAATACGAATTAAAAATTCATACGTTACTTTATCCCAATCAACCTTGAGTATAAATGGTTCTGTAATTTGAAAATCCATTTGCCATAATTGTTCATATGAAATGTTAATTATTTTATACTGGTCTAACAGTTTAATCACCCTTTCCATCCATTTCGAGTTGTTCTATCAAGTAAGAGAGAGCTTCAACGTGATCACCAATGATTCTTAATACTGCCGGAGGATGCCCATTGTGACTTACATTCTCCATTAAACGAATTCTATTCGGTTTTACAACATCAACGTAATGTACACATTCTACTCTATACCCTTGTAATATTGCTTTTACTTGTGCAAGACTAGGGCATAGTAAGCTTTCCCAGCCTATTGCATCTAAACATGATCTACTCATAGCATGTGGAATTGCTACTAATGAGCCATTGCTTAATTCTGGACGATTATATGCTAAATTAAGCATATATTTTACGACGTCTACAACATAAAACGGAGGGTGTAACATCGGATTCAAATCATTTAATGCTATGTCTACACCAGCTGAAACTGCTTTTGTAAAATGATGCAAATTACTTCCTGAAACACTAAAATCACCATCAATAAATAAAAGAATATCTCCTGTAGCTTCAAGCGCTCCAATAGCACGTCCAACATTATGACCAAGTCGTTCGTTATATTCAATAATAGTAACACCAAGTCTTTTAGCAATATTAGCCGTTTGATCTGTCGAACCATTTACAACGACGATGATTTCTAGTGGTTCTATTTTTCTCGCCTCAAGTATTACTTGTTCTATAGTCTCTTCTTCATTTTGTACTGGTATAATGACAGAAAGTTGCTTCCCATCATAAATTGAAGAATGCATTCCCCACCCTTGATGATAGGAAGGGTATCGCTTACATTCACCTAGTTTTTGAACAATATCTCTTCTTTTTCCTGCATCAGTAAACCCTACTCTTCTTCCTTTTTTCTCTATCCATTTAGCTATACCGCGTAAATATCTTTCTACTTTCTCTTTTTCATTTTTGGATAACTCTTTTTTTATTAAATATCCTCCTTCCTCTATAGTCTCATCTTTAGATAACGTATTGATTGCATATTGATCGTTAATCCGCCACCCTTGATTCACAATCTTCATATGAGATAGAACGATATCTTCCATATAATTAAAGCCGATATTTTCCACTACTTCCTTCGTAAGCGCATATGGTAACGAAAGTATTGAATTGCTTTTTAAATCTGGTCGACTTAAAATTTCATTTAACATTTTTCTCCATACAATATCCATATTTGGACATTTACCTATTTCTATCAATTTATCTATTTTATTTAAAACTACATCGGCTTGATTTGTAACAATTGGCTCAATAAATCTCTGCATTTCATTTGTGGATAATAAAAAATTACTATCTACAAATAACAATACATCTCCTTTTGCTGCCTTTACAGAAGCTTCATACCCATCATAATACGTACTATATTTATCCATCAAAACAATATGGCATTTATGTTTCTTTGCTATTTCATACAAATTACTTCTATCGTTAGGAACTAAAATTATAATTTCAAGAGGATTTAGCTTCCATATAGATTGAATTGACTCTTCTAATATTTGCTCTCTTTCACTGTACAAAATAATAACCGTTAACGATTTCATTACACGCCCCCTTTACACATCATGTGACATAAAATATTAAGTATTACCATTTCCTATGAATTTGCTACTTTATTAACATATTCAAAAGTGAATTATACTGTGTGAAAACAAACGTCTATTTTTAAAAATATAATTCTGCACTTACCTCCTTTCTCTTATCATTGTTTGTTACAACTCTCACCATAAAAAACAAAAAAAGTCCTAATTTCTTTAGGACTTTTTTAAATAAATTTATCAATATTATTAATTTTATATACTACCTTTTTCCATGTTATACCGCGATCTTTTGTAGTAAATATTTCTTTTTTATTACACGCCCAACCTTTACGCCGATTAAAAAAATGCAAACAAAATACATTTTTTAACAATGGATTACTTGATACTTTAATCCATTTTGCTCCTTTTTTTATTATTTGATACACACTTCCATTTTCACTATTTATAACCCAGCCATAATAGGAACTAAAAAACGAAACAGCCACTTTACTAGTATTTATTGTTTTATTTGAAATATGCCACGAATTCCCCTTATCAAATGAGTAATTCATTAAAAATACATCATCATTCTTTTTAGTTGGTATTACTAATAAGTTATTTTTATAGATTGCTTTATAAGCCATAGCAGTCCCATTATTAATTCCTTCAAGACTTGGAATATCTTTTATAGGATGCCAACTTTCCCCACCATTTATTGTTTTAAATACCGTTGATGTTTCATAATGTTTTTGTAATGAAATAAACCCAATTAGATCGTTTATAAATGTTATCCCTGAAATACTATCACTAATACTTATATTTTTTATTACTTTCCAAACTTTCCCTTTCGTTTTCAAATAGTATAAATTATGTTCAAATTTATTTGATGCGAGCTTTCTAGATAATACAATCCATATACTATCCATATTCGTAGCATGCAATTGTACTTGAACATCAGTCGATTTCTCCCAATCTTCTTCAACCGGTAAAATAAACTCACTCCACCTTTCTCCTCTATTAACTGTATAAAATATAGCTGGCAATAAATCGTCATTCTTTTTTGTTAAACCATATGCCCAAGAGCTTCGAGCGTTTATTGGATACCCAAATAATACAATTGAATTAAGAGGATTGACAACATCCCATTCTACTCCTCTATTTTGAGTATATAAGATAGCCTGCTTTTTATTTGTATATTGAATACTAGCCCAACCATATTTATCCGTTCTCATTTGTAAAGAAGTAAATTGAATATCATTATTTTCCAATATATCACCTCATTCTTATTATTTATATATTCGTATGCTATTATTTTCAAAACGTTCTATCATTAGTTATTTAAACCACCTGCTTTATCTACTATCTTTATACTTACTTTCCCTTTTCTTCACCACTCAAATATAACGAAATTCCTTCTATTTTTCCGTTATCATATACAAACGACTGTATTTTACAAAATTCAACTATAAAAAATGCACCCCAATTGTAAACTATCCCCAACAATTAGAGTGCACTTTATATAAAATATAGCTTTAATTTTTAAGCACTTACTACAGCAGCAACTTTATCTAAACAAATAATAAACTGATTCATAAATGCGTCAATTTCCTCTTTCGTAATAATATACGGCGGAAGTAATCGAATAATATTCCCTTGTGTTACATCGACTAACATTCCTTTATTCATTAGCTCAACCTGTAATTTCTTCACATTTTCATTCGTATCATTCAGACTAATTCCAAACATCATGCCAGCATGACGCACTTCCTGTATATAATAAGAATTTTCTTTCTGAATGTCTTGCAGTTTGTCATTCAAATATAGTGACGTTTCATAAGCTTCTTGCATTAACCCATCATCAAGTAATGTATTTAATACCTTTAAACCTAAAGCTGTTCCCATTGATGAATGAGCAAACGTTGTCCCGTGATCTCCTGGTGAAAATACATCACATAACTTTTCACCTACAATAATTCCTCCTAGCGGTATCCCGCCTCCTGCTCCTTTACCAATTTGAATAATGTCCGGTGTGATATTAAAATTTTGATAAGCAAATAGTTTTCCCGTTCGACCCATACCACTTTGAACTTCATCAACGACAAGAAGTACATTATATTTTTCACATAAATTTTGAACACCATGCAAATATTTACTTGATAAAGGATAAATTCCCCCACTTCCTAAAACAGGCTCTAGCATAATCGCAATTGGTTTTTCTTTAATAATGGTCTCCTCTAATTGGTCTATATTCTCACGCTCTACTTCGTATACAGGAATAGATGTTTTAGGGAAATTTTGATATACCTTTTCTTGTCTCGTAAAATGTAGTGCCCCTAACGTCCTCCCGTGAAAACTATCTTTTAACACAACTACTCCGTCACGCTCTTCATTCGCAATAGATCTATATTTATCAATTAATTTTAATGTCGTTTCTGTCGCTTCCGTACCAGAGTTTGTAAAAAAGACTTTTCCGCTTTTTAAAGTACACTCTACTAATTTCTTTGCATACTCAATTGCAACTGGGTTTAAGAAATGAAACGGTAAATGCAACGATTTCACAACTTGCTCCATTGTCGTTTGTACAATTTTAGGATGATTGTATCCTAGTACATTTACTCCTACGCCAGAAAATAAATCTAAATACTCTTTACCATCTACATCATATAGTTTACATCCTTCTCCTCTTTCCATTGCAACCTCTGTCCGACAATATGTAGACATCATATATTCTTTATCTAATTGAAACCAATCCGACATGTTAAATTCCTCCTAGTTATTTTTCCTTTTTTAACGTTTATTCTCTATATAATCGTTTATAAATTAAGTTTTAAGATTGAAATTTTAATAGTGGTTTTCTTCCACATTTTTTATTAAAACGTGTGCTTTCTCTTCCCGATATTCATTTTTCCATAATTTCTTCTATTTCAACAGGTCCACTACATATGTGTTTTTTTCATCTAGCGGTATGTTACTGCTTTGAACTTTGTATGTCATACATAATCGAGACTATAAAATCATATTTAGTAACAATCGACGAAAAAATTTGGAGGCTATATCGATGAATGAAAAATATGATAAACATAGGAAAGAATTATTAGAAGAAGACTTTAATAAACATCGAGAACTTACTGAACCAGCTAAATTTCACTCTCAAACAGTTGGTTCACGTGGACCTGTACTAGAGCAAGATAGTGTACTGCATGAGTCATTACAACAATTTATTCATGAAAAAATTTTAGAAAGACCTGTTCATGTAAAAGGATTTGGTGCGTTCGGTTATTTTCAAACGATATATTCGATGTCTGAACATACTAAATTAAGTTTTTTACAAAATTCTAATGAGAAAGTTCCTGTTATGGTTCGATTTTCGTTAGCTGTTAGTACGAAAGGAACACCGGATACTGCTAGAAATGTACGCGGTTTTTCCACAAAATTTTATTCAAAAGAAGGCATTTTTGACCTTTTATGTAATCACATTCCTGTTTTTTCTGTCCGTGATCCAATGCGTTTCCCTGAAACGATTCAAGCATTATTGCCTTCACCTAAAAATAACTTAATAGACCCTAATAGATTTTGGAGTTTTGTCGCTAAAGCACCTGAATCTATTCATTTTGTTGTCCGTTTATACTCTAATAATGGTACGGCCAAAAGTCTTCGCCACATTCCAGGACATAGTGTTAATACATATGTATGGAGAAATGCGGAAGGTAATCGAAAGTATGTAAAGTATCATTGGTACCCATTTGAAGGTGTACAGTACATTACTAGTAAAGAAGCAATTAAATTAGCTGCTGAAAATCCTGATTATAGCGGGAAAGATTTATATGATGCTATTGAAAATGGTAAACCAGTGGAGTATGGTTTATACGTCCAGCTCATGGATCCGAAAGATGAAGCGCACCTTTCTTATGATCCTTTAGATGACACAAAAGTATGGGATGAACAGACGTATCCTCTCATACCAGTCGGGAAAATGGTATTAAATAAAAATCCTGAAAATTTTATGGAACAAGTAGAAAAGGTCGCATTCTCTCCTTCTAATTTACTGGATGGTGCAGAACTATCAGATGATAAAATGCTGCAAGGGCGCGCTAACATTTACAGTGATTCACAAAGAAGAAGAATTGGTCCAGAATTTCGCAAATTAACGATTAACCAGCAGCAAGATTGGACACCTGCTAATCAAATTACAACCGGTGAAGGAAGGTACGTTGAAGGTAAACTTGAAAGAACTTCTATAATGAAACAGGATGACTTTACGCAGGCTGGTGAATTTTATACGAAGTTACAGCCAATAGAAAAAGAACATCTCGCTGAAAACTTAGCTAGTGATTTGAAAGTTATATCCGATGATATTAGGGAGATCGTTTTGGGGTATTTCAATCAAGTATCAACTGATTTGAAAACAAGCATTGAGACAAAAATGAAAGAGCATTAAGAAGATTAAAACATGCTTTACGAATGAGAATTCAAATCTATATTAATTATTTTCTTGTCAAAATCCAATGAGGTTATTTAATTTGAAAATATAAAGCCAACATATCCCTGTTCTATAATTAGAACAGGGATATGTTGGCTTAGTTTAATGTTTAACATTACATACTTTATTTCGCTATAAAATGCGATAAGTAGCCTTTCAAAACAAACTATAGTAAACTATTTTACTTGTACCGTATAATTCCCTGTTCCACCACCATACTTATATACACTTAAGTAATATTTCCCTGGCTTTGCATTATAATTTCCAAGCAATTTGTTTCCATCACGTTTTGTTGCATAAGCTACATAATTATTTAAATCTGATTCAGAATATAATACCCAGTTCAGTCCAAGATTTTGTTCGTTCGTAACAGAAATTTGTAAATCTTTTTGATCCTTTACATCAATAACAAATTTATCCCCCTGATCTTGATCGCTCAAGGTTCCTCTTAACAAAATATTCAAAGATAGTGGGTTTGCTGTTTCAAATGAATTATTTGGTTCTTTTTCTACAGCCGTACCTTCTTCCGTATTCACTCCGCTAAACACAACATCATATTCAAATTGCCCAGCATTATTTACACGGTAATTTACAAAATAAGCAGTCAATGTTTTATATCCAGTCCACTCTTTTCCTGAAAGACGTTTCAACATATCATTTGTTGCTTCATTCATCACTTTCCAGTCCTCAACTTCTCCTTTAGCCACACTTCCTGTATATGTTCCCTGTAGTGT
Source organism: Bacillus cereus group sp. Bce041 (assembly GCF_052646455.1). Lineage (NCBI taxonomy): Bacteria > Bacillati > Bacillota > Bacilli > Caryophanales > Bacillaceae > Bacillus > Bacillus cereus group sp. Bce041. The sequence goes on from NZ_JBQXON010000005.1 coordinate 61,070, forward strand.
AAATGTATTAAAGAATTGTGATTTATTCTTTGTTACTTTCACATCTTTTAATTTCGCTTCATTCGTAATATCTGAAGTAACGTCCGAAAGCGATTTTGGATCATGTTGAGTTAAATATTCATCTGATACTTGTGGAATCGTATACTTATCGCGATTATCAATAAGCATTTGCATATAAGATTGATATTCTTCATTTAACTTATTATCTTTGCTTAATGTAGCACGGTATGCATCGTAACTTGAAACATCATTTGCGCGAATTAAATCATGTACTTTATCGAACATTTCTGGGCGCTTATTATACATATATGATTGCAGCGCAAACGAATAATTATAAAAATCCCACGTTCCATATTTCGCATTTAACGTTTGTGATGCTGTATAACGTTTTGCAGGATCATTAGATAACCCGCCAATTATACTTTTTCGCGGTACTACACTATCTAATCGAGTTGCACCTGCAAAGAACTCTGCATTCCCTTCTTCAAACCATGTTAAACGTTCATTTTGATACATTTCCCCTTGGCCCCATAATTCCTGAACTTCGTACCTTCCCTGTAAGTAGTGCGTAAATTCATGGCGGAACAATTCTTCCAGACTATAAATACTTTGCTCTGGTGTACGTTCATATGTAAAGAAAGTTCCTGTCCCTTCAATATAAATCCCACCATTATTCGTTTCATATCCGTACAGTTGACGATTAAATTGATACTCATCTGGGCTATTATAAATAACCATCGTTAACACATCATCAGCATGTCCACTTTCAAGTGGTTTATCGCTACCAACTGTACGATAAAATTGAGAACGCACCTCTTTTGCCGCCCAGTATAGACGTTTAATTTTCTCTTCGCTAACTTTATCCCCAGCTTTAAAGACAATTGCTCCATCATCAAACGTATACGTTTTCGGTAAATATTTCTTTTTACCTTCTTCTCGAATTTGATCTAAATTTACAGTTTTTCCATTCGCATCTATTCCTCCATAATTTGTAGTAATTTGTTCTGCCGCAACAAAGTATTGCTCTCCTAAATATGGGTAAATTCGCATTGCATCTGTAACAACTTGTTGTCCTTTTGTCGGCGTGCTATGAAGCTTGCCCAATCGGCCAGCATAATAAATTCCATTATTAATTAACCATCCGTTTTTATTTGTTACTGTACCAAGTAGTGCAAAACGATTTACTTCATTAATAAAGTTATCGATATTCCGAAACCACATCGTATCTTTTGGCTCTTTTCCAGTCGTGTACATATCCGTCTGAATATCAAAGTCAATTCCCTTCATCAACTCATATATAGCGTCTCCTTTTGTTCGGTCTTCAATGAAAGTTGCAAGATTATCGTTATATTGTTTAAAAATTTCACCTGCATATAAAACCGTTTCAACATCTGCTGATGCATTTCCAATTAATTTTCCATATGATGCAATTATTTTATTTTGTTCTGATGTACCAAGTTTGAAATTTGGATTTTTTGCAATTGTTTTTAAAGCTGGTAAACACTTATCATGGTAGCTACGCTCATTTAGTTTGCTTAATTCATCATGGTAAAAACCTAAATAAAATGCTGCACGTAGAGCTTCTACTAATGTTTCAATCCCTTTTGAATCATCTTTCGTATAAGCTTGTCCTTGTTCTGCTAGTTTATTAATAATTGCTTGCATTCGGCTATCATCTTGATAGAATTTAAGACTATCACTATTAAACTGAAATAATTCCGGAATTTGATACCATTTAATTGTCACAAGAAGATCAGTTAATTGTTTATTATTTAATTGATTTAACTCAGCCATTGAATACTTTTTTTCTTCAGCTAACGGTTTAATATTATCGGTTGGTGCTAGTGGGCGCTGTGATAAATCCGCTAATTTTAACCGTTTTGTAAAAGATGCATTTTCTTGTACTTTTGAAGGGTGCGCCAATTCATCAACAGATTTCTGTATTCCTACCGGCTCCATTTGTAATACGTTCTTCACATTTTGCTCTTTTGTCTCTGCTTGAATTTGCAAACCATTACATGTTATTGTCACTAATCCAACACCAAGAATCCACTTAGAAATTTTCGAATATTTAACCATCCCATTGCCCCCTAATAACTTAAAAGAAAATTCAGAATTTTAAATCCAAAAAAACCACTTATTTGTATGTATTTACAGTTCCGCTATAAATACAACTATGATTAATAATGCAATAGTAGCTTGTTTTATACTATTACGAGTACAGATTCCTTACATACAATCTCCCTTCCTTACATGTAATACAAGCAAAAACCGTGCCAATCATATTTCTTATGAATAGCCAACATTCTTTTATAAATACTGTAGAATAAAATATACATAGGTGGTTCGGTAATGTATAAATCATTTGACACAAAATCTAATGTTTATGAAGAACAAATTCATTGAATATTATAAGTTCATTAGCCAGTAAATAATCCCCAATTATTAAATCTCTCAAAAAAAGGTAAACAAACATATTCCATAAAGCTAATATGTTCGTTTACCTTTTTCTATTTCACATCAACAGCAAAATATCGTTGAATAAAAACAGTATGAATAAGTATTTTGTTATTCATTTCTCTTTTTCATATAATCTTTTTCACATTGCAACAGCTTGAATTTCACTTTTTTCCCTTTCATCTTTTTCGTTTTTATAACGAGCCATTCCCCTTTTTCAACGTCTAGTTTTAGGCGTTTCATTACATTGATATTATCTTTTTCTTTATAAAGTAAAAATGCTTCTTGTGCCCTCACAAATAAGCTGGGCTGTTCGCTAAATCCACCACTATCATAAATTTTAGTTAGCGAATTATAATAAGAATCATTTTCCTTTCCACCATACATCAAATGAGCAGCCTCCAGATCTCTTTTACTTACTTCCCAAAAACTATGTTCATCAATATTTAAATTAAATGTGGATTTAATGTCCTGTATTATATTCTTCACATGCTTTTCATCTCTAACTTTTCTTTCTTCGAGACAATCCGAAGATAATTCTGGTGCATCTGATTGGGAATGTACAACGTGTTGTATCGATACACACAGAATAAATACGCTTAAAATGTAAAATATTTTTTTCATATTTACATATCACCTCAAATGATTTAGATACTATATCATTTGAGGCTTACAATATTCTTATGCTAATAATGAGAAAGATCCTATAAAATTTTTATAGGATCTTTCCTTTTAATATTGCTTTATCAAATTCACGGGCGGGGCAACTACCTTACTACTTTTCACATCATATAATCCTATAGGTGTTACTCGTATAAAAGGCAAGTGCGTCGCAGAAAAGAATAAAATTGTAAATGCTGGATCATCATGCGCGTAGCCACGCTCTTGTAGTAATTTCACCATCTGTTTCTCTTCCTGTATTAATTCTCTCATTTTTAAATTAGACATAATCCCGAGCAATGGTAATGCTATTTCGTGTAACACTTCATTGTTTTCTGCTATGACCATTCCACCACCGAGCTCTTTTACTCTACGAAAAGCTGTGAGCATATCTTCTTTTCTTTTTCCGATAAGAATGATGTCACCTGTACCAGAATAAGAGCTAGCAAGCCCACCTAGTTCTTTCGCAAAACCTTTCACAGCTATATTCACTTGCCAACTGCCATCACGAGCAATCATCATAAAGAAACATTCATCATGATCTGTGGACAATTCATCACAGTCTATATTAATTTCACTAGTGTATGGTTTTGTAATAACGTTGTTTAATAAGTGTATCCCCGTTTTATTAGAGAAAATCATATCCTCTTTTTCTATTGACCAATCTAATAATAATGGAGTTACTTTATGTTTACTCCAGTCTATATGTAATGCTTCATGTGTATTTACACCGTCACGCTTCACCCATTTCCCCTTTGCAAGGACACTGATTGGTACTGGGTTTTCTTTACTTTCTAAAATATTGATATTAGCAATTCTACCTGTCGCAATCGAACCATGTACATGTTCCATATTATAATAGCGAGCAATATTATAACTTGCCATATCGTATGCATCTATTACTGGCACGCCTTGTTTTATCGCGGTAGAAATCATAACGTTTGTCATTCCATTCTCATAAAACGAAGGATGTGAGCCGTCTGTTGTAAAAAAGAATCTATCAAACTGCTTTACGCCTAGTTCCAACAATTCTTTCAGTAAAACTTCTAAATCTGGGCGGATTGAAGAATTTCTTAGGGAAACAGTGTAACCTTGCATAAGACGAGTGAAAACTTCCTGCCCTGTCATCGCTTCATGATCACAATCTGTACCTAACAGTTTTAACTTCGCTAAAGTCGTTTCAGATGCACCCGGAAAATGTCCTTCTACTTTCTTTTGCAATCGCTTCGTTTCCTGCACCCAAGTTAACATTTCATCATCGCCATGTAATAGTTTTGGCCATGCTGTTAGCTCGCCGCCTTGAAGAACCGCTTCATGCTGCAGCCACTCTATTATTTCTTCACGATTAAACAAAGATTCTCCGTTTTGCAATTCAGTCTGTCCATCAAAACGGCACCACCAATACATACTTGCTGGAATCTTATTGAATTCATCTAATAAACGAAATGCTTCTTCACGCTTTAATGTGAAAAATAAAGTTAAATTATCATTAATAAAAGTTGTTGTCCCAAACTGCATCGCATGATTCGCTAGCGTCTCTGGGTTATACAACTGATACGGATGTGCATGTGGTTCTATGTAACCGGGTACGACATACTTTCCTTCGCAATCAACAACTTCACACTCCGTTAATTGCTCTGGCAGCTGCTCCCCTACGTATACAATTCGATCATTATATATCCAAATGTTCGCTGTCATCCACTCGCGCATATAAGAATTTAAATATGTTGCATTCTTTAATAATATGTGTGTGCTTCTCTTACCATCTAGTACTTCAACATGTTCTCGTAATTGTTTATTACTCCATTTATAATGATTTTTCCCCATTGTATTCAACTCCAAATCAACTCATAATTATTTTGATTAAAACGAGTAATATTTAACTAACTAAAGTATTTTCCATTCATAACTCCCCTATTGGTGCCCCTATATCCTTCATTATATGTAAAAATTTAAAAAATAACAATTTTCAGAACTGTATACATACCTCTTTTATCCAAAATAAAAAGAATGTCATGTAACTGACATCCTTTTTTATTTTGTCGTAAGCATTAAGATTGATTTTCACTTTGGAATACACTTGATGTCATATCATAAATGCAACTACTGTCCATAGTTGCGAACTTAAAAAAGCACCTCTTTTAAATACAACTATAACAAAATTCTATTCATTTTCTTTTCATCTATTTATTAAATTCAATTTGCATCATTTTATTTAACTGCGGAACAATATCGACCCCACCTATTGAGTTAAGACTGATAGCTAATGTATGTTTGCCTCCAATTACTCCCCCAGCAAAAGTTGCAAATCCAGGAATTCCTCCTCCATGCCCCCAAACTGAAACACCGTTTGGAAGTTTAGTCTCATAGATTCCAAGACCGTATGCGTCACCAACCCCTTTGCCTTCTATAGGAACTGTAGTAAGCATTTCTTTTAGCTCGCGTTCCTTCAGTAACTTACCACCAAGTAAAGATGAAAAGAACTTATTTAAGTCATCCGCATTAGAAATCATATCTCCAGCTGCATTAGCTAAACTCGGATTATAATACGTAATATCTTTGAACTCGCCTGTTCCTTCCATTTTCACATATCCACGAGCATGATTCTTTCCTGGGATGACGGGTGAATTTCCTGGTAAAAACGTATTTGATAGATCCAAAGGTTCAATAATTCGCTTTTCGATTTCTTCCGCATAACTATTTCCAGTTATTTTTTCAATAAGCATTCCTAGTATTACGTATCCTGTGTTTGAATACAACCAATCTTTACCCGGCGAGAAATCTGGAGGCAGCGAAAGGCCTATTTTCACTATTTCTTCTGCTGTATACGTTTTTTTCGAATTCATTATGTCCGCGTCTTTTGACTTTAAGTATTCAGCGATACCACTCGTATGATTCAAAAGTTGTCGTATCGTAATTTGATTACCATCATACCCATTTCCTTGCACGAGACCCGGTAGCCACTTTTCAATTGGATCGTCAAGTTGTAAGCGATTTTCTCCTACTAATTGAAGCACAGTCGTCGCAGTAAACGTCTTCGTCACACTACCAATCCGAAAGCGATAATCCGAATTCACCGGTTTCTTTGTACTTAAGTCCGCCACGCCAGCAGTAAAACTACTAGTTTTTCCGTTGTTAGACGCCTTAGCTAATATTCCTACAGCACCAAGCTGTACTGTTTCCTGCATTACTTGTTTCCAGCCATTACGATTCTTTTGATCATGTACTTGTGACGAACTAGAAATATTTTGAGTTGACTCTGCAGTCACAGTAAAACCAGGTGTGAATAGAACCGTACCCGCTAATAAAACTGCAAAACTTGCTAACTTAATTGAATTACATTTTTTCATAAGGCTTTCTCTCCTCCATTAATATCGGATTGATTCAAGCTATACTTTCATCCTATATGATAAATCTCTCTTTTTTCTTATCCATTCCTTACGAAATACTTACGTTTAAATTTAAATACGGTAAACTGAGGAAGAGTTATGCATGCAAATAAAAAGAGAACATGTTTTCATTTTTTATGTAAACATGTTCTCTTAAACATTTAAAATTCTATATCAACTTTTCATCCTATTCTTTACACAACTAATTTATATTCCTTTTTACCAGCCCGCACTAGCATTCATACCATTTCCAATAATAGAAAGTAATAGCGGCCATAATACTGGTCCTAGTGTAAGAAATATATTTAGAAGTATGAGCATTCTATATCCAACGGTGAAATTGTGATTTTTACGATTAACAAATACTAAACTGATTAATGATATTATAGTTGTTAAAAATAATACTAACATTAGCAACCAATACCACACCATTAAACTAAGACTCCACGGTGTTAATAGCTCATGTATGATACAAAATGAGATTCCTAATACAGCAAAACTAAAACTAGTCACCGATGTTTTTATAAGCCATTTATTTATTTTTTTATCGTATGTATTTTTACAATATAAATCTATTAAAGTATATAAAGATAAATATGCCATTAATACACCTATCCAAGACAATAACCAGTCTCCGTCTCCTTTGAATAATACGTACAGTAACCAACACATACCTACTGCTGAAAAAACAAAGGAAATAAGTATGCTTTTTAATACCGATTTCATTACATTTTCACACCCTTAAAAAATCAAAAATTAATTATAATTTATAAAAATTAAGTATAGGTTAACATGTAATGAAGTATAAGTAAATAAAGTTAATTTTGTTTACCTATTTGAAGACGGTTTCATATAAGAAAATAATTCATGTCAATCAAATTTCCGTATAAAAATAGAAAAGGTGGATATTTATGTATCCACCTTCCCGTCTCCCTCTACCCACTTCATTATTTCTTCCACATCTAAATCCGTATACGTCTTTTCACCATAACGAACAGACTCATATAACGAGATAATATCTCTTGTTCTACAAATTCTTTTTAACCATTGTTGCATCGTTTCATAGGACCTTCTCTGTTCATGAAATGGTAATGTTCTTTCCCATTCAACTAACGTTTTTCTTATCTTATCTGTCGGTAACGGCCGTTCTAACTGATGAATGACTTTTTCATTCTTTATGCTTCTTACCGCAGTTTGCTTTGTGATCGATTCTTTCTCCTGTACTATTTCTGTTCTCGTCAATTTGTTCCTAATATACTTGTAGATGGCATATATAATTAATATTGCGATTATCACATAAAAAACTATAGTAATCCATACATTTGAAAGAACAGAAAGCACGTCACTCCATAGACTTTCTCTTTCGAAAGGTTGAAATTTTCTACCCGTTTTCGTTCTTATACCTGTATCTTTTACTTCTTCATATTCATCTTCATCTATTTTGGAATCATCAAAATTTTCACCTATACTAGTAAAGTCATAATTTCTTTCTGATATTGTCTTAGTCTTACTGAAAAAACGCTCTTTTACTATGTCTTGTACATACACAACACCTTGTGATAACGTTATCGCACTAATCGCAAAGAAAAGTATGATTAAAGTTCTTACACTCCATAACTTCACTTTCATATGCCGCTTTTTATTCCCCATGACATAAGCCCCTTCTTATTCTTTCATTACAATCCATTTATTCGTTCTACTGTATTTCTTTGGTGAAGTACCAATAATTAAAGGAACCGCATCCAGTTCCTTTCGACGAAAGCCTGCTGTGTAAAAGTAAGAAGAAGATATAGGCGTATCTTGGTCTGATATCGAGGCGAGTACCCTTAATACATTTTGCAAATGTTTCCGATTATCCCCATTTTTTATATGTAGCAAACCGTTATCTTTTACACTATTGATCCATACTTCAAACGAACAGTTTTGCATAAGAAGTTGTTTGCATATACCTGCTGTTAATTCAATTAGTTCCTCTATATCATTTCGCAAAAAAACACCACTTTTATTTTGCAAGTTAAGATAAATCGCGTATTTATCACATTGTGTTCGCTCATACTTTTTCGCAATTATCGTCCCTGTTTTCGCTGTTGCACTCCAGTGGATGGAACGAAAATCTTCATTTTCATAAGACTTTACTCCCATTACTTTCGTTTCATCATATAAGGGTGAAGACATCGCTTTTCGAAATCCTCGTGACCATTCTTGTAATTCAGGAACTTGTATTTCCGGAACAGCTGGTAAGACTAAATAAGAGGGCGTATCAACTTGTTTATATGTTATATGGTTCGTTATAAATCCAAAGAGATCAGTAATAACAATTTCAACTTCTTCCCATTTCGCGATGCCTCTTTTTAACGCTACAGCTTGCAAATCAAATGAAACTGACTCCCTTCCTTTTAAATTAAAATTCATATAATAATTTGAACCTGTACTATGATTTTTGTTTATTTCATCATGATTCCAAGTTAGCTTATTTTCACATTTAAATCTAAATACGATATTAAGAATAGGAAATATCGACTTGTTTGAAATTTTCATTTTGCACATATTCGTTTCACCTATAAAAACATTCGAATTCCCTTGACTGTATTCCCATTCAACACGAGATACTTTACGTATATATACATGCATAGCACCTATTAAAATTACATATAAAAATACGAGAGATAAAAACAGTAGATTACTTGAAAATACACTTAAAATAACGGCTACAACTGACATAACCCCCATTACGAAAGGCTCCGCTAAAGGTGTATACACAAGCTGTTGATTCATCGTACATTCTCCACTGGCACACTAATCGTATGAAGAATTTCTTTCATAATTTGTTCTTTCGTCGTTTTCATCTCTCCCTCAATCGTTAACGTTAAACGATGAGCACAAACTGATGCAGCGAGCGTCTTAATATCATCTGGCGTACAGTAATCTCTTTCATTTAATATTGCCCGTGCTTGAATTGCTCTCATAAATGCCAACGTTCCCCGAGGGCTTACACCAATTTCAATTAACTCATGGTTACGAGTTGCTTCAATAATTTCAAGGAGATAATCTTGCACATCATTCCCTACTAACACTTCTCTTGCACGCTTTTGCATCGTAATAATTTCTTTACTTGAAATAATAGAATGTAACGTTTCTAATGGATCATTCATTTGAAGCCGATTCATCATTTCCTTTTCAGCTTCTCTCTTAGGATAACCTTGGCGTATTGTGAGTAAAAACCGGTCTAACTGAGCATCTGGTAACGGAAATGTGCCAGCAGATTCGAGTGGATTTTGCGTTGCTATAACTAAAAAAGGTTCTGATAATGAATGTGTCTGTTTCGCAATTGTAACAGTACGCTCTTCCATAACCTCAAGTAACGAAGATTGTGTTCTCGGTACAGCTCGATTAATTTCATCCACTAATACGATATTTGCAAAAATAGGACCTAACCTCGTTTTAAAATCCGATTCCTTCACATCAAAATATTCAAGACCAATAACATCTCCAGGCAAAGTATCCGCTGTAAATTGTATTCTTTGAAATTTAGCGTCCACACTTTTAGCCAAACTTTTCGCTAATGTTGTTTTTCCTGTCCCAGGTACATCTTCTAATAAAATATGTCCCCTTGCTATTAGAGCAATGGCTGCTAGTTCTATCGATTCGTCTTTTCCTATAATAACCTTCGAAATATTATTAGTAATTTTCTTTAATGTACTCATATAGTAATCTACCACCTTTTAATTATCTAAAAATTAAGAATATAATTTTCCAAATTATAACATGTAATTCGAAGATGAAATAGAGTGAAAATAAATCTTTTATTTTTTCTTCATTGCACGCACAAAAGCACCTATTGTCGTATATTGACAATGAGGTGCTTAACTCAATCCAACAGCCTTCTTTCCCTCTAATTTTTAGTAACAATACATCCTTTTTTCTGCCACGCGTGCATTGTTTTGAATTAACTAGTAAAATGCATTCTAATATTACATATAATAAAAACCATTTCGATTTGTTCGTTATAGAACTTCCTCTACATCGACACTCTCAATCTTCACTTCATACATATTTGGGATGCTTGCTTCTTTTGGTACCCATGCATAATAATTTTGATCATTCTCTAACATAAATTGAACTAACTTTGTCTCTGATCCATTCCAGAAATTTTTAAGATTATCAATGTAGTCTTCTAAATCTTCTTTATAGTCCAATTGTAATATATAATCTCTTACCGTCAGGGCAAACACAATTAAACTTCCTAATAGATTTTTTTGCTCATTTTCTTCTTCATACTCTTGTGGTAAGAACCACACTTGACCTATTCCTATCGTTTTTTTGTATTTTTCATAAAAACTACAATCATTCATATTCTCATAATCATGTATTAATTCATTGACCAATGAATGCCATTTTGGCGGAATAATATTTTCCAATGCAGGATTATGTTCAATTCCTTCTACTATATCCTCGATTTCTTCTGTCTCATCTTCATAGTGATATTCACTTAGGTCTTTATGCTTAAATTTCATTTCATTTTTATAATGTGCCAAATCATATGGATAATGATTATTATCTTTTAAACTTGTATCATCAAGTCCGAGTATCTTTACTATTGCAGCTGTCTCAAAGCTCCAGTACCCCACATATCCAGGTTCTTTGTGCGCATTTTTCCATTCATAATCATAATGGCCTTTAAACCATTCTTTCTCCATGTACGTTTGTAATCTTTTAGATGCTTCTTTTTTATCTGTTTGTGCAAGTTCTATAATCTCTCTCGTTTTTGCATATGGATTTTCTTTATAATATCTGTTCGTCATGTTTGTGTATCCGATATCACTAGCGCATAAGAGGAAATCAATTACTGCGTCGTTCATATTTTCCTTCTCAACTAGTTTAGCTAAACTTACAAGATTCTTTTTCTCCGTCTCTAATAAAATCCCTAGAGATATCATCCAAATTAGATTTAAATATCCAACTTCTCTTTCCCCTATATGCCCCAAATCAATAAGAGCTTTGTCAAAATCTCCTTCTATTGTATGGATAGCTTCTCCTAGGGAATATTTTGCGTTAATATCCTCTAACTCATAATTAAAATTTAATAGATACCTTCCTTCTATAAGACTTTTATTATCTTTAGCCTTTCTTTGAATACCATTCCTTTCATCTTCTTCAAAACTTTTAATCTCCTCTCTATTTTCCTCAATAAACTCTTTATTATATTCTATTCCTTCTCTACATTTTTCTTCTATACATAAAGGATCTCTCATACTATTCAATTCCTCCTAGTTCCTTAAATTATGGCCATTCTCCAATTATGTCTCCCTTTGCATCTATTCTAAATGTTTTCACATTTCCACTACTATCAACCTTTGATAACACTCTCTCAACTTCCTGATCTTGTAATGCTTTCGTAATCTTTGATGCTAATTTTGCATCTCCATCAACTGCCTTCAATATTCTACTTTTTCGGGTCTTCGCACCATTCAACCAATCATTTGACATTTGTCGTCCATCTTTAGTTTTCCCCAATTGTGAACTACCAAACTTAGCTTCATCAATAACATATTTGATCTTTGATTCTGCATTTGCATTTTCGTATAATCCATCAATTCCTTTTACTATTTTATCATTTATGCCTGATGGTGCACTTTTTCCGACTGGCTTTAAATCAAATCCAGCTTCTTTTAAACTTTGATTATTCAATAAATTGTCACTAGATTTTATTTCACCATAATTCCCTTTTTGCTTATTTGTAGCTGTTTTTGCATCAAAATTATCTACATTTGTGTTTTTGTTACTGCTAGGTTTACCGTTAGCCGCACCCCCACCAGAAGACTGGATTTCTTGAATAGTATCCTTAGTATTTTGAATCGATTTATTCCAAACAAATCTACCATGTACAAAAAGACTTGCCCCAGTAGCTGTTGCTGCTATATCTAATGGAATAACAATTGGTGATGCTAACCCACCAGTTCCTACTTCTGCCACGATAGTTAAGAAATTAGATCCGCCTATGAGCGAGATACCTTCAAACATTTCTAGAATGGACCCGGCTATTTAATAATATTGCCCTGTTTTTTTTAATGTTTTTTGACATTGAAAAACAAACTATATACCTGCAATTGAAGCCTATGTGCATATTCTGTTAGCTTTAATTCATAAAAATAATTTCGATAAATTTATAGCTTACCTTTCAATTAAAAAAGCACTTATTGTCTCAAATAGACAACCAAGTGCTTTAAGTTCATATGTTTTTAAGTAGCATAAATTTGTAAATTTTTGCCCATTCCAAGTCTTTAATATTCGTCGTACAGTAAAATGTCATCTCGCCTAAGCTCGTAATTCTTTTTCTATTCTCTCATTGCACACAGTACTCCACGATGGTACAACCATCATGATCTATGAATTTCAAGAAAGTATCATTATATCCCATGGTTCTATACTTAAGCACACCAACTATTCCTTTAATTTAAGGATTTTCTATATAACTTTCTGCAATATCAATATCATTTGTCATTTCTAATTCTGGAAATTTTCCATCTAATTTTCTTAAGCAATTAATTAGTTCTTTACTTTGTATAATTTCTACTATATCTTCCAAAACTTCACTTATCCAATATAACTCTTCTTTACTACAGTTCTCTAAATATCTTATAGTATTTTCCTCATTTTCTGAGAGAACTTCTATTATTTCATTCCAACTTTTTTGTATCCCATAGTCATCATTCAAATTTAATTTTTTTCTTTCATTTAATATAACTTCCATTTTATTTGCTATATCCATATTAATCCTCCAAACTCTATCTACGGTTGTTTAGTCGCATCTGGAAAAATAGTCCCTATCTCTCCATTTGTTTTTATAACTCCAACCCTAACCCCATTATACTCTCTAAAAATAGCCACACCATTTTCTGTATTCGCAAATCCGGGCAATTCAGCAATCTTAGCACCTGCTGCTGTAATATCAGACTCTGTCCAGCTTTCTGGAAACCATGATTGATTGGAACCTGTTCTTTTTGCTTTCACCTTGTGTCCAGGCACATTACCTACCCTAACACCGTTTTCGTATACTTTATTTATATTATAATCTACATTATTTTTTTCCAAAAATTCAATATTACTTTGTCCATGTCCTCCACCCTTCATTTTTGAAATATCTCCTGTTTTAGGATGTGTTGTAAAGTCACCTACATTTGAATGTTTAATGCTACTTTCGGGTATATTAACCTTGTTAGCCCGACTAGTTCCATTACTGAATCCACCCGTACCCTTACTACCATCTTTAGACTTCGCAAACTTATAATAAGCTTCTATTAATTCGCCTTGAGGTATTTTGGTTACGATAGTTCCACCAATACTAGAGAATGCATAGGAAGCCTCTCTCTTAAATGATTGTAACATTTCAAGCGTAGGCTTCAATTCTTTTGCTAGTTTTACTGCATTAGCAAATGTACTTACTCCACTTGATGCTTTTGCTCCTTTTGTGATATGGCCTACTTTATTTAGTGCCCTATCGCCTAATATTGTGGTAGCTATTTGTGTTAATCCATAGGTAGTCAATTCTGTACGACTCTCTGCATCTCCCTCTATCATATCTCGTTTTATTTTATTTGAAAATGCATGCCACATATTTTTTGCAGTTTCATCCAAATGGAAAAGTGCATAGGTTACATTAATAAAAGTTCCTATGTCCATATTACTTAAAGCTATTGCGGACTCGATTTCATCACCAATAGCTTTCCCCGATCCTCTTTGAATAGCTTCCCACATCTTTTTCGCTGTTTCAAACGTGCCAACTATACTGTCTGTCGCATCGTCCCAAGCATTTCTAACCGGAGATTTCTTCTCAATTATGTTATTTGTTTCTATATCTTTAATTGACTGATCATTTTTTCGAGCTATTTCTTCTATAATCCCCTGAATCGAACTCACCCAATCCATATTCAACCCTTGTGTACTAAACGTACCACTCACAGGACTAAATCCTTTCCCACTTTGCACTTCAGCGAGTCCGGCTGTGATGCTAGCTGCTAATTGGAGAGCGGTGCTGTAGTTGTTGCTGGATGAATGATTGAATTCATATAAATGCTCTAGTTTTTCTTCCAGTTTTTTTCTCATTGCACCTAATACCGTTACAATTGCACCTACTCCGGGCATTGGTGTAAGTACTTCTATTGCTTCTATACTTGTAATCGATTGATTAATTCCCCTTATTTGTTCTCTTATTTCTTGTTCAATCACATCTGTCGAAGCAACTTTCGCTTGGAACTCATTTGGAAATGCTTCATTTTGGCGAATTAATTCTTCACATAAGCATATGATTCCTTGCGCTAATGGCCGAAATGTTTGGACAAGGTAGGCTTTTGCACTACTGTATGTTTGTCCTTGTAATACTGTGTCTATCGCAAATGCATCAATAGATTGAATGGCTTGTTCCATACTTTGAATCGTAGCATTACATATAGCGTTCATACTTTGAGTTTGACTTTGTACTTCTCCCAAATACATGTTTAAACTCATGTATTGGCCTCCCTTTGTAGTTGCTGCTGTTCATAGGAAAGGTCGTTTTCTTTCTCACTGAGATGCCGTTTTTCTTTAAGCAACGTCTCTTTTTCAATTTCTAATTCGAATGTAAGTTTTCTTTCATACTGTCCGATTTCTTGCCGCATATTCGTAAAAAGGTGAAACACTTCTTTGTCGCCGTGCCAAGTTTCTATTATTCGGTTAAATAAACGATTACTTCTATTTTTCCATTCATGAAAACTAGCCTCAGCTCGTTCTTGATTTTGCAGCGCGATTCGGTTTTCATTTTGTTCTTCAAATATAATTCGTAATTTTTGATTACATTGATTGATTCTCGTTTCAATTTCTTGACTCATCTTTTCTCCCTACCTTTTCCCCTTTACGTAGGTTGTTACATTATTGAAAAGTCTTTTGAAGTCCTGTATCCATTTTCTCAAATTCATTTGCTACGGAATGGATATTATCAATTGTTTGTTGAAAAGCAGTACAAAATTGTTTCGTGATCTGTAAATTTTGTTGATTTGCTTCTTGTGCTTTAAAGTTCACAGATAGTGTAGTACGCGTTGCTTTATTTATAGAACGACTAGTAGCACTTTGCATTCTATCTGAAGCAGTTCTCATTTTCGTTGCAAGTTGTGTTGCCGTATGCAAATTACTTTGAAATTCTCCCATTACTTACTCCCCTCTACCTTTTATTTACAAGAAAATTATACCACGGAAAAATATCCCAATAAACCGAATGTTCGAATTTAACATACAATTCACCACAGTTACTGAGGATACGAGCAACACTTATCAATCAACATAACTGAGTCCAAAATGGATTCTACTTATACAAAAAAGATGACTTCAGCCATATGATATGATCCCCTTATAGTAGACAGTTGAAAGAAAGTTACTTTACTGTTTATTATGG
Source organism: Bacillus cereus group sp. Bce041 (assembly GCF_052646455.1). Lineage (NCBI taxonomy): Bacteria > Bacillati > Bacillota > Bacilli > Caryophanales > Bacillaceae > Bacillus > Bacillus cereus group sp. Bce041. The sequence continues at coordinate 77,000 of NZ_JBQXON010000005.1, forward strand.
AGGGGATTTTTTATGGGGAAAATTAGAAGAACTTTTTCAATTGATTTTAAAATGAAAGCTATTGAATTGTACTCACATAGAGGAATTGGAAGCAAATTAATTGGAAAGGAATTAGGAGTTACATATTCAGTTATAGATAGATGGATTAAAAAATATGAAAATGAGGGGATTCTGGGCCTACAAGAAAAACGTGGAAGATCTAAACAAACAAATGAAGTCAGTCAAGACGCTAGAATACAACGATTAGAAGCGGAAAACGCATACTTAAAAAAGCTATTAGCTACGAAAAAGGAGATGAGGTCAACAAAAGTAAATCAGTAGAATACGAAGTCATTCATACCTTAAAACAGAACTTTTCAATTGTATTGCTTTGTGAAATTGCAGGTGTTTCAAGAAGTGGATATTATAAGTGGGAAAAAAGAATCAACGATCCCTCTGAAAAGATGAAAGAGGATCAATTTATCATGTCTAAAATAGTAGAATGCGAACGAGATCCAGATATAAATGGAAGCTATGGTTACCGAAGAATTTGTATATGGCTCAAAAAGTATTATGGTTTACAGATAAATCACAAAAGAGTATATCGTTTAATGAGGAAAATGGGGATACAAGCTAAGATTCGAAAGAAAAAGTGGAAGCATTTTGGTTTAAAAGAACAATGCGTCGTGTCGGAAAATCTGTTAAACAGAGAGTTTTCAACTACAAGACCAAATGAAAAATGGGTTACAGATATAACCTATCTTACCTTTAACAATAAGCGCATATATCTTTCCGTGATACTAGACCTTTACAATAACGAAGTTGTGGCCTACCAAATGAGCGAATACAACAATTTAAAATTAGTTACAGACACAGTCAATAAAGCCTTAAGAAAAAGAAAAGTCCACGAAACAGTATTACATAGCGACCGAGGTTATCAGTATACGTCAAAAAAATATAACCAATTACTTAAAAAGCACAAAATAACTGTGAGTATGTCTAGGAAGGGAAATTGTTACGATAATGCATGTATAGAGAGTTTTTTTAGTCATTTTAAGGCAGAATGCTTTTATAGACATACGTTTCATGAAAAAGCAGAAGTTTTTAAGGCTACTAAAAGATATATGGGCTATTACAATAACAAAAGATTTCAAAAAAGATTAAACAACCTTAGTCCTATTGAATTTGGAACTAAGGCTGCTTAATGAAAAGACACCTAATCTATTACTGTCTACTTGACAGGGGTAAGACCAATATGCTAAAGTCATCTTTTTCTACCTTATTATTTTACTAACTCTCCATTATAAGCTTTTATATCAAGAGGAGCAGTTAAAAATTGTGCTGCTTTACTAACGAAAGATGTGAAGTGTTCACTCGTATTATGGCTCGCAACTGCTGCTTCATCTTTCCATACTTCTACCATCGTATAAACATTTTCTTTTTCTGTATCTTTATATAAGTCATAAGATACATTTCCACTTTCTTCTCTTGAACCATGAAGTAATGGTTGAACTTCTTCTAAAAATGTTTGTTGTTTCGCTGGATCTACTTGAAATGTTGCGTGAATAATAATCATGGTGTTTCCCCTCTCATATTTCACTTATTTCTTTTGAAATTACTTCCACTCAGCAACTTTTTCAACTGGAAGACGTACTGATTGGTAACCACTGTCTGCAGCTTTTCCGATTGAAATTAACATAACTGGCACATAGCGTTCTTCATCTAATCCGAACGCTTCAGCGATTTGGTCTTTTTCAAAACCACCAATTGGACAAGTATCATAACCGTGAGCACGAGCTGCTAGCATAAATTGCATTGCTACAAGACCACCGTCAATTAATACTGTATCTTTCATTACTTCTGGTGTAACCATTGAGAAGTAAGCTGAAAGTTTTTTCATCTGGTCTTCTTTTACTTCTGCTGGCATGAAACCGCGCTCTACTGCTGTACCGTAAATTTCTTCTGCGTTATCAAAGTTGTTTAAATCACCAAATAAAGCGATCATTGCTGAAGATGTTTCTACTTGAGATTGATTGAATTTCGCAAGTGGCGCAAGTGTTGCTTTCGCTTCGTCACTTTCAATCACTACGAATCTCCATGGTTGCATATTTACTGAAGATGGTGCAAGTGTTGCTTCTGTAAGAATTTCTGTCATTTCTTCTTTGCTAATTTTCACTGAAGGGTCGTACTTACGAATTGAACGACGTCCTGTTAAAATTTCGTTAAAATCATTTATTTTTACTGAGTTAGTCATAGTTGTATTCTCCCTTTTTTATAATTCTTTTATATTTTCTTGAATGTGATTTAACATATTTAAAAGATTATCGCGTTCTTCCTCACTTAATCCTTTAAATGCAGATGCTGCAAAACGTTCTTTTTCCTCTTGAAACGCCTGAATTTTATTTCGTCCCTCTTCAGTAAGAGAAACTAACGTAATTCTGTTATCGTCTGGATTTTTACGTCTTACAATCATTCCGTTTGCTTCTAGTTGTTTTAAATGCCTCGTTATCGCAGCATTATCAATGTTCACTTCTTGCTGAAGTGCTTTTTGACTAATTTCACCTACTTCAAATAATTGAAGTATAAGCTCTAATCGAGACTGGCTCATACCCGTACACCCTTCAAATTTCGAACTTACTTCTTTATTTAGAAAGTGTAATTTATATAAAATAATCGCTTCTTTTGAGCATGAACTTGTCAAATTACCCCTCCTTTACAATCAAAATAAAAACATTTGATGTATCAATAGTTGATATGTCAATTAATATAATCTATATCGATTTAGAATGCAAGCATTTTGTTTTTATTTTATTTTTTCCAAATTAAGGCGCTTTGTCTCGTTACAAATAATGTTAATTGCACTATAATAGTAATAATTTAAATGACTGGAGAGTGATTGTAATGCGGCAATACACAAATAGAAATGAGGAAATGAAAATGGAAAATGAAATGAGGATATTCATAAATGACAACAATAAATATAGGGATTGTTGCGCACGTAGACGCTGGCAAGACGAGTTTGACTGAACGTATTCTTTATGAAACAAATGTGATTAAAGAAATTGGCCGAGTAGATAGTGGTAATACACAAACTGACTCAATGGAATTAGAAAGACAACGCGGAATTACGATTAAAGCATCTGTCGTTTCTTTCTTTATTGATGATGTAAAAGTAAATGTCATTGATACACCTGGACACGCTGATTTTATCGCTGAAGTGGAGCGATCATTCCGCGTTCTAGACGGTGCGATTTTAGTTATCTCTGCTGTTGAAGGTGTGCAAGCACAAACAAAAATTTTAATGCGAACATTACAGAAACTAAACATACCGACTATTTTATTCGTTAATAAAATTGATCGTAGTGGCGCAAACACTGAAAAAGTTATGAAACAAATAAAAGAGGTTCTTTCAAATGAAGCATTCCCCTTCTACTCTGTTCTAAACGAAGGAACGAAAGAAGCCCGGATCATTGAATACAAATCATATGACGATTGTATGGAACTGTTAGCACCATTTAATGAATCGTTACTTGAATCATATGTAAATAACGAAATAATACCGGACGCACTATTAAGAGAAAAAATAGAACAGCAAATACAGCAAGCAAATGTGTATCCAATCTTTTTCGGTTCAGCAATGACAGGTATAGGAGTAACTGAAATACTTGAAAAACTTCCGGCCCTAATGCCAGCTCTTACATCGGCACAAGAGGAACCATTATCCGGTGTTGTTTTTAAAATTGAACGTGAACCTTCTGGAGAAAAGGTTGCTTATATAAGAGTTTTTTCAGGTAGCTTACATGTTAGAAAATATGTTGATATACAACGCGATGAGTCTCTACCACATAAAGAAAAGATTAAAAAAATGTGTATGTTTCATAGCGGAAATGCTGTTCAATCTACTATCGTTCCTAGCGGAGAATTTTGCAAAGTGTGGGGACTGAATGATATAAAAATTGGTGATATTATCGGTGAACGTACGGATTATATAAAAGATATTCACTTTGCCGAACCACAAATGGAAGCAGCGATTGATGCGGTACCTAAAGAGCGAATTCATGATTTATACGCTGCACTTATGGAACTCTGTGAAGAAGATCCACTCATTAAAGTGTGGAAAGATGATGTTCATAATGAACTTTATATTCGCCTTTTCGGTGAAGTACAAAAAGAGGTTATCGAAACAACACTTTATGATAAATATAACTTACAGGTTACTTTCTCAAATACGCGAGTTGTATGTATTGAAAAGCCAATTGGCATTGGGAATTCCGTTGAAGTCATGGGTGAAAAAGCGAATCCATTTTACGCAACAATTGGTTTTAAAATTGAACGTGGTGAACTTAACTCTGGCATAACGTATAAATTAGGTGTTGAGCTTGGTTCATTGCCTTTAGCATTTCATAAAGCAATTGAAGATACAGTATTTCAAACGTTAAAACAAGGTTTATATGGTTGGGAAGTTACGGATGTTATGGTCACGTTAACACATACTGGTTATGCTAGTCCTGTTACAACAGCGAGTGACTTTAGAAATTTGACACCGATCGTATTAATGGATGCTTTAAAGCAAGCTGAAACATATGTATATGAACCAGTAAATAAGTTTGAATTAACTGTACCGGAGCAGGCAATTAGTACCGCAATGTATAAGCTCGCTGCCGTTCCAGCAACTTTTGCAGAGCCTATATTATATAATGATTCTTACCAATTAACAGGATCATTACCTGTTGCGAAAACAGAGAATTTTAAACGCATGCTTCATTCATTTACAGAAGGAGAAGGCATATTTACAACGAAGCCAGCTGGTTTCACAAAGCTTATGGCTCCCTTCCCTACTCGAAAACGTGTTGATTATAATCCGCTGAATCGTAAGGATTATTTACTTCATGTTTTGAAGGCTTATTAAAGTAAAAGAGGTGCAATTCGCACCTCTTTTGCATGTATTAATAGGTTAGTTTGTCCTAACAACTTCTTTAAGTTTTCCTATTATTTTCGCTATAGCCTCAATTGAATTCTCTGTTTCATATTCCCCAACATTTACAGAATGATTTGCATTTTTGACAACATCAATCGTTAAATTCGTTTTATATAACTGATCAATTTGATTTGCATTGTATTGGTGATCTTTATCCCCAATTACTAAAAGCCCTTCGTGACTACTATGTAAAATAGAATCAAAAATGGAATCAAAAGTTAGTAAAGGTGTAAGTACTATCATTTTTGACTGTAAAAAATCGTCTCTCCTCATTAAATCATTTGCAATCGGAATTGTTCCAAGTGACTTCCCTAAAAACATCGTCTCGTTGTACTGCTCATCTTTTAATACTTCATTTATTACCGGATTAATATCATCCATCATTACTTTCGTTACTTCTTCTATTGGTTTACTCATTACCTGTTCGTCGTAAGAATAATGAATATGTACAACATCAATTTTATGTTCAAGCATAAGCATCGTTGCGTAATAAAATAACGGCTTATCATAATTGTATCCTGAACCTGAAAACATAAAGCAAACCGTACTAGAACCTTTTTCGATATGTGTGTAACGAATTACTTTGTCATTTATATGTACCTCTTTTTTAGTCCCCTTCACCGTTTTCTCCTCCGAATACGTTTACTTTTGTAATACGATATGTTCTGTGTGAACTGATACATCCTTTACTTTCTCTTTTATAAATGCAGGCTGTAAGTTATATGTATGCAGTTCTTCTACTGGCACCCATCTAAACAAATACGTTCTACCCTCTTCTTCCAAAATATATTGATCCGCTCCATTCGCAGGTAACTCATGTAGCTCTACTTCATAATAAAAACTAATCTCATGAAACTTTCGCTCAGAAAGTGTAAAGAAATTTTCTACTGACCATATTAATCTTTTCCCTTTAATAGGAACGCCTAGTTCTTCTGCAAGTTCTCGTTTTAACGCATCTTCACTATTTTCTAGCATTTTCACTCTTCCGCCTGGTACATACCAATAGTCTTCCCCTTTGTTTTGAAGAATAAGTATTTTATTATCATGTTTACAAATTGCTCCAACGCGGTAATTAAAACATGTTTCCTCAACTTTAAACGTAAGATCCATCCGTAACGCCCCCTTATATAAATATCGAATTATTACAAAACAATTATGTAATTACTGTACAAATAAGGTTACTAAATTTATCCACTCCATTCAATGGTTTTTGAATTTTCTAAACTATTATTTTTCATCATTACAAGTGTATATACATATGTTACAATCATATTGCACACTAGAAAACATTATGGGGGTACGGATGGAAACGTTATTAATCCAGCAAACTGAGAAATCAAATAAGTTTTGGAAAATCGTTGTGAAAGAAAAAGACTATGTTGTGTTTTACGGAAAAATTGGCACAGCTGGCAGTGTGAAAGCGAAAGAGTTTGAAACAGAAGAAGAATGTATGAATGAAGCTAATAAACTAGTTGCTTCCAAACGTAAAAAAGGATATACAGACCCGTTACCTGGGGAAGATTACATAAAAGAAAAAACGATAACCGAAGAAGAATTTTGGGAGCTACTTCATCGTGCAAAAACGAAAGATGAGGACCAAGAAGAACAAATAGAATGGCTTACTTCTCACCTTGCTAAACGTACAGTACATGAAATTGTAGCTTTTGATACGCATATGCATCGCCTTTTGAAAGACTCCTATACCTCCCGTTTATGGGCAGCAGCCTATATTATTATGGGTGGCTGTTCAGATGATACTTTCGATTACTTCCGCGGATGGTTATTATATCAAGGAAAAGAGACATACGAAGCTTGTATTGAAGATCCAGAACGATTAATTCCTGTATTAGAAAATTTGAGTGAGTATGACGTCCCAGAAATAGAAGAACTTTCTTTATATTTCGGTTTCACTGTATATGCAGAAAAAACTGGTGACGAAGATGATACTTACTTTACACTTTACCATGTCTTATCTAATGAAGAATTCGACGATGTAGATTTTGAATTTGACTGGAATGAAGACGATGAAGAAGGTTTAAAAAAGATGTTTCCTAAGCTATGGGAACTGTATGGAGAAGAACCGTTTGAGTGGTAGATTAATTATTCGTGAAAAAATGCCTTGTTTCTTTAGTAACAAGGCATTTTTTTTGATACTATATTTAAATTATCATCTTTCCACTCTCCCACCACTCCATAAAAGTCTTTAAAGAAGGAGCAATCCACGATCTACTACCATTTTCATGGTTCCATACGTATATATCATCGCTTTGCACTATCCCATTCAAAATGGAATAGCCAAACAAATCACAATTTCCGTCATCAGCAAAAAAATAATAAACAGTCAAAAGGCATATATAAATCCTTAAAATCAACTATATTCAAAGAGCTCCTCTAAATTTATTGATACCATTTTTCTAACAATTCCTTTTCCCTTTCCCTTGAAATACCTGCTTTTAATTCCCATTCGTCCACACTCTTCATCCACTCATACACATCTGTAACTGTATGTTCTAACCTTCTAAAAGTAAGTCCTTCTTTAACAGCACTTTCAATACTAATTGAAAATCCACCTTTCCACGGCTTCGTTTCACCTTCTAATGAAAAAGTTTCTGGAAGCCATAAAGGCATCTCTGTCCAAGGCTGCACATTATGTTCACTCATAAATGATTCGTCTACCCAAACAAATTCAGCATCGCTATTCGTAACCTTTTTACACGTATTTAATAGCTCTTCCATCGTCAATTCATCATTCGGACCTGTTATATTAAATGTTCCTGCTTTATTATGTTCTGCCATATTTAGCCCCCATCTCGCGACATCTTTTATATCAACTAATTGCACGGGACGAATTTTTCTTCCTGGTACTAATACTTTCCCACCCTTTGCTACACGCCCGATCCAGTATGGAAGTCGATCTGTATAATCGAACATTCCTGAAAGAAGTCCTGCTCTTACGTGTAAAACACGCCCCGGCCAATACTTCTCTGCTTCTTTTTCGCATAATACTTTCAGCGCACCATAATGCTCATAAGGAGATATTTCACCATTCTCTACAGCCTTTATTTGCTCTTCCGTCGGTTCAGGTTGTAATATATAGTCTTCTTTTATGTCATGCGGAATCCAATCTTTATATACGGAAAGGCTTGAGATGAATATATAGTGTTCAATATTATCTTTAAGTACTTCTCCAACATTTCTAATGTGATGCGGAGAAAACCCACATGTATCCACAACAACATCCCATTTTCGATTTTCTAAACTTGATACATCACCATTTCTGTCACCGATCAGCTGCTCCACTTCAGGAAAAACTTCTTTGTTTGTTCCGCGGTTAAATAACGTAACTTCATGCCCTCTCTGTAAAGCCTCATCTACAAATGCTCTTCCTAAAAATCGTGTACCGCCTAGAATTAATATCTTCATAGTTCTCCCCCATTCGTGATTAATAACCCTTCCTAATGTTTAACGATTTTTTATTGAGGAAAGTTACGGGGAGCGTTTAAATTTTTCTACAAGCTCACCATTACTCTGTTAAAAGTATATACTCTTTGATTAATCTCCATCTATCATTTGCTTCTGGCACAACTTCAGAAGCCATCACCACCACCAATTCCTTCTCTGGAATACAACAAATCATATTCCCCCCATCACCCATTGCACAGTATGAAAAGATTCCATCTTCTTCTCGTAACCACCATAAGTAACCATATTGATTTGGGTTCATTTCTGTCGATTCTTTTATCCATGATTTTGATAGTATTTGTTTTCCATTATGAATACCTTCATTCAAATACATCTGTGCAAACTTCGCCATATCTCTAACCGTTAACGTTAGTCCCCAGCCGCCCGTCGAAATACCATTTGGATCGTGAACCCATCCTTTCACATCTTTTCCGAATAAGTCATCAAATCCAAATGCTTTCATATTGTAGTTTGGAATTTCTCTCATGCCGAGTGGCTGAAATAAGTATTCATTCGCAAATTCACGCGCATTTTTTCCTGTTGCGTTCGTTATGATCGCTGATAGTATATGAGCTCCTGCAGATGAATATTTAAAAGATCCAATTTCTCCGCCCTTTCCTATCCTATTTAACGTATATTGTATCCAATCTTGTTGTGTACATAGTTCTTCTAACGGTTCCTGCCAGTCTACGAATGGATGTGGAGCTGTCATCGTTAGAAGATGGCTTACTGTTACTTCAGATGAATTAACGTTATATTCCAGGAAAAATTCTATTACTCTTTGATCAACGCTTTTTATATAGCCCTTATCTATACATCTCCCAATTAGCGCAGAGATTATCGTTTTTGTGACTGACGCTATGTGAAATGCATCATCTGGACCGTAACCGTTATAATATTTTTCAAAAATAACATTACCTTTCTGCACTACTAACATACCATTCATATTTTCATATTCTTCTTTTATAATCTGATCTAACTTTTCAGCAGTTTTCATTATTCCTTCCCCTTTAACCTATAATTAAAAAGGTTCGATAGGTACATATATATCAACTATATGTTTATGCTTTGGATGCTGCTTTGGATCATTTTTATATACTTCAAAAGGATACGAATCTCTCGGTTTATATCCGCTATTTGGAAGCCACTCACCGTATATAAAGTCCCATGCTCCTTTATATTCATCTTGGCATATTTCAAAATGTCCTACTGCATACTTTCCAGAAGGTATTACCATTATTCCAACGTCGTTCGTTTCTACTGTGGATTCATCTGAAATTGTTACACATAGACTTGTTCTTAAATCATAGTCCTCAGTAAATTCATGATGATCGTGGTAAATGGTTAATACTTTCGTATCCTCAAATACATGATAGTTTTGCTTAGCTGCGTAATGAAATAATTTCTCTATCATTTTCGGAAAAGCTATAGTTAACTCTTCATATGTACCGATATGTCTTATGTATGCGACGTTTATATTGTCTGCTGTTACAATTTCAACATTTCCTCGAACCTTCTTACATTCATTGTATTGAGGAATTCCCCTTACGTCTTTGCAATTCTTGCTATTGTCGTTTCGATATTGAGACGGACTTACACCGTAATAATTTTTAAATGTTCGGGAGAAAACTGCTGAATCTGTGAATCCGAAGTGATACGCAATATCTGTAATCGTCATATCTGTCCGATATGTAAGTAGATGTGTTGCCCTTTCTAACTTCAATCGGTTTACATACCGTGATAATGACTCGTTTACTATCCCCTTAAAAATCCGATGAAAATGATACTTTGAAAATCCTGCTACATCCGCTAACTCTTCAATTGAAAGTGAATCATTTATGTTTGATTCTATATAATCTTGCACTTTATAAATGCGTCGTAAGTATTCATTTCTACTTTGTTTACTCTCCATACTTTTAGCTCCTCACAACAAAAAGAACCATCCTAGAATACTTTTAGGACGGCTTTCTATTCGTAATAGATTCTTCCATATTTTATTGTTAAATCGATATAATTTCACTATATTTTTTAAGCTGATGGTAATGTGGCGTTATCCTAATTTAATTTAAAGAAATAACTATTTTTTTATAGCCCTACGCAAGTTAATAATATTATTGGGATTTAGCTCCCATTGTCTCATAAGTTCTCTTTGTCTTGTTTTTAAGTCTTCAAATGGTTCTTCCACCATGTCGATTTTATTAAATTTCCCTTCGAAAACTAAAGCATTTTTTATCTTTTTATATCCACCAAAACCTAAGTCATCATTTAGTAACCAGACTACTCTCTGTATTTTTGCAAATAAAATACCACCTGTACACATTGGACACGGTTCCAACGTGCTATAAATAGTAAACCTCTCATTTTTTATTTTTGCATCAAACATTGCTTCCCCTGCATTGCGAATAGCGTCTAACTCTGCGTGAGCTGTTATGTCTTTTTCTGGATGCACTCTATTCCTTCCTCTTGCAATGACATTATTATTTCCATCAACAATAACTGCTCCTACTGGATATGTGTTTTCTTTTAATGCCTTTTCTGCTTCTTCCAATGCCATCTGTAAAAAATATCTATCCCTCTCAAAATTCATATAGATCCCTCTTTTTTAGATGAAATTATGTTATGGAAATTCCTTTCGACTATCATACTAGCTTCTATCAAGCTAACAAAGTCAGCTATTCTTTATGCAACGGATAACATTTTCATATACATTTAACTCAGTGGGTTTTGGTAAAGCTTATTTTTCTACACATTTTTCAAAAATAAAACTCTACTACCGCCATTCCCATCATAATTTGTATGTACCGATACACCTTCTATCTCATCATCTCCAGCTTCAATTTGAAAGCCAATCTCCCTATGAAACTGTATCGATTTTTTATTAACCGGTGACGTGATTGCTTTTATAACTTTACGATTGTTTGCACGAGCTACATCGAAGAAATAAGAATACAATGTCGATGCGATTCCTCTTCTTCTATACTTCGGATTTACTCCAATAAAATGAACGTACGCTTCCTCTTTATGCGTTTGTGAGAAGAATCCGCATAAGAAACCTAACGTTCCTCCCTCTTCTTCAATGATAAAACTCGTTTCCTGAAAATGGACGAAGAACAATTTTGGCAACATACTAGCCATATCTCTCCCGCCCCACCATTCATTTAATACGGAATGAATCTTTTCATAATCTTCCCCTTGGATGTTTCTTACTCGCATATGTTTCTCCCTCTCACTCACTTCATTTTTTCATAAATTTTAATGACTGTTTCTACTAAAAGGATGAATACCCATATCCCGCAAAATACAAGAATAGACTGGAATAAAGAACCTAGCATAACAATACTTATTAAACCTAATTCTGGGCCTGAAATGGACATTTCATCAAATCCTATATTATGTATAAATGGACCGGTTGAAAAAGCCATTAAAATAGATGCTATTAAATAAATCACACTCATTATTTTTAATATTTTTATAGAAAGATACGAAGTTTGTTCTTGCTCCACTTGTGATAATTCGATTTCACCGCTCGCAATACCTTTTTGTAAACAGTCCTCACATAGAAATTCTTCCTTAATTTTTTTACCACCGTGCAATGTACCTGTAATTTCTTTACAGCGCGAACACTTTCGATTTATCATTTTGTTATCACTCCAATCTCGTAAGATTATACTTATACAATTCTATTTTTACCTTATTATTCCTTTTGTGTATTTTATAGAGAGGTGACTTGTTTTATGATATCTAAACTTATTTTTGGTTATAAAAAGCCTACTGAGCAATATGTATTACGGCCTAGTTGTTATGCAATTATTTTTAACTCAACTTCTTCAAACATTGCTATTATCCAAAAAGGAGACCGTTATTTTTTACCTGGTGGCGGTATGGAAGGTACCGAAACAAAAGATGAATGCTTACATCGTGAACTACTAGAGGAATTAGGATGGGCAATTGAAATTCATCAATATATCGGTAATGCAATGCGATATTTTTATGCGGAAAAAGAAGATACTTATTATTTAAACGATGGGTTCTTTTATACTGCGAACATGGTGCAGACACAAACTGAAAACTGTGAGGAAGATCATGTTTTGCGGTGAATGTCTCCTTTACTTGCTGTAGAGCTTCTCATTCATGATCATCAAAAATGGGCTGTTGAACAAGCGCTTTTATTACAAAAACAAAAAGGATCTCCTTCTATATGAAAGAGATCCTTTTTATTGTTAACTTACTTTTTTCAAATTGAGAGCTGGCTTTTTGATTCCGCCTTTTTTTACAACATATAAACCGATGAAGATAATAAGCCCGCCAACTAGTTGCATCAAGTTAATTTGCTCTCCAATGGTTACTGCCGCAAAGATCACTGCAAACAATGGCACAAGATACATATAAACCATTACTTTCGTTGAACCTATTTGACTAATGCCAACATACCACATTGCAAGTCCGAAGATTGTCGCAAAGACGATTGAATATGCTAGTGAGCCCCAGCTTGGCGTATCTACTGGCCACGTTAATGTGTTTACGTTGAATAAACAGTATATAACGAGAGGTACAATTCCAATTAAAGTAGACCATGATGTGACCCTCATTGCGGAATATTTTGTAATAAGAGGTTGTGCTAAAATTGGGTACCATCCCCACGCAATTGCTGCGACTAATCCAATTATATTTCCGAGCCATGCATACTCGTAAGTAGCTCCTCCCGTATGCCCTGTTAACAACACGAATGCTGCACCAACAAAGGCCACTATTGAACCAATTTGTACTTTCATCGAAAAACGTTCTTGTTTGTGCAATACTGCTAATATTCCTGTAAAAATAGGTGACATCGCAATTAATAATGAGGCGTTCGTTGCTGAAGTATATTTCACGGATAGCATAAACATCGTTTGATACATTGTCGTACCAACGATACCGACTGCTACTATTCGTAGCCAATCTTTTCTTTCAATACGTAATGAGCGTTCCATCATAAAAGTAATAAGCAATAATACCGGTGATGCTACTAAAAATCGTAAGCTATTAAATTGAATGGATGACATAAATGCCACGCCATACTTTCCTATTGTATAATTTGCTCCCCATACTAATGCAACTGATACTAGGAGCCATTCCATTTGCCATCGTTTCATCCGAATCTCCCCTTCCCTATTTAGCATAGTAAAATTGGCTGGATATAACACCGTCCAATTGGCTGTTTTTTTCCCCAGCCAATTTGCTATACTTGATGTATATAAGAGATACGGAGGCGTTTTTTATGGAATGGAAACTAGATAGTGACAGTAAAATCCCTATTTATCAGCAAGTTGTTGACTTTATTGAAAAACGTATTACATATGGAGAACTTCCTCCAGGAAGCTTCCTCCCTTCAGAACGGAAATTAGCTACGCAGTTAAATGTAAACAGAAGTACAGTAACGACTGCTTATAATGAACTACGTGCTATGGGAATTGTAGAGAGTACGACTGGTAAAGGAACACGCGTGAGTACACATATGTGGGGTGTTTCTCCAACATTAACGCCGAACTGGAGAAATTTCGTAGAAGGTGGTACTTTTTTACCAAACTTACCACTACTTCGCCATATTCGGGCAGAAGTACAACAAAATGAAAATATTATTGATTTTGCAAACGGAGAGCTCGGTTGTAATCTTTATCCCCACGATCAACTACAAGCGATTTTACGTGAACAACCGTTAACGCATTCATTAAGTTACGATCATCCGCAAGGCTATCTCCCGCTAAGACAAGCGGTCGTAAAATATATGAAGGAATATTTAAAAGTTGAGGCGACTGAACAATCCATTATGATTACATCCGGCGCCCAGCAAGCACTTCACCTTATCGTACAATGCTTATTAAATCCCGGTGATGCAGTCGCTTTTGAAAGTCCTTCACACTGTTATTCCCTGCCTCTATTCCAATCAGCAGGTATTCGTATTTTCCCGTTACCTGTCGATGAACATGGGATTAACCCAGATGATGTACAGGAGTTATATAGAAAACACCGTATTAAAATGATCTTTTTAAATCCAAATTTCCAAAACCCTACGGGAACAATGCTTCATCCAAACCGTAGAAAAAAACTATTATCACTTTGCGCAGATTTACGAATTGCAATCGTTGAAGATGATCCATCTAGTTTGCTGACGCTAGAAAAGAAACAACCTTGTCCTACTTTAAAATCAATAGATGAAAATGGGACAGTCATTTATGTACATTCCTTATCTAAAATGATTGCACCAGGTTTACGAGTCGGCTGGCTTGTCGCCCCGCAGTCTGTAGTAGAAAGGTTATCCGACGCAAGACACCAAATGGAATTAGGTATGAGTATTTTCCCGCAGTGGCTTATGCAGCAATTTTTCGAAACTGTGCCATTTCAGTCGCATATCGTACCGTTACGAAAACAACTAGCAGAAAAAAGAGACGTTATCGTCCACGCTCTAAACGAGCAACTTCACGATAAAATCTCTTTTTCAAACCCGACCGGTGGAATATACATATGGGGAAAATTAAAAGAACCGATAAACGAAAAACAACTTATTATGCAAAGTTTAAAACAAGAAATTGCTTTTATGCCAGGTAGTATTTTCGGCGCAAAAGATGGTTATATACGTTTATCTTATGGAAAAGTGAATATTAATCAAATTGAGGAAGGTATTTCTCGTTTGCGGGAGGCTATTTTGGTTTGTGAAAAATAACGTGAGATAAAGCTTTCTCGTTTGACAAAAGAAAAATCTACCATTATTATCAACACGAACCTAGTTATAGGAGTGATAAAAATGAAAATTTACGTTGATGCAGATGCTTGTCCTGTAAAAGATGTAATTATTTTTGAAGCTACGAATGCAGAAATCCCTGTAACCCTCGTTACTAGCTTTTCTCATTATTCTAATGCTCAGCAACCAAAAGGTGTGGAAACAATATATGTTGATTCCGGAGCAGATGCTGCTGATTACCGAATTATGCAGTTAGCAAAAAAAGAAGATTTAATCGTAACACAAGATTACGGTCTTGCTTCGCTCGCTTTAGCAAAAGGCTGTATCGTACTACACCATAAAGGCTATAAGTATACGAATGATAACATTGAACAATTGTTACAAACACGATATTTAAGTGCAATGGTTCGAAAAAGTGGTAAACGTACAAAGGGACCGAAACCATTTACAGCAGAAGATAAAGAGAAATTTAGAGCGCTCTTTAAAAGTATGATCGCACTTTAAAAATGAATCGTCTATTTGCTAGGAAAACTTCGCAAAACAAAGAAAAGAATATCGTAATGAACATTCTCTTCTTGAGGTTTACCCGTTTAAAATGAAGGTAAATTATCTAAGTTATTTTCTTTTATTCCATCCGGTTCACTACGTATAATATCTCTGCCATACTTATGAAATACGTCCACATGAGCTAACTTCCCTGATTTCGCTTCATTAAGAGCAGTCATATAATCTAACTCTCTCCCGCTACTTGTTTTAAAAGCAATCAAATCACCTTCATCATTTTTACGAACAGCAACAATTTGTTCTGCTCCTGAAGTAACTTCCTGAGCTATTTCAAATTTAGCTTGCTCTTCTCCTTGATGTAAATAATCATTATACACTTTTTCAAAATCTTTTTTGTTCATTAAACTCACCTCCAACACATTTTATTATTATGGTTGGGAGGTGTTGGTTTTATGTAATTTGCTCTTAGAAAAACGTATTTTTAATACCTACGCAAACCCTTCAAAGTCTCCAATATATCATCTGTAAAGGCTGTGCTACCCTCTGTCTCTAAAACTCTAAAATATAAACTTCTTAAGAAAGCTCTAATATTTTGTACTAAAATATCATATTGAGGATGCGGGATGTCTTCAACAATTGCTATACTATGTAACCAGTTGCCCCACTCTTCTTCAGTTAAAAGATTTTGGTTACGTAACGACATAATTGGTGCTACTAATCTCTCATCCTCAAAGTGAATGTATACGTAGTCATGTAAGCGAACCTTCTGACGAACGGCAGCTAGTATTGCATATGAGAACTCACGATTTTGGATTGTACGTGCTAAAGCATCGAGTGCATCTGCTGCATGTGCAGTAGAGTGTGCCCATCCTTTTCCTTCTACGTAACCTCTTACATCTTCTTCTAAATATACATATTCCAGCACTTGTTCTGCCACACTGTACAGTTGTTCTTCGGATAACAACGGTTCTCTTTCATGAACAGATAAAATAAGTGGTGGAATTAATACAGAGAATGCACGTTTAAAGACAGAATCTGTTCCCTTTTCACCAATTTTATAAAATAAATAATCAGGACTAATTGCTTGTAGCATTAACCCTCGTAATTCTTTTTGTCTAAACACATCATTTGTAATCCATGTATGAAGCGTACTATAAATTAAATCATCACGTAATTCAGCATCTGGTGATCCGATATAATCCAGCATCCACTGCGCATATGGATATGCATCTACGTCTTCTGGTACAGCATAATTATTATTTTTAATTTGTAGTAGTTCTTCTTTTAGTTCTAGTACTTCATTCATTATATTTCTTGTCCCCTTTTTGCGTTTTTTATTGTCTTATCCCCTTTTATTTGCTTCATAAAATTAATTTAATTATAACAATAAACAAAAGGCTATACATATATTTCTGATTATGTATTACTCTCTTTCATGGAATATAACTTCTGGATTTCCTAAATCACTATTCTGAAATATAACATCCGCACACTCTTTCGGATTATGCTCATCTATATACATCTTACAGGCCGCATGATATCTGTTCAAAAACATCTTCTCTGCTTCTTCATAACTTCCAAAAGCTTCTGTCTCCCGCTTAGCACCACGTTTTCTCGCAATCTCAAAATCTGTATCTACAAAGATTTTGTAATCAAATAAATGTGCAACGTCTTTTTTCAATAGAAACGTTCCATCTACTATGAATATCATATTTTGTGTGGCCAATAGCGGCTCATTATGTACAGGCATATCCGTTATTAAGTTATGAGAAATCATTTCATATTGTAAATTCCTGTTAGGTCCTAAAGGTATTAATAATCTTTCTTTGAAAGCTGTATAATCGTGTGCATCTTCATAATACCCTCTTGCAGATTCTTTTCCTTTTGCATAGCGAATCACTCTTGGATTATGAAAATCATCAATGCTGGCGCGTGTTACTGTTAATCCACGTTTTTTTATTTCTTCCGCTAGTTCGTTTGCAAATGTTGTTTTTCCTGATGCTGTAATACCACTTACTCCAACTCTTGTTGGATAGGTTAAGTTTAGCTGTACAATATGATCTGCAATTTCTTTGATTCGTTGTTTTCGGTTCATGATATCTCCCTTTATAATTAGTTTACATAACATAATTATAAGTAACAATTCATGTCACTATTTGTCGGTAAATGGATATCCTTTGTCGAATCGTTGATATATCGAAAAAATCGTTGATATATTTTAAGTTATGATAGATATATTTGAAAAATCGTTGATATATTATTAGCTTACTTCCCCTTAAACCCTCGATATAAAGCAGTCCGTAATTCTTGTTTGTATTCTTCAATTTCTGGCATTTCGAGTTCTTCTGCTAGTCTGATAGCTAATTCAATATCATACGGTACTCGTACGAGTTGAATAGAAAAGCTTGCTGCTTCTTTTTCTTTGTAAGTTCCTTCAAATATTAAATAGGAAGCTTGTGTGATTTCAAGTGGGTTTCCTACGCTACCGGCGTTACATAATGTTTTCCCTCTGAAATTTTGAATGAACGCTTGGTGAACGTCACCGTAACAAACGACATCTGGTTTTCTTTCCCCTTCTATATTTTCCGTCAGATCACTATTTTCGAACATACTAATACGTTCTTCTCTTGAAGCGTGTGGTTGAATTCTTTCATACAAACTTCTCGGTGAAGCGTGAAACATACGAATGAGTTTGCCGCTCATAAAAAACTCGATTGAAAATGGTAAGCTTCTTAAATAGTCATTTTGTTCTTCCGATAATTGTTTTTGATGCCATTTTAATGCTTCAAATTCAGTTGGCTTTGTAATAAAATCATCCCAGTTTCCCATTACGACTACTTCACATTCTTTACGAATGATTTCAATTGCTTCACTGGAATGAGGTCCTTTTCCTACTAAATCTCCAAGACAAATAATGCGCTCGATTCCTCTTAATTTAATATCATTCAACACGGATTCTAATGCTTGAATATTACCGTGAATATCTGAAATTACTGCTATTTTATCCATATAGATTACTCCTTTATTTATTAAATTCGCTTGATTGATACCATTTTGGAATATAAGATGAAAAATGATTATGATCTTCTAAAATTCCATTTAATCTCTCCTTCATATCATCTACTAAATATGGTGTGCTTCGGTTTGTCCATACGATATCAGCCGGGAATATCATCGCTGCATATAATGAGTACAGTTTCCAAAAATGTAGATCAGGTTCTCCTCCGCAATAACCGTGAACTTGTCCAACCGCAAATGGTTTGCTTATTCTTGTAGTAAAAATCGCTACATTATAAAAATCGTGTATTGGATCGCCAAAATCATATCCACCAAAATCGATAACGATGAACTCCTTATTATGAATCAAACTATTTGCTGGATGGAAGTCATCATGTAAAAATCTTATTGGACGATTTTTCAATAAATCTTTATGATTTTCTACAAAGTTTAATACTGGCTTCAAATCCAGAAAATTCACCTCGTAATCTGTTAGTGCCTCTATGTATCTTTCGTATTTATTCCATCTAGATGTTTCCCATTTATTACTTGCACTTTCTCTTTCAATTGAGTGAATCCTCTTTAATACTTCCCCTGCTTTTCTTCCTGCATTATACTGTTCTTCCACCGATAACTTCGTTAAACCTTCTTCACCATTTATACCTTGGGTCCATTCAAATACTTGAACACATTTATTTAATTTCTCAAGTATTATGAAATGAATTAACTTGGGTGTTGGAATATGTAATGACTCTAATTGTTTCATATACGTATATTCTTCTTGTTTACGTTCAAAATGAACAGTATCACATACTTTTACAAAATAAGTTTCTTGATTCTTTAATTCAATTTTATACTTCTCTTCATGTGAAAAACCTTTTGAAATAGCTGTACACTTTGCAATACAAGGCCATTCTAGTATTCTCTCTATCTCTCTAAGCATTTCTTCCAAAGCATTCACCTCTATCAATATATGTACAAACTACCTAGCACTTCATGCTCTCGTTTATTTCCACCTTTAAACTCTACTGCAAATGGATATTCGCCATGATTCTTTATGTATTCTTGCACTAGGCCTTCTCCAACCGGTTCACAAAACTGTACTTGAATATCTCCAAACGATACACTTTGACAATCAGCATTCCATTTTTCATTTTTTACGACCGAACTTACAGTTAGCCCCATTACTTCTTCCCATTTCCGCACTGTTTCTCGAACGTTTTTCACTGCGTAATGAATCGTATCCAGTTGTTGTACTTTGTTTTTATGTTCAGTGATTGTTCCTATTTTCCGTAAATCATTTCTTCTTTCTTCGTCCGTTTCATTCCACTGTATAAAGAATGGTAATTTCGGTCCGCTCTCTTCTTGCTTAACGAATAACATTTTCCATTCTAAAAGTCGGCCATCTTTTCTCATGCGTTTCCCTTCAAATGGCCCTATCGTATGTAAGCCGTACTTATTAAAGTTAACTACTAGCTCCTCAATTGCATCTGTTCGGATTGCGATTTGTAGCATTCCTTCTCCATTTTGTAGTTTCACCACTGTTTCTTGTACTAATGGATTTTCTGCTTCTTTCGCTTTTTCTTCATGTTGAACTGCTAAAAATTCTATATATGATAAATCAAAATAACTTAAACTATTCCAAGTACCCCAAGTAATATGCTCTCCGCCTAGTGCAGTATGAAATCCCAGTTCCTGCATTTTTTTTGCCGCTTCCTCCGGTGTACTATGAACTGCGTGAACGAGATGATCAAATCGTAACATGTCTTTCTCCCCTTTCTCTCCATCCTTTTATTGTATATTTTATTTTTCTTTCATTCAATTCAAAAAACTCAAAAACCCAGTTGATTTATATGATTAATATGTATTATAATGAAACAAATTTCAATATTGCTGATTGGAAAAACCAAAGGCACTTTTCTCACACGGGAAAAGTGCCTTTTTCATTTATTATTACAGGGGGATTTTTTATGCAGAAATTAATTGTCTTTGCTATTATCGGATTTTTCGCTCAATTGATCGATGGAGCACTTGGAATGGCGTATGGGGTAACGTCTTCCTCTTTATTATTAATGTTTGGTATTGCACCAGCTGTTGCATCTGCATCAGTTCATTTAGCTGAAGTCGTCACAACTGCAGCTTCCGGCGCATCTCATATCAAATTTGGAAACGTTGATAAATATACAGTTTCCAGGCTTACATTACCTGGGGCAATCGGTGCATTTGTTGGGGCATGTTTTTTAAGTAATTTGCCTGGAGATGTAATTAAACCGTACATTTCCGTGTTTTTATTTACTTTAGGGGTTTATATTTTATTACGATTCATCATTCAAAAACAAATTGTCGCTTCAAATAAGCGTATGTCTGCAAAACAACTTGTGCCGCTTGGTTTATTCGCTGGATTCGTTGATTCAACTGGTGGCGGTGGTTGGGGGCCGATTACGACACCCATTCTTCTAGCAAGAGGAAATGAAGCTAGAAAAGTTATTGGATCTGTAGATACGAGTGAATTTCCTGTTTCACTCGCTGCAACAATCGGATTTTTCATTTCACTTGGCTGGGAACAAGTAAGCTGGGTTTGGGTATTTGCGTTAATGCTTGGCGGTATTGTCGCTGCACCAATTGCTGCATGGTTAGTTCGCATCGTTCCAGCACATTTACTTGGCGTATTAGTTGGCGGTCTTATTATCTTCACAAATATTCGTACACTGCTTACTACACTTAAAGTGGATCCAACTATTATTTCACTTTCTTACGTTGCAGTTGGTCTTGTCGTTATTATTTCTATTTTCATTGCTGTTCGAAATCATTCCAATCGGCCTAACGCATCAACGGCTGAGTATCCGAATGATCAGAAGCAAATGCTACCATAACTATAAAAATACCGCCCAATTTAGAGCGGTATTTTTTATTTTTTTATTTTTCTATTTTCCAATTAATCATCGTTTCTGTAGCATTTACTCTCTTCATATGTAACTTTTCTAAAACACGCATCGAACTATAATTATCTAGGAGTGTCTCTGCAATTATTGTTTCTACCTCTCCTGTTTTGAAAGCCCAATCGATTAGTCCTCTTACAGCTTCTGTTGCATAGCCCTGATTCCAATATTTCTCAATAAATCCATAACCGATTTCTACTGTTTGATTCTCATTTGGTTTCCCCTTAAACCCAATATCACCTAAAACGATATCATCTTCTTTCCGAAGAACATACCACGCCCCCCATGATAATAAAGCCGCATCTTGTTTTATATTCTCTACATGCCCCACAATATGCGGACCGCTATTATATCCTTGCTCGTTAGCGACTTGAATCCTCTCTTCTGTGCACGGCACTAGATAGAGCCTTTCTGTTTCTAATTTCATTTTGATTTCCCCTTTTTGCTTAAACGTTACTTTAATTATAACAAATAATATGACCTTATCATGAATGTCGAATTATATTTTTCTGAATTTTCTTTTAATTTAAAGGATTTTTCAATATTTTTTGCGAAACATTTGTATAACAATTTTTTCTTTGCTTATTGCTACATAATAGTTGGTTCGGGTGGAGTTTTGCAAGCGTTTCCTATACAATAACCGATATTTTTTGATTTTTTCCTACAAAATATCTTGCAATATATTCAGAAAGTCATTACAATTGCCATATATTAAAAATCTTAGCAATATAAATCCTCATCAATCCGATGAGGTAGAGGTTGCGACTTTTAATAGTAAAACGGACGAGACACAGAGAATGTCAGCTGACTCCGTTTGAAAGGAAAAGTTGCCGAAGTTTATATTTCTTCTCTGGAAATATGAGCTGGGGCTGTCTCCGAAAGGAACAGAACTGTCACGTTTACAAAATTACCGTGTAAATGTGGGGTGCTATCTTAACGGAAGGGTATGATGGGGTGGTTATTTGTGAAACGTTCCGCCAAATTCCTTTGGCGGTTTTTTGTATTTTTCTCCCCCGCTCCTTCCTAACCTACAAGAAAAGGAGTGTTGAACATGAATAGCGCAACAAATCAATCTACCTCTAAAACGCAAACTACACAAGGAAAAGGTGAATTAAGACGCGGTCTAAAATCAAGGCACCTTACGATGATTTCTCTCGGTGGTACAATTGGTACCGGACTATTTCTTGCCAGCGGTGGTGTCATCCATACAGCTGGACCTGGTGGCGCATTAATTGCATACGCCGCAATTGGAATTATGGTTTATTTTTTAATGACAAGCTTAGCTGAACTTGCAGCTTACATGCCTGTTACTGGATCTTTTAGCACGTATGCAACAAAATTTGTTGATCCATCACTTGGCTTTGCACTTGGATGGAACTATTGGTATAACTGGGCAATTACGATTGCTGCTGAACTAGCTGCTGTAACATTAATTATGAAATTTTGGTTCCCAGATACCCCTTCTCTTATTTGGAGCGGATTATGTTTAGCTATTATTTTCCTTTTAAACTACTTATCTGTTAAAGGGTTTGGTGAATCTGAATATTGGTTCGCACTTATTAAAGTAGTTACGATTATTATCTTTTTAATTGTTGGTTTCATGATGATTTTTGGAATTATGGGCGGCGAAACGGTTGGATTTAAAAACTTCACTGTTGCAGATGCACCATTTAACGGCGGTATCATGGCAATTATCGGTGTGTTTATGGCAGCTGGTTTCTCCTTCCAAGGTACTGAACTATTAGGAGTAGCTGCTGGTGAAACGTCTGATCCAGAACGTAATATTCCGAAAGCAATTCGTTCAATCTTTTGGCGTATTCTTTTATTCTATATCCTTGCGATTCTCGTTATCGGTTTATTAATTCCTTATACAACTGAAAGCCTTGCAGCAAGTGATGTTACAGTAAGTCCGTTTACACTTATTTTTGAAAAAGCGGGCGTTGCCTTTGCTGCTTCTGTTATGAACGCTGTTATTTTAACTGCTGTACTATCTGCTGGTAACTCTGGTATGTATGCATCAACTCGTATGCTTTGGGATTTAGCTCGCCAAGGAAAAGCACCAAAGTTTCTTGGTAAATTAGATAGCCGCGGTGTACCTGTTAACGCGTTAATTGTAACGTCAATTGTTGGTAGTATTGCTTTCATTGCTTCTTTATTCGGTGACGGTGTTGTATACATTTGGTTATTAAACGCATCTGGAATGTCTGGTTTTATCGCATGGGTCGGAATTGCAATTAGTCATTACCGTTTCCGTAAAGCATATATCGCACAAGGAAAAGATTTAAATGACTTACCATATAGAGCAAAATGGTTCCCATTTGGTCCAATCTTCGCATTTACACTTTGTATCATCGTAATTTTAGGACAAAACTACGGCGCATTTATGGGTGAATCAATCGATTGGAATGGCGTACTCGTTTCTTACATCGGTTTACCACTCTTCTTAGTACTATGGTTAGGATATAAATTTACGAAAAAAACAAAAGTGATTCCACTTGATAAATGTGAACTAAAATAAAGTGAAACGAGCAAACAAATTTGTTTGCTCGTTTTTTTGTTGCAAACCTCTTTGCTTCCCTATTGCTCCTGTTTTTGCAATAATAAAGGAAATATAAATAAAGGTTGGGATACTATGAACATTCGTATTACTGATGAAGCAAAAGCAGCTATACATAGATTAGAACGTGAAGACAAAAAGATCATTCGCATTAGAGGGACAATGACAAACTCTTGTAGTATTTTCGTTGATGTCGATTTAATTTTGGATACATATAACGCAGATGATGTTGTATATGAAGATGCAGAGCTTATCGTACAAATGGATTCATTCACGAAAGACTACACTGGTGATACAGTGAAGCTTGATTATAAGACGACTGGTTTTAGTATTACGACTCCGAGTGAGACGTTAGTTTATGGATTGTCGATTAAAAAATAAAAATTGCTTTTAACTGGCCACCGAGGTGAAAAAATGGGTAAATATGTTCCGTTAAAATTTTTATTTAATGAAGAATTAGCAGAAAAAATAGCTGATTCTATTTGTAAACACGATCCTTGTTTCTCTAAAAGCATCTTTGTAGATTCTGTAGCTTGTAAAGTTGAAAATTTAGAGTTAAAACAGCGTATTGAAGTAATTGCAAATGAATTACACAATGCTTTACAAAAAGATTTTAATGCCGCAATACATATATTACTGAAAACATTAGGACCAGAAAATACAACAGAAGTAGGCACATTTACAAATGGATATATGTACATGCCTGTTGCAAAATACGTTGAAAAATATGGACTTAACGATTTTAAAATCTCGTTTAATGCAATGTATGAAATAACGAAAAGGAATACTGCTGAATATGCCATTCGGCCCTTTCTTGAAACATACCATGAAGATACACTAAACATATTACAACAGTGGATTCATGACGAAAACAGCCACATTAGGAGATTAGTTTCTGAAGGTACAAGACCAAGGCTTCCTTGGGCTAAAAAAATAGGAGCTCTAAAAGGTGATTTTCAGTACAATTTACAACTTCTTGAACCATTAATAAATGACCCTTCTAAATATGTTCAAAAATCTGTAGCCAATCATATTAACGATATTACGAAAGAAGATAAAGAACTCGTTTTTCAGTGGTTACAGCAATTACGTGATAAACAGCATCCTATTAATCCTTGGATTATAAAACATGGGTTAAGAACGGTAATAAAAAGTGGTACTTTACCAAAAGATTTTTCTTTTTAATTATTTTAAACAAAACCGCTTATGCTTCAAAAATGAAGCATAAGCGGTTTTCCTTTTGAATACAGAAATAACAAACGTAAAAAGCACTTTAAATTTCTTCTTTATATCATTATTTTACTAGCTCTTCTATGTTATTACTTTCCTTAATTTTTTCGGATGATAGCCAGAGTGAATAACTTGTTCCATCCTTGTTCCTTAAAAATATGTTAAATTCCTTATTATATAGTTCTTCTTTAAGAATAGTGACTACCTTTCTCAAATCCTCTATTACATATGGATCATTTCTATATTTTATCTCACTGTCATTGAAAACTAATGTCAATTCATACTCTAGACAATTGCCGTCTTTCGGGTGTGGACAAGTAATATCCTCAATTACAAAACGATCATTTTGAATTTCATTTAACCTTACGCCTACTTTTGTTTCAGTTTGAATCAAATATGTCCAATAACCGCTTACTGTGTTTTTCATTGTTAAAAGAAGTTCTTCTTTCGTTATAGCTTTTTGCACATTTTGAAAAGGGAAACCTATAGATTTACCATTATGATCTTCAATTTCAATTTTTGTTATCTTTCTATTACTCTTCTGAATGAATTGGATTAGAGCATATAAACGATCTAATTCTTTTGATTCAAATTGACTGTAATCAATCTTGTCACTCGTTTTTAAAGTTAATAATAACGTATCCGTTGGTTTCTCCTCTATATCATCATCCACTATATATTGAAAAACATTTTTATTTTCAGGTTCCACGTAACCTAATTTTTTAATTTCTTCTAGCATTGGTTTAAATTTCTTATATTCCTCATATGTTTTTTTTCCGTATTGATATTCATCACCTTTTATTCTTGAGTATACTAAGCCATCAACCTCTACTCTAAATTGAATATTTTTATTGTTTTTCGCTTGAACAGTATGGTATGTATGCCCCATATTCCCTTCGTGTATAGCACCCCAATCTGTTACAATCACATCAATTCCGTGCTTTTTTTTCACATATTTTTTCACCTGATCTTCATCTTCATAATTACAACCACTTAAACATAAGAAACATAACAATAGTAACATTACATTTTTTATTCTTTTCATATAGCACCTTGCCCTCTTTTCACATAAACAAAATATTCCATATATAAAGAATACTAAATCGCTGAATGTTTTCAAAGAATTAAAATATTTTTACACTCAGTTTATATATTTTTTTCTTTTATTAATGGCTCTATTAAATTTTAATATTGATAATCGAATATAATAAAAGGAAACCTAAATTTAAGGTTTCCCCTTTTTACCAACAATTTAAATTTTAATAAATATTTTTTATCCAAGTAATAATTCGTAGTACCTGAACCGACTCAAACCAAGTAATGAAAAACAGGACAACAAAGAAAGAGATAAGTGATATGAATTTTAAGCTTCCATCTTCACGTCTAGCGATCGCTATAATACTCAGAACCACTCCAATTAAAAAAGTAATATACCCTAATAGGATAATAGGCTCAGAATAGCTATCTATTATCCTATTTAATCCAAATAATAATAGTCCAAAAGTCATCAAGGTTATTGAAAATACACTAAATTTTTTCATAATTCAACCTCCAATATAATTTTACTATTTTATGGAGAGAATAGTTTTTTATGCGTATGAATGAACAATTACACTATAAAAATAGATAACTCAATTTATTTTTTCATTAAACAACTGCCTTCTTCTATTCCTTCAAAGGATTTCCACTCAATTATCCCGAATATATAAATAACCATTCTCACAAGGAGCGAATTTATATGAATCTATTCGAACACGAAACGTAAAACCGCTTCTCTTTCATAAGAGGTCCTCCCTTTTTCTTTTCTCATCATATCATTTACTTACAAAATAGGAGGATACAATTATGAACCGTGATCCATTATTTTTAACTTTATTAGAAAGTGCTAATACAAATTTTAGCGGTTGGGATTTTCCTTTTATTTCAGAAACCGGTCGAATGAAGAGTGAGCCTTTATCGTGGTCATATGGCAGTACAGCTTTCCAGCTTATGCAGCATGCAGAATCAATGCTCGATATGGGGACTGGCGGCGGAGAGTTTTTATCTATGTTACAACCGTTCCCGTCAACTATTTATGCTACTGAGGGCTACGCTCCAAACGTGCCAATTGCTCGAAACAAATTAGAGCCTTTAGGAATTACTGTTTTAGAAGTAACTGATGATACTGCATTACCATTTCAAGATGGGCAGTTTGATTTAATTATAAATCAACATGAATCGTATGCTGCTTCTGAGGTAAACAGAATCCTTTCTCCAAGTGGCGTTTTTCTTACACAACAAGTTGGCGGTCTTGATTGCGCGGAACTTAATCAGCAGTTTGGCTCAACACTAAATAGTGAATTTGCAAGTTGGTCACTTGAAGCAGCATGTAGTGAGTTAGAGGAAAATGGATTTACTATTTTAGAAGCAAAGGAAGAATTCCCTTTCCAACGCTTTTATGATATTGGCGCTATCGTCTACTATTTAAAAGCGATTCCGTGGCAAATTCCTGATTTTACTGTCGAAAGGTATTATGAGGAGTTATATCGTATACATGAAATTATCTTACAAAAAAGATATTTTGATGTGAAGCAACATCGATTTATGATTAAGGCGATTCACAGCTAACAAAAAGGAGGCGGCAAAGCCACCTCCTTTTTGCTCCGTTTACGTATGTTCTCTACGCTTTCACCATAAGAAAAGTTATATCATACATATTACAATTCTGACCAATGAATTGTATTTCTGAAACATATAATAACTTCGCATATATAATGAGAACAAAAACGTGATTTTTCACAATCCTCTTCTATTGAGAAATGAGTTGTTTTTCATATCGCTTGTTCGCATCATCTTCTGTCAAAAATGCAGTTGTGTAATTAATAATATTCCGGTTATCGTACGTGAATATATGTTTTAACTTATTTTCTTCTGTTAATACTGTCGGTAAGTATTTTGGTAAATTGCTAACTACACCTCTATTATCACCATCTAATATCCAATCAATTTCTTTCCATTCTAATAATCCTTCAGCCGTACGAAATGGTGTATTCATCTGCATGCCATCTGGCAGATCAGCAACGAACACATACATTCCTTCACTAGCCTGGGGCTCATCTTTACCTTTAAAACCAACAGTCCCTTTATACGTTACACTTGAAAGTTCTATACCCGTTTCCTCAAATGTTTCTCTAATTATTCCTTCGTATGGCGTTTCATTCTCTTCTATTTTTCCTCCAACACCATTCCACATCCCCATATTCGGCTTTTTATTTCTATTTAATAGCAATATTTTATCACTTTTTCTAATAAAGCAAATTGTGTATTTGTACATACGATTATTTCCTTTCATTTTCCACATGAGTTATTTGGCTTATTTTCAAGTAAAAACACTCGCCTTACAATTCCTTACTACATAATATATAGTACAACTTTCATGCGTAAACACTTTACGTCAAACGAGAGAAGCCTTTTTAGAAAGGAGAATTTAAAATCGATACTATAAGCAATGAATTTCTAAAACAATATTACGATAGCCTTGTGTGGTTAAAAGATACACATTGGTTTGGAGTTCCAATCTGTAAACTTCCCTCTGATCTCTTTTTGTATCAAGAAATCATTTATGAATTAAAGCCCGATTTAATTATTGAATGCGGGACTTTTCACGGTGGTAGTGCACTGTATTTAGCTTCTATGTTAGATTTAATTGGAAAAGGTCACGTACTTACTATCGATATAACTCCGCAGCCAAATCGGCCATCACATAATCGGATTACGTATTTAACAGCATCTTCTGTTTCTGTGCAGGCCATCCAAACAATAGTAAGCATGCGCAAACCTGATGATGTGATTTTAGTTATTTTAGATTCTGATCATAGTAAAGAGCATGTATCCAAAGAACTCTTACTATATAAATCTATCGTCACTACTGGCAGTTATATAATTGTAGAAGATACCTCCATTAATGGAAATCCGCTTCTTCCCGATTGGGGTCCTGGCCCGATGGAAGCTGTGGATGAGTTTTTAACTAAAAATAATAACTTCATAATCGACGAGTCTAAACATAAATTTTTCATATCATTTAATCCAAAAGGTTTTTTAAAGAAAATAAAGTGAAACTTTAATAAGTGGGGTTTTGCTCATCCCCCCACTTATTCTATCATTTTCATTTTTGAAAATGGATAATATACAAATTCCACCTTGCCAATTATGTTATCTTCTTCAATATATCCTAAGCCATTGCGACTATCTCTACTTACTTCGCGGTTATCTCCCATTACAAATAACTTATTTGGCGGAATTTTTGTCTTTTGAAAGTTATAAAACACTTGTGTGTTGTTAAATAAATCTTTGTTCGTATATGGTTCTTCTTGTTTTTTATCGTTCACATATACCTTTCCGTTCGTTATGTTAATTACATCACCCGGAAGCCCTATTACACGTTTCACATAATATTTCGATTCATCCGCTTCCTTTATAATGACAATTTCTCCGTGTTGTAAATTAGAAAGACGTACTACCGCTTTATTTACAAATACGTAATCTTCTTCATATAAAGTCGGCTGCATCGATTCCCCTTCCACTTTACATAAAGTAAAAGAATGGTAGCCTATTACCATCACCAATATAAATAGTATGTACTTTCCCCAGCCTCTCTTAATTTCCTTTTTCATATCCATTCCCACCTTATAAAGCGCTTTTTAACTCAAAAAATATATCACTGCACAATATGTTTCCATGCAGTGATACTATTTTTATTGTGCTTTGTTCGGTTGTTCTACTGGAATTGAATTTGCATTTGATCTATTTGTTTTTAATTCAAAATACGCATCCAAAATCTCTTTACCAATGGCAGAATTAATTCCTGATTTATCATCATTCACCCACGGCACAACAACTGAAAAAGCTACTTCCGGATCAGCATCATATGGCGCATAACCGGCAAGAGTTAAATTATAACATTTTTTTCGGTTGTTGTTCTCATCTCTTCCAATATCACTTTCTCCACCATATACTGTCTCAGCTGTTCCTGTTTTTCCCGCTGGTTTATATGGTAAACCTTTAAACGTTCCGGTACCTGTTCCGTCAGCCTCTTGAAAAACTCTTCTAAATCCTTCTTTTACATGATTAATGTACGAAGTATCCATATCCACTCTATTTAATACAACTGGTTCAATCGACCGAACGACTTTTCCTACATCCTCTGGTCTATTCGGTTGCTCTCTAACTTCTTGTACAATTTGTGGTTTCATTCGGTAACCGCCATTTGCAATGGTTGAAATATATTGCGCAAGCTGAAGCGGCGTATATGTATCATACTGTCCAATCGCGTAATCAAGTAAAAATCCGGGTATGTTATCAGTTCTACCTATTTGACCGATTGATTCATTTGGCAGGTCAATACCAGTCGACACACCTAGGCCAAATTGTCTAAAATAGTAGCGCATTTTATTAAATGTTTCTTGTTTAATGTCCAATGGATTGTTTGGGACATAATTAATGCCTGCCATTTTTAAAGCTGTATTAAACATATAAACGTTCGATGACACTTGCAAAGCTCTTAAATCATCAATATCTCCAAATTCTTTCCACGATTTCTTCGGCTTAGAACTTCCTTTAAAATACATTGGCGCATCAAAGAAATGTGTATACGGCTTAATCGCTTCTGTTTGATATCCAGTTAATAAAGTAGCCCCTTTTACAGTTGACCCTAACTCATAAGAACTTGTCATCGTTCCTAATGCATAATCTTCTATTTGCATCCCGCCATCTTTATTTACAATTTTCTTTCCTGCCATTGATAAAATTTGACCGTTTTTCGGATTCATCATTACTACGAACGCACGATCCATCATCGGCTCTGCAGCATGAAAGGCTCGTAAATTCTTTTCAAGGCTTCCCTCTACTCTTTTCTGTAAATCCATATCGACTGTTAACATCAAGTTATTTCCACTTTTTCCTTCAGTCACTTTTTCTGTTCGAACAATCTTCCCTGTTTTATCCATAATATTTTTAGACTGTTCTTTCGTTCCATGTAGTGCATCTTCGTATTGTTTTTCGATGTAACTTTTACCAATACGGTCGTTTCGATTATAATCACGAACTAAATAATAATCTAATTGTTCTCTTGGCAACCCCTCATTTTCATTAGAAACGCTACCTAGTATAGAGCGCAGTATTTTATCATTTGGGTATTCACGTTCCCAATCTACTGTTGTATCTACCCCTGGTAAACTTGCCAACCTTTCACTAACGACAGCATATTCATTTTGACTTACATCTTTTTTAACGATTTGCGGCGTCATTTTATATCCCGCATTCATTTTGCTTTTAATTACTAATACTTCTATATCTTCCTTTGAAAGCTCATTTAATTCTTCTTGCGTAATTCTTTCCCGGCGCAGTTCTTCTACTTTTTTATCTAACTCTTTTCCTTCTATTTCTTGCTTTCTAAATTTACTCTCATCTTCTTTTGTTACTTTCGCCGCTGCCCGCTTTTCATTTAACTGCATCCAAAAATCTTTCTTATCTGTCTCTGTTAACTTATCCATGTCCTCTTGCGACATTTCAATTAGCTTAGCTAAATCTCTTGCTACTTGTAAAACTTCTTTCGAGTCTACTCCTCTCATTTTCGTATATGTAACGGTTCGTAATGGTTTATTATTTACAATAACGTGACCTTGCCGATCAAACATTTTCCCTCTAGGAACGGGAGTGCTTACCGTTACATCTTCCTTTTTATTTACTTCATTTCTATACGTTTCTCCATCAATGATTTGTACTTTACCTAATTGAATTATAATAGCTGAAAATAAAAGAAAGACAATAAAAAATAGTACATTTAACCGAAATGGAATATGAGTCTTTTTCTTTTTCGATTGTTTTTTCTGCTCCTTTTTCTGTCTCATTTCGCTCCCTCGCTTCATTCTATTAACATTTCTACGCAAAATCATTATGTATCAAATTTATTTATATGATATATATAGAATTTTATATTAATTATAAAAGAAATAAAAGATTTAATTTTCAGTTTTTTTCTTTTACATCCTATTTATTACCATTCCCTTAATGCAAAATAACATGAATATTATTCTAAAAGAAAAATGGGGCAAATTGATTTTTATAAATTATAGAGATGTTGTTACTACATTATCAAAATGTTTTCATATGGCTTAAAACAGCGATAACTCAAATAAAAAACTGAGGCAGATACCTCAGTTTTTTCGATAACTTATTTCATTGAAGATAACCCTTCAACAAACTCACCAATCTTATTTTGAAAAACAAAATCAAAGTTATATTCCTGCCCTGTTAACTCTTCATTTACTAAAATAGTTGTTGCTCCTACTTCCCTCTTTGCGATTTCCGGGAATGAAGCGACAGGTTGTACTTTTAATGACGTTCCCATAACGAGAAGTACACCTGTTTCATATAAACGTTTCATCGCATTTTGATATTGCGGCAGTGTATCTCCGTATAAAACAACATCTGGATTTAAAATAAAATTACACTTCTCACAGCGCGGTACTTCATGATTAATCATATACTGTAAATCATAGCCTGATTTACATTTTGGACAATGTGTTGTTTGAAGTGTTCCATGTAAATCAATGACATGCTTACTGCCACCTAATTGATGTAAACCGTCAATATTTTGCGTTAAAATCGTAATATCTTTCCCTTGTTCTTCTAGCTCAGCTAAAAAGCGATGGCCACGATTTGGTTTATATTGATGGAACGTATTAATTTGAAAGATTTCTTTATAATGCTTCCAAAATTCTTTCGGACTTCGGTTATAGTACCCTCTTGATAAGTACATCTCCACATTCGCATCAGCATACAATCCATTTGCTGAACGAAAATCTGGAATACCACTTTCCGTACTTGCACCAGCGCCTGTTAATACTGTAATTTTCTTCGCTTTTTCTAAAATTGAACGTACTTCTTCAAATTGTTGCACAAAAATCACCTCTATGTATTTTCCTATTCTTATTATACCAGTTGTTTACAGGAGGTGTTGTACAATTCATTTTACTTAATGCGTTGCGCCCCCAACCTCTACAATATCTACTTCAACTGTCGTCGTTACTTCGATTGCCAATTCTATCCCCTTACTAATAGTAGAAAGTGACATACTTGGTTGCCCTGGATAATTACTCGCTTGTTCTGGTAAAAACGGAATATGAATGAATCCGCCTTTTATTTTCTTATCATGTTTCTCTAATTCATGCATAAGTCCATAGAATAAGTGATTACAAACGAATGTGCCTGCCGTCTGTGAAACAGATGACGGTATGCCCTCTCCGCGAAGTTTTTTAACAATGGCTTTCATCGGAAGTGTAGACCAATACGCAATCGCTCCTTCTTCTACAACCGGTATATCTACCGGCTGATTCCCTTCATTGTCAGCGATTCTTGCATCATCAATATTAATTGCAACACGTTCTATCGTAATGTCTGGTCTGCCCCCAGCTTGTCCAATGCATATAATAATTTCCGGCGCTAGTTCTTCTATATACTCTTTTAATACGCTTATTGATTTATGAAATACAGTTGGTACTTGTTTGCTTATTATCTTGTATTCTCCAATTGTTTTTTCATGCAAACCTTTTGCGACTTCCCAAGCTGGATTAATGCTTTCTCCGCCGAACGGATCAAATCCTGTTAATAATACTATTTTCATAGCTTTCTCCTCCTAATTAGAAACGATATACGAGACCGTACATTATAAACATATTTATGATGAATATTGAAAGAGCAATTGGTACTTGTGCTTTAATAACTGCATTTTTATCCTTTAGTTCTAAAAGCATTGCTGGTACGATATTAAAATTTGCTGCCATTGGTGTAAGCAGCGTTCCGCAATATCCAGCAAACATACCGAGTGCTGCCATAATTGCTGGGTTTCCGCCGTGCATTTGAACTATTAAAGGTAAGCCAATTCCGCCAGTAATAACAGCAAACGCTGCGAATGCATTTCCCATTACGACTGTAAATAGCATCATGCCTAAACAGTACGCCATAACAGCAACGAACGGATACTCTGTCGGTAACACTTGTCCGACTAAGTCTGAAACAACTTGTCCAACGCCAGACTTCGCGAATATACCGCCAAGTGCTGCTAACATTTGTGGTAAAATTACAGCCCAGCCAACAGCTTGTAATAGTCTGCTTCCTTCTTGTACAGGCGTTGTTATTTTTGATTTGGTAATACGCATCGCCGCGACGAATGCGAGTAATGCACCAAGCGCTAATGCAACTAATGTTACTTTATCTGGATCAACAAGAGAGACATTTCCCCATTTAATTTTCCCTAACGTTAACGTACCGATAATTGTAAAAATAG
This sequence comes from Bacillus cereus group sp. Bce041, assembly GCF_052646455.1. Taxonomy (NCBI): domain Bacteria; kingdom Bacillati; phylum Bacillota; class Bacilli; order Caryophanales; family Bacillaceae; genus Bacillus; species Bacillus cereus group sp. Bce041. The sequence goes on from NZ_JBQXON010000005.1 coordinate 111,689, forward strand.
GAATTAATAGTGCAGGCATAAAAATTTTATTTTTTAATTTCTCAGCATGTTTCACACGTTCTTGTACTGGTACTTCTTTTTCCTCTGATTTTGTCACTTTATTTAGCGAGGCTAAAACGACCATAGTGAGCACTATACAACCAACGTAAAACGAAGGAATTATATTTCCGAATAAAAATGTAACTGCAAACAATGCCCAAAATAAACTAGAACCGAATCTGTTTGGATGTTCACGATCGAATGCGATACGAACAGCGATAAAGGCAACGATTATCCCTAATACATAATAGATTGTATCCATTGTGATGATGTTCATATTAGATTACCTCCTTCTCCTCTTTTTCTTCTGCCTTCATTGTTTTCTCTATATATTTATCAAACCTTCTAAATCTAATCCAGCTTACAATAAGTGCAGATATTGCTGTCGGAATGCCCCAAAGTGCCATATCCCATACACCGACATGCATACCTACTGAATCGAAGAATCCTTTCATTAATAAAATAGCACCAGTTGCGATGAAAATATCTTCTCCGAAAAACCAAGCTGTATTTTCCGCAGCAGCTGCGTTTGCTTTAATCTTTTCTCTTAATTTTCCAGGAAGTTTACCGTATTTACCTTGCGCGGCCCCTTCTGCCATCGGTGCAACGAGCGGCCTTACTGTTTGCGCATGCCCACCAATATTAAGCCCTAGTGCTGCTGACGATTCTCTTATCGTAAAATATGACATTAATACTCTTCCAGTTGTTGCTCCTTTTGATTTCGTTATAAGTGCTTCGGCTCTTTCTTTTAAACCGTAACGCTCTAAAATTCCGATTACCGGTAAAGTTAATATAATTGGCATAGACATATATCTATTTTCTATGAAAAATTTACCGAACATGCTGATCACATCATAAAAACTTAATCCTGAAACCATACCAGTAACAATACCTGCAACCATAACTACTAAAAGTGTATTTAATCTAAATAAAAATCCCACTGCAACAAGTAGTATTCCGATTAATTTAATCATTTTTAGCACTTCCCCCTATTTTTTATTTCGGTGCACAAATAGAAACACCATTAAGTTTGAATGTTCTGTATATTTTCTCTGCAAATTGCACTGCTTTCTCCCCATCACCGTGTAAACAAATTGTTTGCGCCTGAACTGCTACTTTCTCTCCATTGACCGCATTTACATGGCCTTCTTTCACCATTTGAAGTACTTGCTTTATCGCTTCGTCTTCATCTTTTATAAGCGCATTTTCTTCTATACGACTCGTTAATGTACCATCTTGCTTATATGTACGATCCGCAAAAGCCTCTTGTACGAGAGTTACTTTGTATTTTTCTGCAGCCTGTATAAACGCCTCGCTATTTGCTAATCCGTAAAGCGATAGACTTGGATTTATATGATAAATTGCCTTTGCAATTGCATCTGCAATTTCCGGATTAGACGCCGCCATATTATATAAGGCACCGTGCGGCTTTACATGCTGCATTTTTCCGCCTGCCGCTTTTACAAATGCGTCTAATGCGCCTGTTTGATATAAAACATAATCGTATACTTCACTTGCTGAAACATTCATGTTTCTTCTACCAAATCCAATTAAATCAGGAAATCCAGGATGCGCCCCTATTGCTACGTTATGCTCCAAACCTTTTTCAACAGTTTGACGCATAACAGACGGATCACCTGCATGAAAACCGCAAGCAACGTTTATAGAGGAAACGAACGGAAGAATTTCATCATCATTCCCCATTTTATAAGCGCCAAAACTTTCTCCTAAATCACAATTCAAATCAATTGTAGTCATGATATTTCCCTCCTGCTCTCAGCTTCGTAAAGCGATGAATTTCTTTAATAGATTCCTATTTACTTCTTGTTCTATGTACAATTGTTCCGCTTCTTCAAGCGTAATTTTCTCAAAAGAAACATAGTCCCCCGGCTTTAGCTGGGCAAGAAGAGGTAAATCTACTGAAATGATATTTCCCATTCTCGGATAGCCACCTGTCGTTTGCCTATCTGCCATTAATATAATCGGCTGTCCACCATTAGGAACTTGAATGGTTCCAAATGTAACAGGACTCGATAAAATCTCTTTTTCTTCAATCCTATTTAAAACTTCTCCCTCAACCCTATAGCCCATACGGTCAGCATAATTAGATACCTTATACTCTTTCGTAAAAAATGCCTTTCTACTTTCTTCTGTAAATTGATCGTATTCAAAGTCAGCTATGACACGAAGCTTAGGATGTTTCTTATACTTTGGTAGTACACTGTTGCTAATTGCCCATTTCGTTTTTATACGCTCATCTTTTTGTAAGTCTTGAATGAAACGATTCGCCATTTCTGGTTGTGCACCAATTTGGAAGTAGTCACCCTTTTTCAGCATTCTTCCTTCTATACCACCAATCGCAGCACGTATGTACGTACTTTTGCTTCCCATTGTACGCTCAATATGTATTCCACCCGCAAAGGTCACATACGCTCTGCAACCACTTTTCACTTTTCCAAAACAAAGCATACTACCTTCTTCCGCTAAAATTGGACGCCATAACGGGATACGCTCTCCATTCAATAACGGTTCCATATCTGCTCCGCCAATCGCAAGTAAAGTCGTTTTCTTTATTAACAATTTAGGTCCCATAATCGTCATTTCGAGTCCCGCTTCATTCTCTTCATTACCAACTAACATATTGATCATCCGAAGCGCACTTTGATCCATTGCACCGCCAACGGGTACACCGTATTGTTGATAATGAGATCGCCCTAAATCTTGGACTGTTGTAAACATTCCCGCATGCAAAACTTCTACATCCATTCTTTAACCCCCTCAAGTGATACGTACTCTTCCTTCGTTATTGGAATAAATCGTAAATACATACCACTTTGAATATATGTTGGTATTTCTTCTTCCGGATTAAATAATGAAATAGGAGTTCGGCCGATAATATTCCATCCTCCTGGTGTTTCAAGCGGATATATACCTGTTTGATTTCCGCCAATACCTACTGAACCAGGAGAGATTTGTAACCGTGGTGTTTCTTTTCTAGGTGTTTCTAATTCTTTTGAAAGTCCTCCTAAATACGGAAATCCTGGTGTAAAACCTAGCATATATACAAAATATGTAGTTTCACTATGTATTCGAATCACATCTTCTACTTGTAAACCGTGATAATGCGCGACCTCTTCTAAATCAGGTCCATATTCTCCCCCGTAGCACACTGGTATAGAAATATGTTTCACATTCTGTTTTACTTCTTCTTTATAAGAATCACACAGTTCCTTTATATACTGGCGAACGTAATCATGTGACCTTTCACTTCTCTCATTTCCCTTCCATACTTCGTATACATTGTAGTAAACAGCTAATGAAGTAAACGACGGAACGCACTCTATCATTCCTGCAAACGGATGTTGCTGCAGTGCTTGAAATAACCGCTGTACTTTCTCATATATATCCATCTTAATTTCTTCACCAAATGTAACAATAATTGCTTGATCCCCTAACGCAGAAAATTTCATCCTACTCCCTCTTTCTATGCCAAAAAGCCGAGTTCTTTCGAAATACGATGCGCTGTTTCTTTCACCTTCGCAATAAAATATGAAATGTTACTTTCGCTGTACTCAATTGCTAATCCCGAAATACTAATGCCTGCTACAACCATTCCACCGCTCGCAAAAATAGGCGCTGCTATAGCTGCTGTATGATTTTCTAACTCAGAGTAGCTAATTGTGTAGCCTTCCTTTTTTGCCATTTGCAACACTTCTAACAATTGTTCCTTATCCACGATTGTTCCATCTGCAAACTGTTTTAAATTCACTTCCTCTATGTATCTCCGTTTCTCTTCCTCAGAGAAATACGATAGTAAAATTCTTGGACATGCACCAGCATAAAGCGGTGCTCTTCTTCCAACCGCCGTATACACGCGTACTGGCTGAACACCTTCCATCTTTTCAACATAAATTGCGTCATTACCATCTTGAATTATTAAATTAACTGCCTGTCCTAAACTATCTCTAAGTTCTTTCATATAAGGAATTGCTATATTTCTTACTGATAATCGTTGTGAAACAAGTTGACCGAACCGTAAAAATACGACCCCTAAACGATATTTCCCCTTTTCGTTTTTTTGTAAAAACTCCATCTCTTCCAACGAGCCAATTAAACGATAAACAGATGTTTTCGGCATATTTGTAAGCTGAACCATCTCAGTTAAACTTAGCTCTTCATGCTCATAAAACAACTCTAAAATATCCATTGTCTTAACTGCCGTTTTATTTATACTCATTCTATCTCCCTTTCGTTCCGAATTATGGAACTTAAATTCCGTTTTTCGAAACAAACATATAATTTAAAATTATAAAATATTCTTTCAATTCAATCAATAGATTTTAAGCAAATAAAAAAGTATGGAAGAATGCCTCTCCCATACTTCACCACACTTTATAACGCTCTTACTTGTTCCAACGGCCAGAAAACAGCTTGTCCTTTTCCGACGATTTCATCTTCTGAAATAAAGCCAAACATGCGACCATCCTTAGAAACTTCACGATTATCCCCTAAAACAAATACTTGGCCTTCTGGCACTTTCGTTTTCCCAGTGATTTGTTCTAACGTAAAGTCTGGAGTTAATACACGGCCTACTGCTTTTTCTTTAAACTGTTTTAAATATGGTTCTTCCATCGCTTTGCCGTTTACATATAAAACATCATTTTTATACTCAACTGTATCGCCTGGCAAACCAATTACTCGTTTTACTAAATCATATCCTTCTTTTCCGTGGAAGACGATAATATCAAAGCGATCTAATCCACTTATACTATAACCAATCTTATTCACGAGAACTCGTTCGTTATTTTTTAAAGTGGGCATCATTGATTCACCTTGCACTAAAGAAGGTGTAAATAAAACACCGCGAATAATAGCAATTAATACAAGGGTAAAACCTATCGTTTTAGCCCAAGAGAATAATTCTTTCTTCGTATTTTCCTTCATCGTTTCTCCTCTTTCTTAAGCACTTATTTTATTATTTCAACTAATTCTTGTACTAAATTAGGATCTATTTCAGAAAAACATGATTTCCCTTCTCTTACCGCTGTACCGACATGCGCCTGCTTGATTCCAGTTTCATCTAGCAATCGCTTTATATTTTCTTTCGTCACGCCAGCTCCAGCTACAAGCTGAATTTGACCATCACTTACCTTTTGCATTTCAGTAAGCACCGGAATATTCTCTACTATATTTCCTTGTCCACCTGAAGTTAGAACGTGAGTCACTTTATGAAACTTCTTTAAAGTGTTCATTGCTTCTACTGGATTTTCTATATCATCTATCGCACGGTGGTACGTTACATTTATTCCATCTACAACAGATAGTAAATCCGCTAATTTCTCTTCATCCACTTCATTTCGTTCGTTTAATACGCCTAACACTACACCAGCTGCTCCTAACTTCTGTGCAACTATAATATCTTCTTTCATCATTTCAATTTCTTCTTCCGTATATGTAAAAGACTTCGCATGCGGACGAATCATAACATGAATTGGTATACTTACCGCTTCTACCGCTTTTTTTATAAAAGCATAACTCGGTGTTAAACCACCTTCTGTATAAGATGAAATTAATTCAATCCGCTTGCCGCCAGCGCTTTCAATTCGTTTTACATCTTCTAAACATGTTGCAATAACCTCTAGCATGAGATGACCTCTTTTCGTGCTTTTTTCTTATTATAACATTAGTAAAAATAAGAAGCCTAGCTTTCTCCTTTAAAACTTAAAAAAGAAGAATGAAAAGAAAGATTTTTTTATTGGCAACAATTATTGGTAACATCCTATTATTCATGTACACTCCTACCATAATGAAAAAACCCGTCATTTTGACGGACTTTTCTAATTTCAAGCTTTTCTTTCCTCAGTTTTCATATCAATGCCTAATTGATCTTCCAATAACTTTACACCTTTCTTTGTAAGATGGACAGCTCGGTTCTTATCCGTTTTCGTAATCCATCCCTGTTCAAAAAGCAGTTTTGCAATTGCAGACCCTAACCAACCAGAAATATGGTAACGCCGTTCACTCCAATCAAGGCAAGGTTTTGCAAATACCCTCCTTTTTGTATCTGCCTCATCAACATTTATTCCAAAATTCAGAAACCATTCCTTACCTTGTTCCGTTACAATGTATTCTCCACCCTCTAAAATTATAAATTGCCTATCTAGTAATTTTTCAGTTATCTCTACACCGAGTTTACCTGCAAGATGATCATAACAAGTTCGAGCATAACGAATTTGTTTTAGTTGGCTTGATTGTTTTAAAGAGCGAACTTGAACTGTTGGTGCAATTGTCCCTAACTTTTCAAGCACTTCTGCAACTTCTTGATTAGCAAGTCGATAGTAACGATGTCTACCATGTTGTTCAACTGTAAGTAAATTCCCTTCTACTAATTTAGAAAGATGCGAACTAATTGTTGGATGTGACACTTTTGCCATATAAGCCAATTCACTAGCAGGTAGTGCCTGATTATTCATTAGACAATCTAAGATGATTGCTCTTGTAGGTTCAGCAATTAGTTTAGCTATATATGAGATATTCGGATATACATTCATATTTCGATGATACCCTAACTATTAAATTGATACAATTATTTTAAGTTTAATAGTAAAGGAGAATGTATTATGAATGCAATTGATCTTAGTATATTAAATTTAAAAGAAACGAGAAGGCGCTCAGAAAAATTATGGAATTCTCTTCCCGATAATTTTCTTAATTGGAAGCCTGATCCTGAGGCTATGTCCTTTGGTGAAATGATTCGTCACGTATGGAGCTCAACTTTTTACTATCATATGATTATAAAAAACAACGGTTCAATAAACGACATACGTACCCCGTATGATGACGAGCCAATTACTTGTGTAAAAAAAGAAATTGAATTGGCACAATCACACTTTACTGACTTCATAGAATATGTTCAATCAATAAGCATAGCCGAGCTAGATTCAAGACTTATTGATAGAAGTGATGTTGGCTATCAACGATATTTAGGTGATATGCTATTACGAATTGCCTATCATGATGCGGTCCATGCGGGTCAATTTTTACAATATTTGCGAATGGTTAACTTGGAAAGACCTTTAATTTGGGATTAAATACGAAAAATGTTTATACAGCCTCCAAACTGGCATTACAATAAGAATTTTTCAACAAGAAACAATCACAACACCATGATAATCATTTATATTAAAAACCTACATCTCCATTAAGTACTTCATACACATAAAAAGCACGGGTTTGATTACTAATCAAACCCGTGCTTTCAAAACAACTATAATATCCATAAACAATAAAATGTAAACTTCAAAAATCACGACCGAAACGCCGCATCCGCCAGCATAGACAGTGTTGCATCATCCATCGGTGGATTATGCAGTCCTGCTCTGACGTTTAAATAGTAACGGTGAAGCGGATTTTTTTCTGATAAACTTTTTGCTCCTACGATGCGCATTGATTTATCCACTATAGATATCGCCGCATTTGTTACGGAGTATTTCACTGCCGCTAATTCTGCTTGCAGTGACAGTTTATCTTCTGCCTCATCGTATTTTTTCGCAATTTGATATAAAAAGACGCGAGCTTGCATAAGCTCGAGTTCTAATTCTCCAACTAATCTTCTAACATTCGGTAATAAACTAATAGAATGGTTTAAACTATTTGGTTTGTATGATCCCGCAAACTGAACTGCATAATTTCTTGCTGATTGTGCAATTCCTAAATAACATGCTGGTATATGTAGCAACCAGCCAATACCCTTTTGTTTCACATTCCCGCCCTTTATATCTGTAAAAAAGCGACTTTCTATCTCTACATTTTGTAAGACAAGGTCGTGGCTAGCAGTCCCTCGCATTGCAACGCTATCCCACGTTTCTTCAATAGATACACCGAGTGTATTTCTTGGAATAACAAACTCACCAACTTCTTCACGGCCTTCCATACTTGCTGAAATAATAAAATAATCAAGTACTGGCGCCATCGTTGTAAAAGTTTTTCTTCCATTTATAACCCACTTCTCGCCTTGTTGAACCGCTATTGTTTCTGGTTTGCCACCACGCGTTGGACTCCCTGTTTTCGGTTCTGTTGCTGCCCTGTTAAAGAGCGCACCATTACGTACTTCTTCGCAAAACCATTTGAACATCTCATCATTCCAAGAGCGATTTTCCGCTAACTCTTTCACAATGCCAAGATGCCAGCCAATCGATAATGCAGTAGCTCCGCAGCCTTCCGCGATTTTCTCTTGAAATAAAACGAAGTCATATAAAGAAATCGCACTACCACCAAATTCCTTCGGTAACGTTAATTTCGTATATCCGATATCTTTCAAATCATTTATATTTTCATACGGAAATGATCCTAATTCACTTAGCTGATGCTCCCTTTCCATGAACTTCGGGATCAATTTATTTATTTTCTCAATAATTAAAGACTGTTCTTCTGTTTCAACAAATGAGAGTGCCATACTATAATCTCCTTTATGCTCGATTCATAAACCGTTCATTTTGTCATTATGATTATATGAAGCTACCTCTCTATTGTTTCACTATTCCGATAAAAATACAATGTTTTTGACTAATAAGAAAAGTTCCTATTTAAGGATAGATCCTTTTCTTATATTAGTCCCCCTTCAATGCTTTTAACGGCAAAGAGGTTACATATCCAATATACGAGAATAATTCTTTAAAGAAGAATGGTATTTCTGTATCTAACGTTTTATATGCTGATGTCGGCGTTGGTGAAGCATATGCTTCAATATTAATATGTTTTGCGATTCTCATTGCGCGTTTCATATGAAGTGGATCACTTACAATCGTGTATGTTTGTATGCCGTTCTCTATTCCAACTTGCTTCGCATTCTTTAAATTTTCTTCAGTGAAAAGGGATTTTGTTTCAATTAAAATATCTTCCTCTTTTACACCTTGTTTCATTGCATATACTCTTGCAGTACGTGCTTCCTCAAGTTCTGCCTCGAACTTTGTACCACCTGTAAAAATAATCTTTTTAATATTTCCGTTCTTATATAAAGAAATCGCATGATTAATTCTTTCTTTAAATACAGGAGATGGTTTTCCGTTCCATGAAGCTGCGCCTAGTACGATACCAGCATCCGTTTTCACGTCATCATTTGCTTTAAAACGATAACTCCAAATATCGTAAGCTGCATAACTTACATATAAAATAGCAGAACAAATCATTAGTAAAAATACTTGAAAGATTCGTCTTTTCTTACTCTTCTTATTTTCTTTCATTTGTAATTGCCTCCGTACATCATCCATACTTCTATAAAAAACATTTATATCAAATCGTTTTGTTTGAGTTTATTTAAAAGAAGGAACTTTACTTGTTATTTATGTATAAAAGGGTTTTCATTTAAAATTGAGGATTATCAATTCATTTTCATTTGCGGTTTTCATTACATTTTTTAAATTCATAAGTTTATTACCATACAACTACATTGTAACGAATTTTTTCTCAGAAGGGAACGATGAAACAAAAGGAATTAAAATAAAGTAGCATTTTGTAAGAAAAAAGGTATATTTTTCATGTCTCACGAACAATATACCTTTCAAAACACGAATTATAACTTTTCTTTATACAACTCTAATTTTTCTAACAATTGTTCTTTTATGCCTGGCCATTCACTCGAGATAATACTGTACACCACCGCATCTCTCACATAACCATTCGGTAATTTTCTTTCATTTCTAAGCACACCCTCTTTTACTGCGCCTAATCTTTCAATTGCTCGTTGGGCTTTTTCATTTCTTGCATCCGTCTTAATTTGTACCCTAAGCATATGCAGTTTTTCAAAAGCATACTGAAGAAGCATATACTTACACTCTGTATTTATACTCGTACGTTGCACACTCGGATGATACCACGTTTGCCCTAACTCAACTGTCTTATCTTCTACTGAAATATTATATAACCGTGTACTTCCTACAATCTTATTCGACTGTTGATCTACGACTATGAAAGGTATTTGAGTACCTCTTCCGTAACCCTTTATTGCTTTTTGAACGTATTGTTGCATATCTTGCACACTATCCATTTTAGAGATTAAATACGCCCAAATATCCCGATTTCCTTCTACAATCGAAAACAAAGTTTCGACATCAATATTATCCATTAACCGCAACTTTGCTCTTTCGTGAATAATTTCCATTTTTAAGCCCCCTTTGTTGTTACTATAACATATCATTAACATAGTTTTATTAATATATATTAATAAATTAGCGACATAAACATATAGTACATCTAAAAATAAAAAATACGATGCCTTTATTCAAGCATCGCACTTATAATTTCACACTACCTACGCTTTTACGATAAATATTCATTTACACAATTTAGTAAACGCCATATATTCAGAACTTACATTATAGTTCAAAGCAACAAATAAGCAATCGGCGTAATAATAAGCAACGTTAAAATCGTTCTCTGCACATATAAAATAATAAGTTCAGATACTTTTAACGGAATATCTGTTGATAATATACAAGGAATGGAAGCGGAGAAAAACAAAATAGATGATACGGAAACAACTGCAATAACAAACTTTGTCACAAGTGGTGCATTAACTACTAATAATGACGGTAAAAACATTTCTGCAATACCAACTGATGCGGCTTTAGCAGCTAAGTCTGCTTCTGGTAATTGTAATAGCCATGTAAACGGATAGAAAATATAACTGATCCAATCAAATATTGGCGTGAACTTCGCTAAGACGATACCAATTAATCCTACTGACATAATGGATGGTAAAATTCCCATTGTCATAATAAATCCGTCTTTTAAATTCACTGCAATATTTTTCATAATGCTCGGTGCAGACTTTGATACTTCTAACGCATCTTCCCAAGCACGTTCTAACATTTTCTCTTTATAAACAGGCTCTGGGAACCCTTCTTCTGTTACATATGTATCTGGTTTTCTACTAAGGGGCGGGATTCTTACGGTGATAGCAGTCACGATGAATGTTACAACAAGTGTAGTCCAAAAATAAACATTCCATAAATGCATAATATCTAATGTTTTTGCGATGATGATCATAAATGTAGCGGATACTGTAGAAAATCCTGTAGCGATAATCGCCGCTTCTTTTGTCGTATACTTTCCTTCTTTATACACGCGGTTCGTAATAAGGAGGGCAAGCGAATAACTTCCAACGAAGGATGCAACTGCATCGATTGCCGATCTCCCCGGCGTATTCCATAATGGCCTCATAATCGGACGACAAAATGTACCGATAAATTCAAGCAATCCATATCCGACTAATAACGCTAAAAACGCCGAGCCAATTGGAACGAGCAAACTTACTGATATGACTAGCTTCTCATACAAAAACGGCCCAATATCTGGCGCAAAGAACCAAGCTGGTCCTACTTTTAAACAATATAATATGCCAAAAACAACGCCAACTACTTTTAAAATAGAAAAACAAATGTCTACGATAGATGCATTCCATTTCTTCGTATAAAATGGATAAATCGCACCAATCGCCATAACAAATAATGCATAATAAAGTACTACGCCAGGAACCGAAGCCCTAATCCACGATACGATATGATCAATCATAATAGACGATGCACCGTTTATCGTAACAGGAACGAAAAACATAAACACCCCAACGAGACTAGCAAGTATAAACCGAAGAATAATCCCCTTCTCTCGCCCTGTCTTAATTACATTACTCTTTAATTCAATTTCACTCAAAATTCGACACCTCCCATTATCTAAATATTCCGTATAATTATATTATATTCCTTCTTTCCATTTCTACTATTTAATCATATGAAAAAGCCTATTTTAAAATAGGCTTTTCTATTACCTCTCATAATCATCCACAATCACTTGAATGAAACGATACGATTCTTCTGCTACTTTTTCATTACTATCCCTATTCGCATCATATGTAATTAACGCCTTCCAAAGTGCCCATCCTCTCGCTCTATTCCACGTTTCTTCATCCATGCGTAATACTTCTTTAAATACATTTCTACTATTTTCATCAAAAAACGTCCACGCCATCGCTGCATCACAAGCAGGATCTCCTACACCTAAAATACCAAAATCAATTACAGCACAAAGCTTTCCATCTTTAACGAGTAAATTCCCTGGCGCTACATCTCCATGAACCCAAACTGGCTTACAATCCCATGTTGAACTAAGTGCTACATTCCAAAGGTGCTTTAATAATGCCTCGTCAAAAACATCCTTATTATTTTCAATAGCAACTCTCGCCTCTTCATCATATACAGATATAAGTCCACCTCGGTAAAAATTATGTGTTCCAGCTAAAGGTCCGTTACTCGCATTAATAGATTGCAATTCTACTAAAAATGATCCTAAATCCGCTGCAAATACATTTAAATCACGAATGTTTTGTTTCGTAACTGTTTCCCCCTCTATCCACTTATTAATAGACCAAGGCAATGGATACGCTTCAGAAGGATTTCCTTTCGCAAGTGGGGTAGAAATCGGTAAAGAAAGCCCCTTACTTAATAGTGGTAACCACTTATTTTCTTTCTCTACTTGCGGTGCATATGCCACATCACTTGGCAATCTTACACTCATCTCATCCCCTAAGTGAAACGTCCTATTATCATGCCCACTAAACTTTACAGGTTTCACTTCTAAATGAGCCCATTCAGGAAACTGTTCCTGTATTAACTTTTCAACTAAACTTACGTTAATTGGATGCATTCACATTCTCCTTTTCTTTTGAAACTTACTAAGCCCATCCGTACTTCCAACATATTCAAAACCATTTTTCTTATAAAAATCATTTAACGTACGATTATGTCCAACGCAATCTAACTTCAAATACTCTTTGTCATGTTGCACATTCTCTTCTATCCACTGTAAAATCCATTCGCCTATTCCATTTCCCTTGTACTTCCGTTTCACCGCAAATCTATGAATATATAATGAATTAGAAACTTCCTCTTTACCAAAAATATATTCATCCCATTCATTTTGTTTAGGAGATACTGTAACTGTACCGATAATTTCGTCTTCTTTCGTAACCACATATGTATATTTCTCTCTTATACATTCTAGTATTTCAGCTGTAGCCTCTCCGCCTAAGAGATACTGCCACTGATCCACTTCTTTATGTTGTAGCCACTGTGCTACTTCTTTTAATAAAATGATAATACTATCACTTTCATTTTCAGTAGCAATTCGAATTGCATATTCTTTACTTATATTTCTCTCCATATTGCCGTTCCCCTTTCAAATTGCTACCATACTGACAAACGCGTTCTACCGTCGTTTTCGTCTGTAACATATTTCACATAAAATCCTTGTTTCCGTGCGTTTTCATACATTAATTCAATCGCTTTTTGATCTTTCGCATAAATTTGTATGTATTGAGCATCCACTGCTAATACGATTAGCTCACACTTACTTTCCTTAAACTCTTCATATGTTTCAATATCTATCGCTTTTTCTCCTTTAGGATATGCTTTTAAATCTGCAAAAATAAGATAATATATGTTGTCTTTAACTAACTTTTTCAATGCTAACCCTTCCACTACACTTGGTTCTTCTGGAAATAATGCCTCATCCAATTCACCACGTGCTATTAAGTAGGACTGCTCATCCCTCACTCGCCAATCAAATACAGTAATATCAATTGGCTTTAATACTTTCCAAAGTAAATTATCATATTCATCTAGAATATCTACTGTAATCCCTCTTTTCATATGCTTGCTCCTAACTTATTCATTTTCGTTTCATACATTATATATCAAATGTAATTACTATATTTTGTCGATACATATGTACATCATAAAAAACCGCTCTACTACTAGCGAAACGGTTTCCTTCTGCTTACATTTAAATATTTCATTCAATTGTTGCACTACGTTTTAAAATATTTTTTAATATATGCGCCACATCAGTCGTTCATTCTTAATGCTCACTTCGACTTCACGAAGTAATATAAAAACCATACTGCATGATTTTGTTCATCCGCAGCTATTCTCCGTAACAACTCTTTCAAATGTGCATCCGATGTCTCATCTGAAATTTCCAAATAAAAATCTACTGTTTTTTGTTCATCTTGTATAGCGAACTCTAATCCTTGTAAATACGTATTTGGGCAGTCTTCAGTAATTTGTGGTTTTGGCTGCCTACCAGTTAAGTTCGTATAAATTTGTACAAAGTGGTGGAAATGCTTTATTTCATCATTACGAATTTCAAGAATTTGTTTTTGTTCTACTTGATTTGGAGCCATATTCGCTAATTTTGCATAGCAGCTTATAGCGCTATACTCTCCATTTATAGCTTTTTCAATATCACTAATTAACTTATCATTCTGCCTATACCAATCATAATAATTCGAATTATACATCATATCCCCCCATACTTTCGCTTAACATTTTATGCATTTAGAAATAGTAGGAGCCTGTGTATATAACGGGACGGCTTTAGATTGAAAGAAAAGTTTGAGAAAAGGGTCTATTTTGTAAAGGAATTGATTATGCATAAAATAATACTATTATATACTGTGGCTATAAACTCTCGTGGGAGTTGGAAAATAAATTCGCGAATTAACGAGAGGTTCAACATGATGCGGTGCGAAGCTATTATGAGTTCAGTGACATAACTAGGAGGTTCCACTATGCCATCTTTATTTAAAACTATGAAGTTCCAGCTAAAAACCGAACGACTTGACCTGAGTATGTGGAAGAAATCCGATTCAGTTTGGATGAGAAAATTAATTGGCGAACGTGGTGTGGACATGCCGACCCTTGAATCCGTTCGTAACCGGCTTATTGAGATGCGCAAGAAGGCAGACGAAAATGGTATTTCCCTTCTCACTATTCGAAGGAGAGACGAAGGTGATTTCATCGGATACTGTGGCTTAATTATCGGTCGTTCCACACTTGAAGAGCCGGAGATTGCATACGAGTTGTTCCGCAGCGCTCATGGTAAAGGTTATGCGACTGAGGCGGCATCTGTTGTACTGAACGCGGCGATTGCTACTGGGCGCCAAAGACTTTGGTCGACTGTAGGTGCTTGGAATATCGCTTCCCTCCGGGTACTAGAAAAGATAGGATTTAAGCGTCATCACAGTACGTGGGATGATGAACGTGGTGAGATTGTTTGGAATGTACGCGACCTCTAGAAATCTCGACTTAATTCTAAACTCTACACTTTTCAACAATCCGGCATTTACATTGAGAAAAAATCAAAAACAAGCCGTTTCACTAATTAGTGAAACGGCTTGTTTTTAAGCGTTCAATTCTGTTTTATGCCCTTTTATTGCACTATGTTTGAATGCAGTTGCTAATATAGTAACCATACTTACTATACCAATCCAAACGAGTACAGTAACAGGTGTATTCCAGCTTAACCCTTTTCCGAAGAAGAAGATTTCTCTTAGGCCTTCAATCATAAAT
This sequence comes from Bacillus cereus group sp. Bce041, assembly GCF_052646455.1. Classification (NCBI taxonomy): domain Bacteria; kingdom Bacillati; phylum Bacillota; class Bacilli; order Caryophanales; family Bacillaceae; genus Bacillus; species Bacillus cereus group sp. Bce041. The sequence goes on from NZ_JBQXON010000005.1 coordinate 127,132, forward strand.
TTCATTGGTAACCATGGATAAACCCAGTCTTGATAAAACGGAGACAACATCTCAGGTGCTAATGATAATAACGGCGCCCCGAAGAATAGTAATAAAGCGAATAAACCGATTCCTTTTAGCCCAACTAATGAAAGTACCGCGGATATCATTAAGAAGAAACTAAAAGAAGTAATGGATAAGAATAGAGCTGTATCCGTGAAGTTCGAAATATTTAACTCTACCATCCCATCTGCAATCCATGTAAGACCAAACCCAATTACAAGTGTCGCAATGGCTCCTGTTACGATGTGTTTTACTTTTAACAGAAAGTTTTCTTTTCTTGAGCTTACTGGCATTTTACTAATCGCAATAAAAATAATCGCTGCGCTAGCTAAACTTGCAATCCATAACGGCTGGAATAATGATATTGGTGAATTACCGTTCGCACTATTTTTGCCGACCTCATTCACATTTTTCACGTTCTTTACAATAGGTGTTACTAATTTCTCAGCTTGATCTGTTGTTACAGTAGCTCCTTTTGCTTTCAACCCTTCTAATATTTGTGTACGAACAGTATTGTTCATATTATCAACAGTCGCCTGTAATATTTGCCCTGCCATAGTTGATGCAGCCGTATTCATTCCTTGATTAATATATATTTCTATCTCGGGTGAAGATGGTTGCGGTGTTCGTAATGACGCTTGTTTTGCGCTAAATTCTTTCGGAATGACTAACGCTGCATAGTACTCTTTATTATTTAACCCTTTTTGAACTGCTTCCTTATTTTTCACTTCTACCCACTTTACCGCAGGTTCTCCTCCATCTGATTTCGATGATTTTTTCACCGTATCAACAATTGTTTGCTCTATATTCATTTTAGCTTGATTTGGAATTTCTACACCTTGATCCTCATTTACAATTGCAATTGGCAAGTTTTTCGGCTGAGGTTGAACGGTTGGAAATAATGTTAATGAAAAAATAAAAACTACAAGTAAGGCAATAACTGGTGATAACCATAAAAGTTTATTTTTAAACATTTTCTTTTCTCCTCCTATCATTTGATTTATAATAACCAACAACGTGTTGTTTATTTATATTTTGAATTATATGTTCGAGTTGAACCTTATACAATAATCAAAAATCGTGAATGTGTCGGTTATCATACACATTCTTGAAATGTGTTGGCTAAAATTAAGGAGGGATATGCTTTGCGCGATAATAATTTAGATTTGCGTGTTGTTCGTACAAAAACTGCCATACGAAATGCATTGGTGGAGCTAATTGAAGAAAAAGGTTTTGACGCCATTACAGTGAAAGATATTACAACGAAAGCAAACATTAATCGCGGTACTTTCTATGCGCACTATCAAGATAAATTTGATTTAATGACAAAATGCCAAGAAGACATTATGTACGAGTTTTCTAACATTGCTAAACAGAAATTCCCGGAAGTTATTGCTGATCTTGGATCAAATCCTTCTCCAACAATGCCATTTATACTTATCACTTCTATTCTTGAATTTCTAAATGAAAATAGTGATTTTATGAGAGCTGTACTAAGTCCGAAAGGAGATTTATCTTTCCAAACAAAACTGAAAGACTTTATGTGGAAAACATTATTTGAAGATACGAATGGGGCTCTCATTAATAAGGAGAATTTACTTGTTCCAAGCAAATACTTAACTTCTTATATGGCATCTGCACATATAGGTGTCATCCAGCAATGGTTAAATAATGGACAAAAAGAAACACCTGAGGAGATTGCTCGTATTTTATCAACAATCGCCGTTCATGGACCTTTTTATGCGGCTGGTTTAAAGAAATGAGTTGTTGCAAAATAAAAGATCATCCACTATTTATAGCGGATGATCTTTTATTTCATTACAACACTTCAATATACCCTTCTGTTCCATGTACTCGTATTCGTTGCCCATCTTTTATTAATTTCGTAGCATTCTCTACCCCGACAACTGCTGGTAATCCATATTCACGTGCGATAACCGCTCCATGGGTCATCAGCCCGCCGACTTCAGTGACTAATCCTTTTATAGATACAAATAATGGTGTCCAGCCAGGGTCAGTAAACGCAGTAACTAATATATCTCCTTCTTCTAAATTCGCTTCTTCCATGTTTAAAATAACGCGAGCTCTTCCCTCAATCACTCCTGAAGAAACAGGCAGGCCTACAATCGCGTCAGCTGGAAGGTTTTCACGTTTATATTTACCTGTAATGATTTCTCCATCAGACGTCATTACACGCGGAGGCGTTAGTTTTTCATATAATTTATAATCATTTTTTTGTTTATGAATAATTTCGTAATCTAGTTTCTTCGTGCGAACAACTTCGTGAAGCTCTTCAAAAGTTAAATAGTAAATATCATCAACTTCATGAATAACACCGCTCTGCACAAGTTGCTCAGCTTCTTTCAATAACGCCTGCTTATATATGAAATAACGATTAATCATACCGTATTTTGGATATTCACGATAGCCAATAAAATTACGGATATTACGAATCATTCGCTTCGTTTCTTCTACTTTTTGTTTACTATCCGGCAAGTGCTGCAATCGGTCTAATAATTCTTCTTCTTTTTTTAAAGCTTCTTGCAGTCCTTCTTCAAACTTCCGCTTACTCGCACCATATTCAAAGTCTCTTATATTATTTAATATCATTGGGATAATGGTTGTTGGCTTCTCACTCCAGCGCGTTTTCGTAATGTCGATTTCTCCGCTACATCTCATTCCATATTTATTTAGGAAAGCAATGATTGTATCTCGAGCTTTTTCTCCGCCGTTATACTGAACAAGTTCATCTAAAAAGTTATCCTCTTCTACATGTTGTAAATACGCAATAACTTCTGGATACGGCCGAATCACATCAGCAACATCCATTAATGCTAGCCCCATTTCTGACGTAATATTATTTTGTACCGATTGAGAAAGCGCGTCTGCTACATTCTTTTCGCCTAGCCATTGCTCCATTTTTTCATTGATCCAAGCCGAAGCATTCATACCTGCCATAATGACCGCTATACTTTGCGGGTTAAATAATACTTTCTTTAATTGTTGAATGTCTTCTAAAATAAAATCAAGTACATCCACCCCTGATTTCGTTTGCATGTTTCGTTTTAACTCTTCGATTGATGCTTCACTATTCTTTATTAAATCTGTAACGATTGCTGGATCAATTTCGATTTCTGGTTGCGAACTTACTGGTGGCTTACTTTTACTAGCACTCTTTTCTTGTTCTTCATTCGGTAATAATTTAATAAAATGATCTCGCTCGATTATAGTCGTTAATGCATCTCTTACGAGTGGATCCGACTTCCCTAAAGTGTTTACTAAATAAGCTCTGCTAGCAGGTAAAGCTAATTGTTGCGTAGCATCTACAAACAGCCTTCCCCCCGCTTTGCGCATAGGAGCATTAGTCGTTAACAAGAAAAAGGATAACCCTAATGGTTTCATCGCATCGGTCATCATTTGTTGATGACCAACTGATATATACACATGGTTTCCCTCATCATTTTCTTCCGGAATTGGATATAAAGTCGTTATCGGACGACTTTGGACAATATAAAATGCATTATCAACTAAACACCATTCAATATCTTGCGGACAGCCAAAATAAGCTTCAATCTGCCTTCCAATCTGTGCGAGTTGTAATATTTGTTGGTCAGATAGTGTTTGAATTTTTTGCTGAACCGGATCATTCTGTTTCGTCTCAGTTCCGCCCTCTTTTAAAGCATAAATAGCTAATTTTTTAGTTGCAATCATCTTATCGATGATTTCGCCTTCTTTTACTTTATAATTATCGGCAGTGACGAGTCCCGATACTAATGCCTCGCCAAGTCCAAAACTGGCATCGATTGATAACACCTTCCGGTTAGAAGTAATCGGATCAGCGGTAAATAAAATTCCTGAAGCCTGCGGGAAAACCATTTTTTGAACAACAACACATATAGAAACTTGATTATGTTCAAAACCATTTTGCATACGGTACATGACTGCTCGCTCTGTAAATAAAGAAGCCCAGCACTTTTTTACATGCTGTAAAATTGCGTTTTCTCCGATAATATTTAAATACGTATCTTGTTGACCAGCAAACGAGGCATACGGTAAATCTTCAGCCGTCGCACTAGAGCGTACGGCATACGCATGTTCATTTCCAAAGCGTGAGAGATAATGAGCTACTGATTCCACTACATCAGAAGGGATTTGTACCGCCATAATGGCTTCTCTAATCTTCTTGCTGATTTCACCAATTCGAACTCGCTCTTCACGTTTCAACTTTGTTAGCTGTTGCAACAAAGTTTGAAGACCTTCATTTTGCTCGATGGCCTTTTCATATCCTGCCGTTGTAACACAAAAACCTTCTGGCACTTGTATCCCTTGCATGTTAGATAACGCCCCTAAATTCAAACCTTTTCCACCAACAAGTGAAAGCTGCATTTTTTCTATTTCTTGAAAATCGAGAACGAAAGAACTCATGTAACATCTCTCCTTACTATGCATATGTTCTTGATTGTAGCAGGAGTAAATACGAATAAACAGTCTATTTCGAACTTGATTTACATGATATAATTAAGTTAGGAAGAGATAATTATTTTTATTTCTCCCCCCTCTCATTCACTTCAATTACCAAAGCAATATTATTAAATAAAATTTGGTTCCTCCAACATTATATAAAAGTACAGAATAAGCATATTTATTGTATAAGTGAATATCTTATTGCAGGGGCAATCTTTATTTAGATGGAGGAGTCTGCATGGGATACTTTATTACTGTAGAGCCAGGTGTAAGAATAAATGTAGAAGATGTAAACCCCAAGGGAAATAAAACAATTGTATTTATACATGGATGGCCTTTAAACCATAAGCAGTTTGAATATCAATTTAATATTCTTCCTGCGATGGGATATCGATGTATAGGCATTGACTGGAGAGGCTACGGTGATTCCGATAAACCATTCAGTGGTTACAATTTCGATAGATTGGCAGATGATATACGTGTAGTAATTGAGACGTTACAGTTAAGAGATTTCACACTTGCAGGCCACTCCACAGGGGGAGCAATTTCCATTCGATATATGGCTCGACATCAAAGTTTTGGCGTATCCAAACTAGTCCTTATAGACGCTGCATCTCCTACCAGTGTTGAAAAAGAAGTGGCCAATAAGTTTATTACAGAAACACTTAATGATCGTCCTAAAATGCTGCAAGGTGTAACAGACCTCTTTTTCTTCCAGAAAATCACTGAACCATTCTCAGACTGGTTCTTTCAACTAGGATTACAGGCCGCTAGTTGGGCGACAGCCGCGATCATGACCTCATTAAGAGATGAAAATGTATACAATGACCTTAACAAAATATTTGTACCTACGTTAATTATTCATGGTATCCATGATAAAATCGTTCCCTTTACCAAAGGTCAAGAAACAAAAAAACTAATAGCAAACTCACAACTTGTACCATTTCAATACAGTGGTCATGGCCCATTTTGGGAAGAGCGTGATAAGTTTAACCAGCTATTAATACAATTTATTGGATAATAGAACACTCTAGATAACAGTACTTGAATTGAATAATGCATTTAAAAAGAACGTACATTTTAGACATATCTATTATATACGTTCTTTTAATTTTTCTATTTTTATTTACATGTGAAACACTTTTCAACGACTTCCCTAGCGTTCAACATGATACGAAGTAAAATAATTGAAATTATGGTAAATAAGAATCTTTCTTTTTTATCAAATATAATTTAGTATACTTATATTTAAAGAAATTATTAATGATAGATAAAGAAAGGAATATAGAGAGTGAAAAAATTATTTCAGACAAAAAAATTGTTAATATCAGTTCTAACATTAACCATAGTAGTCAGTCTTTATTTTGTTCTGCAATCCACTACTTCACTTGCAAAAGATATAGAAAATCAAGACAATCCAATTCAACTTGTAAGTGAACAACCAAATGTGGAGTTAAGAAAAACAGTTCCAAATCAGTTTAATGGTCAAGTAAGAAAAGTGGCATATCTTACATTTGATGACGGACCAGGAAAGTATACAGCCGAGCTTTTAGACATATTGAAACAACATAACGTTAAAGCAACATTTTTCTTAACTGGTAATCCTGTAAAAAAATATCCTGATTTAGTAAAACGGGAAAAAATCGAAGGACATTACGTTGGTATGCACAGCATGACACATGATTTCAAAAAATTATATACAAATGGTGACTATGTAAATGAAATGAAAGCAAACCAAAGTTTAATAGCTGACCTTATTGGTGAAAAACCACAATTAACAAGACCTCCATATGGTTCCATGCCTGGATTAAACGAAAAACTTCGTAATAAAGTTGTAGAAAATGACTTTAAAGTATGGGATTGGACAATTGACTCTTTAGATTGGAATTATAATAACGTGCCAGTAGACATTGCTTCCAAAAACATTGCTCAAAATGTACTTACTAATGCAAATAAGTCCCAAGAAGTTATATTAATGCACGACATTCATCCTCAAGCTATTGCAGCCGTATCAGCCATTATAATAGGATTGAAGGAAAAAGGGTATGAATTTGAGGCGTATCACGAAAGCAATCACTTCCCTTTAAATTTTTGGCAAGATCCACGCATTTAACTTTTAACGAAAATTATGTTGTATTTAAAAATGTTATAAAGACTCACTAGTACTCTAAGAAACTCTAAAAGCCTCTGACTTATTCATTCATACATTGCCAGGAGCTTTGTAATTTTTCTGGAGTTTTTTAATAGAACTAGTTTTCTAAATTTTAAGTATCATCCAACCACATTCACCTATTTTTTTAGCAATAGGTGAAATCTTCAAAATCTACTTTTATGTTGTTCGCCAATAATAAGCAAATAAAATCATCACGGCACCTAAAATAGCACAAATCATATACATAAATGAATATGAAGAAAAATCAGCTATTGGTCCCATTATAACACTACCTAGCGAAACACCTAAATCAGCCATGGCAATAAATAAACCAATTAACACATTACGACTCTTTTCAGGCAAGACAAACGTTAAATACGTTGTTAATGTAGGATAGAGAAGCGCCTGAGGTATGCCCATTAATATTGCACCCATATAGAAAAAAAATGCTCCACCCGTTATTGAAAAGCTTACACACTGTGCAGCTATTGCTAATATAAGCATAGTCCCCATAACAAAGGACGCATGCCATTTACCATCTGAAGGAATCTTTTTTCTTAAATAAAAACGAACGAAGACAACAGTAGCTGCTTGAATCATTAGATAAATTCCAGCATTACCACTTTTTAATTGTGTAGCGTATAGTGGTATAAAGGTTGTTATAGCTCCAAATACAATTGAAGAAACTAACATTAACACACTGCATTTAAATAAAATTGGATTTTTTACTAACTGTTTAAAAGATTTAAAGATACTTACTTCTTGCTCAGTACTATCTGAAACAGGGTGACTCTTTATTTTTTTCATTTTATCACTATAGCCAAACATCGCTGTAGAGATAGCAATCATTATTAGTACCACTATAAAATAATCCATTCCCCCAGCCTCCCAGATACTGTATGCCACTACGGGCCCAATAATCCCTGGCATGTTAGCAAATAAAGAGTAAAGTGAAATTCCCTGAGAGCGATCCTTATCTGGCAGTGCATCAATTATACCCATCTGTAATGCCATTGAGAAAAAAGCTGTTGAAACTCCTTGTAAAATACGTGCAATAAAAAATCCACTTAACCCTGTAACAGTATACAGTATTAAAGCAAAACCATTGAGAATGAGAATAATACGTAACACCTTTAACGGACCGTGCTTTTGAATAATATGACCTGCCCACGGGCGAAAGAACATAGTTGTAAATAAATATCCGCCCATAATCAAACCAATTGTTGTATTGTTTGCCCCTAATATTCCACCTTGTAGAGGAATAATAACGTTTAATATAGCATTCGCACTAAAATAAAGAAAAACTAATATATACAAGCGTAAAAAAGGCCAAGACATAGCTCCATTCACAATTTCTCCTCCTAATTCTATAACTTTGAATATCACAAGGCATTAATTTTAAAGTGTAAATATATTAATTAAATGTTTCTATCGTTAATAACGTTAAAACGTTACTACCATCTCTAGTAATTTCCTTGCATATTCTGACCGAACACCTTTTAATTGTTCAATCTCAGCTATTTCTTCAATCTGGCCATCCTTAAAGATTATAATTCTATCGCATATGTAGGCTGCAGCCTGAATATCATGAGTTATAAATATATAACTCATGTTATAAATCCTTCTCAATTTGTTTAATAAATCAAGTACTTGTTTTTGAACAGATACATCTAAAGAGCTAATTGCTTCATCTAATAAAATGCATTTTGGCTCTGTTGAAATAGCTCTTGCAATACATACCCTCTGAATCTCTCCTCCTGATAACTCATGCGGATATTTCTTTCTATACAATGGATTTAATCCAACTTGAATTAATAAACTATCAATTTTGCTATTGTATTCTTTTCGATTCTTTTTTTGAGTTTTTAATGGCTCCATAATGGCTTCTTCAACAGTAAAAAACGGATTAATGGAAGAAGTATAATCTTGAAAGACAGCGCTCACATTACCTAGATTTACTTTTCTGCTCTCCGCACGCTTCCCCTCAAATAAAACTGTTCCACGATCAGGTTTTTCTATTCCTAATATCAAACGTCCTAACGTTGATTTTCCACTGCCGCTTTCTCCGATAATACCGAGACATTCACCATTCTTACATTCAAAACTAACTTCTTTTAAGATTTTCTGTTTTTCTTTAGAAAATAATCCGCCTTTATTATAGGATTTATCAACGCGATTAACTTTCAACAATTAGAACTCCTCCCCACTATTTTCTTAAAATTATTACTTAGTGCTAATCTAGTAGCTACTAAATATCTTGTATATTCATGTTGCGCTTCTGAAAAGATAGTTTGGGTATTTCCCTTTTCAATGACTCTCCCATCTTTCATTACTAAAACGTTATCAGCAATTTTTTTTACAATCCCTAAGTCGTGGGAAACAAAGATCATTGAACACCCCATTCTTTCTTTTAATTTAATAAATTGTTCAATGACCTCAAATTGCGAAATTGTATCTAGTGCTGTAGTCGGTTCATCGGCAATAATAACATCAGGTTCTAATACTAATGCCAACGCAATCATAATTCTCTGTAACATCCCACCGGATAGCTGATGTGGATACTTATTCATAATCTCTATTGGATCTTTTAACATGACGCTTTCCATGGCATGTTTCATTTCTTTCTCTATTTTGCTATTATTCCACCCAAAATGTTGAGCAAGTGTCTCTCTTAAATGGGTACCAATTACACATGAAGGATCAAATGCCCCCATGCCATTTTGTAGAATCATACAAAGTTGTTTTCCCCGTTTCTTTCTCATCTCTTTCTCAGAAAAGCTATTTAAATTTTCTCCTTTAAATACAATATCTCCTGATTGGTGAATCCAAGATTTATTCAATCTCATAATTGAACGACAAGTTACAGACTTGCCACTGCCACTTTCTCCTACGATTGCCAAACAGCTTCCGTATTTTAAATGAAACGAGACATTATCAATAATTACTCTACCGGTGTTGTTGTCCCAAGTTCTCAAGTTTTTAACTTCTAACAGGTTCATAAATTTATTTTGCCACCTCTTTTTCTTTGAACTTATTTTCAAAAGTATTCCCGTTTTCTTGAGCATGATGATTAGAAGCTCTTAATGTCGGATCTAAAGCAACCTGGAGTGCATCCGATAAAAAATTAAAAGCCGTTACGACAATAATAATAGCTAAACCAGGTGCTAACATTAACTCTGGTTTTGAAAACATAATCTTTCTTGCCTCATTTAACATCATTCCCCATTCAGCATTTGGAGCTTGAACTCCTAAACCTAAGAATGAAAAACCAGATATTTGTAAAATCATTGAGCCAATAGAACTACTTGAAATAACTACTATATTAGGCACTGTAACAGGAACAATATGCTTACATATAATTTGTATATCACTTATACCCAATGCTTTAGCAAACTTCACATAGTTTAACTCCGAATACTGCATAACAAATGTTCTGATTACTCGAGCAAACCATGCCCATTTAATTAAAAGAAACGCAATTAATATATTCTTAAAGCCCACACCTAGAATCCCCACAACTGCCAATGCCATAACGTACCCTGGAAAAGAAAGCATAATATCACAAACCCTCATAATAAAAGCATCTACTCGCCCTCTAGAGTAACCGGCTATAAACCCTAAAATAGTTCCAATTAAAACAATTATTAATAGCACAACTAAAACCCATAGAATGCTAGGACGAATTCCATAAATCAATCTAGATAAAACACATCTACCTAAGTGATCATTACCCAGTAGATATTCCCACGATGGGCTTGCATACCGAAGATTCATATTTACTCCTTCAGGATCATGTGGTGCAAGTAAAGGTGCAAAAATACCAGCAACAATTGTCATAACAATGACTACTAAAGAAATAATAGCTAACTTATCTTTACTTAAAGCTTTTAATATTTTCATTTAGAGATCATTCCTTAATTTAGGATTCATTACAGCATTTATAATGTCAGAAAGCATATTAAACATCACAAAAGCTACTGCCAGTATGAGAACATACGCTTGAATAACCGGTAAATCTCTACTTAAAATAGCTTTAACACTCAGACTTCCTAACCCTGGCCATGCAAACACATTTTCTATCACTACCGTGCTTCCTAATATTATAGGTATAGACATACAAAATATCGAAGTGACAACTTGCAAAGAATTTCTTAAAACATGTATAGTAATTTGTCTCTCTGTTAAGCCGCAAGCTTTCCCATACAGTACGTAATCTTCATTTAAATTACTTAACACTGAGCTTCTAACAATTCGAAAGTAAATGCCTGCATAACTTATTGTAATAACAAGAACCGGAAGAAAATAACTTTTATATGAATCCATCCCGCTTGTTGGTAGAAAATCTAATTTCACGGAAAAATACCAAATCATAATAGCAGCAAGCAGGTATGGCGGCATTGCTGTTAGAAAAAATAAAATCCCTCTTATTGATTTATCAATTCCCCTGCCTTCTTTCATTGCACAGATAACTCCTAATACTATTGAAAAAATAATAATAGAAACAGATGACACTACGGTTAGTTTTAATGTATTAAGAAAAGCAGGTCCTAATAATGACCAAACTGGTTTTCCTGTAACGTATGAGTTCCCAAACTCTAATTGCAAGCAAGGAATGGTCCAATGTAAATATTGTTCTATTAATGGTTTATCCATACCTAAATTCTCTTTCGTTTGCGCAATTAATTCATTTGTTATTTCTGGAGTATCTTGCGCACGTAATACCACTTCTGCTGGATCTAAAGGGGAAAGATGAATGAAAAAAAACGTTGCCAATGAAATAACTAAAAGTACAGGAATCGATATTAATAGCCTTTTAATGATATAGCTTCCCATAGAAACTCTCCTTTGAATAAAAAATTAACCAATAAAAAGGGGGAATCCCCCTTTTTACTCCTATTTAAAGTTCATTCTTTCAAATGGTAACTCATATTGTGTTTGCTTAAATGAGATGCCTTTTAAGTTTTTAGGAGCAACTACAGTAACACGTCCATATGATATTGGAATAAAGACTGCTTCATCATGAACAGTTTTTAAAATATCCGCATACAATGATTTCTGTGCTTCCTCATTCGTAGATACCATAACCTCAGCAATTTTATTGTAAAGCTGGTCTGCCTCTGCAATACCACTTGTAGTGTGCAAATAAGAAGCATTGGAAGTAAAAGCAGCTATTGTACTTTGCGGATCATACGCCAGTCCCCATGTTTGATTAAATAATAAGTCATAGTCCCCAGTTGACCTTCTATTAGCGATTGAAGTTGATTCTTCACCAATAATTTTTAATTGCATACCTATACTTTTTAACGAACTTTGGATAAACTCAGCCTCTGCTTTTTGAGAAGGTGAATTACTATCATAATAAAGGTTCATTTCTAGTTTTTTACCGTCTTTCGTTCTAACGACAGCATCACCTTCCAATTTCCATCCAGCTTCTTTTAAAATTCCCTTTGCTCTTTCTAAGTCATAGCCACGCTTCTTCAATGGAACATTTGCGTAATTAACATTAGAAGAAAATAGCGTATGAGCTACCGTTTCCGTATTATTTAAAATATCCTTAGTAATTGTTTCTCTATCAATAGAGTACCAAATGGCCTCACGAATGGCCTTTTCACTTACTAGATTATCAGTTTTACTACTATTAGCCACAATCATCTTCGTATTCATTGCTTCACTTCTGGTAATTTGATATTTACCAGAATCAATCAATTGATTCATTGCCTCGATATCGATACTATCTGCACCTCTATCATCTGTGAAAGCAAAATTAACTTCTCCTTTTTGTAATGCTAAAAATGTTGTTTCCCCTGCTGGCAGAACTTTTGAAGTAATCTTCTTAATTTTAGGTGAGCCACCCCAATAGTTTTCATTCGCTTTAAAAGTTGCAGATTCATCAGTTTTATGTTGATCGAGAATATATGGACCTGTACCGTTATAGCCATTTACGCCACTTTTTGTGCCGCCATTAATAAAATTTTTAGGCGATATAAATACATAAGGTCTAGTCATAGATAATTCAACTAGCGTTGGATAATATGCTTCTGATAGTACTAATTCAATTGTATATTCATCTATCACATTACAAGCTACTATTTTTGTTGATAGTTTAATCCAAGAATGCTTTTGTGCATTATCTTGTACAGCATCAATATTTTTCTTCACTGCTTCTGCATTAAATGGTTCACCATCATGAAATTTCACATCTTTTCTTAGATGAAAAGTATATATTTTTCCATCTTTTGATATCTCCCATGATTTAGCAAGTAGAGGCTTAATGCCTTCTTTAGTATTTTCAACTAATGATTCATATAGCATGCCTTGAGCAGACATGGAACCTGTATATAAATGCGGATTCATATCATTAATATCTTTAGATACTGCATAAGTTAATGTGTTTTTGTCACTTGTTGAAATATCACTTTTCTTCCTGCTATCTGAGCTTTTTAACATTGCAAAGCAGGCAGCTAGAACGCATAAGAAAAGAAAAACTAGAGTCATGATTTTAAATCTTTTAGTCAACAAATTTTTTCCTCCTTTTGTTCTTCTTCATTTTGATATAATTTACTTCTGTTGTTTAATGATGTTAGCTGTTTCAAATATATTAAAGCATTAATTGAAAACAGTAATCATTACGATTTATACATTATAGTAAGATGAAGTTTATTCCGCTATTTTCTCTCTACTATCTTTTTCTTTTTCTATTTCACTACATATCATATTTATATCCTCATCGAAACTTTGAACATAATATGCATTCGATAATAATTTCCCTTTACAAGATTGAGCAATTTTTTCAATTTTATTCTCATAAATTTTAATAAATTTATCAATCGTTGGACAATGTACACCTAAATAATTTGCAATTCCTTGTATTATTTTAATACGATAATAGTCTTCCTTTGGCATTCTAGGAATATCCCAATACCCTAAACTGTTGACGAATATTTTTCCAAACGGAACAGCAGAAAAATCAAAATATCCCCCTTCCTTATCCGGCTCAGAAAAAGGATCAATTAATAGTGAAGTATAACGAATATATAATAAATATTCTTGATGGATGTTTTCTAAATGATTAAAGTTTTCAATATCTTGCCGAGATAGACTTTCCAGTCTTACTGGATAATTATCATCTGTCATAAATTGCAACAAATTAAGTCTTTTAATCTTCAGTTTTTCTAAAACATTCATTATTTCCTTCCATTGAGCCAACATATCACGTATTAAATATTGTGTAATTGGACCCTCAGGATAAATTTTATACACAAATTTTTGTACATCTAATTCTCCAAATATCGCACTTAAAGAAAAGTCATTCATAAATAATGGTGGATGAACATATAAAGAAATATTTCTCGTTTCCGCCTCAAATGGAGATTTCATGACTTCAAGAGTAATTTCTAATTGTTTATACACCTTACAGAGTATATCTATATTTTCAGATGGATACTCCGTCGATCCTATATAAATTTTTTTCTTAACTGCTGTTGTCAAAACATGATTAGAAGGGCTGCCTTGTATCCATCGTGTATCCCCATAATATGTAGAAAAACTAATAACTTCTGCTTCTGGATTAATACTGTTCATATAATTACTTATTAGGCTGTTTGAACCAAAAGTCGGAGAAATTAAAACAATACACCTTACTTGTTTCAAAAAAACTTGATCAATCTTCTTTATTACTTCAATATACGCATCCGCTGTTACAGAGAAAATTATGGTATCCCAATTACCTTTAATCGTTTCATATCCTTTAAAAACTTGATCGACGAAGCAAACACCTTCCATATTTCGATGTTTTTCATTTTGAATACTTACACGAACTAGATGATTACTTTGCTTAATAGTTGAAAAAACCTCCTCTGAACGAGCAGATTCTCTTCCAGCAATCCCCACATCACTATTCAATTGTTTTTTTAAAGTTACAGCAAGCTGAATCGCAGTAGGGCCAGTTCCTAATACTAAAACACGCTTAAAAGTATTCATAAAACCCTCCCTTTCTCGTAAGTACGTAAGTTATACCTTTCTATACAACTCAATATCAAACACATCATCCGGACGCAATATATCATCAATTTTATTCCATTTTTGTTTATCAACTTCCTTCGAAGGATAATTAAATAGAGACTTTAACTGATCACCATATCGTATAGCTACCACTACATTATCATTTGTTAACGTATGTAATTGCTCTAGTATGTTATATTTCTCTTTAACGGTTGAACTACAAATGATATGCGTCGCGTCTTTTGTAAAATCAAGATTTTCTACTGATACTTTTTCCAATCTAATATTTAATCCTGTACCTAGTCTTTCTACAACGCCTAATCCAAGTTCAATAGCTTCATCATCAATATCTATGCCAACAACCTCCGCTCCAGTCCTCTTAGCAATTAATAATGGTGTCATTGGAAATGAACCTGATCCTACTAGTAATACTTTTGAATTAGAAGTGATTTGAAAACTACCAAATTCCTTTGCAATACATGATTCAATATTCTTAAAATAATCTGTCATTTCAACAACCCCACTTAGCAGTTTCAATGCACGATATTTTTCCATAATAGCTACACAACGTGATGATTTTTCTCTTAAAGATACTATAAGTTGGTTCAAATCACAGTTTTCTTGTTGCTGCAATTTCTCCCACATTTCTTGATTCCTTGTGTTTACAATGAAGTTTGAGTACTCATCTATCAAGCTCTCTAACTCCAAATAATTATTGATGGTGTGATCATATTTCTCTGACAAAGTTTTAAACTTCTCTAAATAATCATTCAAAAACATCAAAAAGACATCCAAATCATTCATTCCTTTTTCTCTCCAATACAATGTAATAGTTAAACCGTTATAAAAGCTTTTCCTTGTGCTACTATCCCGACACCCCCTTCAATTTTAAGACTTGTTACCTCTTCTTTATGACATTTGGAAAAAACAGTAATAGTTCCACCAGGCTGTTTTACATGTGCAACCACCTCCTCTTGATTTTTCCAAGCTAAATAAGCTCCTAAAGTGGCAGTACCTGAACCGCATCCTCGTTCCCACACCATACTATTAAGGTGTGGAACATAGATTAGTGGTTCTAATTCATTAGAGTTTGATTTATACAATAGGATACCTATCAATTTAGTATCTAAAGTTAATGCCATTGATTTGGCTAATGTTTGGGCTTTCTTTCTCATCCCTCCACTTATTGCCTCTACTTCTATTACAACATGGATAGAATCATGATAATTTACCATAACAATGTCCAAATCATTTCCTTCATGCTTTATAGTTTTCTGTTCTATCTCTTTAGGAATAGGCATTGTAATTTGGCAATAATATTCCTCTAACTCTCTTCTCACCTGACACACTATGAGTTCGTCTGTTCCTGAAACTTCTAATAATACTTCTGTTAAATTGCTATGTTGCGGTACTTTTTTAGATGTTATAAAAGCCGCTAATGCCATACAGGCGTTCCCGCAAAACTCTCCCCCAGCCATTTGTAAGTGTGCATCTGCCTCATACCTTGTAGATTCCTCTATGAATCCTACTTGTTCTGCATACACGTTGTCATAAGACATAATTTTTGTTGCAATCATCTTATGTTCTGTAACTGGATGATTAGTATTTACAAGAATCGTCATATTTTGAGTTGGATTACATTTTATAAACTCTATCTCCTGAATCATCACAACTATCCTTTACAATGTTTTTTTATTTTCTTCGCCTGATGTAAAACGTAATTATTACGATTTACATTACATGAGATAGATTATATCATAACGTTTGATGGCGTCAATACAAATTTTATTCTTTTTAAACTATTTCTTTTTGGATTTAAAAGCAATACTTTATACGTATTCGTATTTTAGATTCAACTACATTTCAACTCCCATATAAATGTAACTGAAAAAATGTAATAACTCTATCCTTAAAAATCTATGCAAAATCACAAATACGATGCAAAAGCTAAATATGAAATAGCGCATACATGCAGTTGTAGTGTTAATACGTATGGGAGAACTTAAATGATAGATGTAAGGTATGGATATTTTCCCTACTTTTTTCTTTACTCTTTGTAAATGAAGTATAGTATATAAAATTTAACTATATAAACATCACATACACACGTTTATATAGGTACGATATATACCAATTAATCTGTATACGTACAATTCTCTTTTTTGGATATGGTGACCCGAATTAGTTTTTCGACATCTCCACTTGTTAATTTTTTATTTATCTTCTTTTAACTCATATCTTCATTGTTCATTAGGTTCAGGGGTTGCTTTTTTCATCTTTACTTTTCGAAAATCCTCTGTTTCCACGATTTCATTTCTAATTGATCTACTGTTAATCATAATTTTTTAAGTTAGAAACAAAACTCATCCCGTTATCCTTTTTGAAAATATTAATTTTAAATCCCTTTTAGATTTGAGATAATACTTTATGATTTAAGGATTTCTTTACGTACCTGAGAATGAGTACAAATAAACTGCTCAATCATTTGATTTAACTCTGTAGCCGCTTTAGTCGGTATTTGATGTTTTGCACCCGTAATAAATCTTAATTCATTACATGGTAATTCTTCATGTAGTAAGTTTGCATGACTATAAAAAGTTTTGTCATTTTGGCCATAAACCAATAACATAGGTAGATGAATGTTTTTAAGGCGATTCGTACAATTATAGTGCAAACTATAGCGATAATATTGTTCAATATTTTTTGCATTACCTTTCCGAGCTTCTCGAAACATTTTTTTAAATAATTTTTTTGTATTAGAATTCCCCCACGAAATAGCAAATGCTAAAAATGAAATTGCCCTTACTTTCGCCAATTGAACACCAAGAGAAATCTTGTTTTTCAAATACCCTTTACGCACTTCTGACATTCCACCTATTAGAATCCCTCCTAAACAAGTTTCAGGATATGTTAATAAAAATTCCAGGGCAACTGAGCTTCCTGTTGAATACCCACAAACAAAAGACTTTTTTATTTCCAAGTAATCCAGTAGACTCTTCATATCTTTAGCAATTAGTGAATATGTAATTGGCTGACTTGAACTCTGACTGTTGCCATGTCCTCTAACATCAAAAGTGATTACTTTAAAATTTCTAGATAATTCTTCTATCTGATATTCAAAATTTTCACAGGTAAGTGTAGGTGGGTGAATAAAAATAATGGGAGTCCCTTCTCCTTTTACTATGTAGTAAAGGCTACATCCCTCTACCTCTAACTTTGGCATGTATTGAATCACCTCAACAATGTATAATCTGTTAATTAAAGCTACTGATTTTATAAATATTCCACCCTTAATAATTTGTATAAAAAGAAAGAAATATACTCACTTCCTATTGTGTTAAAGGATTCAATATTCATTTCTCTCTTCGTAAAACATAAAATGTTCAAAAAAATTCATTTTAATTAGCGAAACATTTTAGACAGATATATACTCGTTTCACTAGCCACTTTTGGAATAAAGCTTTTAATACTTTTTATTCCTGCATAGCTCCCCTTAACTCGCTCATACTATAACTGTAACTTAAAATCACAAATTATTACTCAGTGCGCGTTAGCTTCCTTTTTACTACACGTAGTTAGTTGAACTTTGTTGCATAAATTGAAGCTTATTAAACACTCTACACTTCTAATAAATATTGAGTAATAGAATATTATGGGATTACGTAAGTAATATGAAAAAGGTGAGTAATATGAAAAAACTTCTAACTTTGTGTGCCTTATTTTTAATTTTAGCGGGATGTTCAGAAAAAACACCTTCTTTTAAAAAGGATGAATTACAAGTTAAACACAAAGAGAACAAATGGACTCAAAATACAACACATTCATTACCAGAAAATAAACCTTTACAACCATCCCCCACTTCAGTCACTAAAAAAACCATTTTAAATGTGCCGCTTATATCGCAAAAGCCAGAACTAAAATATGGATGCGAAGTTACAAGCTTAGCGATGGTACTACAGCATGCAGGCATTAAGGTTGATAAAATGGATTTAGCTAACGAGATAAAAAAAGATACTACCCCACTGTCTACAAATAAAAGTGGAGACATCATTCAATGGGGAGATCCTAAAGAAGGTTTCGTTGGAGATATAACTGGAAAAAATAAGGGATACGCCGTCCACGTTCAACCGTTACAAGAATTAATGGAACGTTACCTACCAAATCGTACAGTAAACTTAACAGGAAAACCTTTTAATACTGTGTTAACTCAAATTAGGCTCGGTAAACCTGTGGTAGTATGGACTACAGGAGATTATCGCCTTCCAGATAGATGGGAATCTTGGAAACATGATACAAAAAAAATTACAGCTCCCTTAGACTTACACGCTGTTGTTATTGTGGGATTGGAGGACAAATACATTTATATCAATGACCCATTAACTGTGAAAAAAGCACATAAAGTAAGTCAAGATACCTTCATTCAATCGTGGGAAGCTTTAGGGAAACAAGCTTTATCCTATCGCTAATGCAAATTTGCTAAATATATAATACTTCTACTAGATTCCTGTTTGTATACAACAAATATAAATTGATTTGATGATAAATACATTTCATCTATAGAAGTACAAAATATAAAACACTCGTTAAACCGCTTTCATTTTGTATCTAAGCCTTTTTAGAATACGGACGACTCTTTTCTATCAACGATTTGTTATATTATTTTTCTGTATTCCGTTTTGATAATGTTGCACGAGATAGTTGTTAAGACGGTTATTAGTATAACAAGCGTCAAAGGCTGTTCCCGTGATGAACATTCCATCTTCACGATACCCTTTATGGTCTAAACAAGGAACTACATCGGCATCTACTTTATACAAATTTGAATAAAGATTAAATGCTTTCCTCTATTAACATTTTTAAACCAAAATTTGTATGCAAGGTCCTTTCAATTGCATCTCGAATTATTTTGAGTAATATGACCATTAGATTATAAAAAAATCAATACCATTTAAGAAATGAATATTCATTTCTTGAATCATTTTTTCATCACACTAAATTAAGTGTTACGTTCTTTTTTGAAACGCAGAAACACCATTTTCCATATAATATTTTATTAAAAATAACTAGACACTATAATTATGGTTTGAAGTATAACATTTCCATAAATCTTTTATTAACCTATAAACTTACACCCCAAAATAGTAGCAACTACTACTTTAAAAATTAATAAACTTTTGTGACACCCTACAAATCCCTTTTACCGAATTCCCCAAAATGGATTTTCAAAATTAGGGAACTATAATGTGTATTAAAATAACTTAAGGGGGATAAAAAGTGGACAAGGAAATGAATTATGGAAGTGATTACAAGTTTATTCCGGCAACTTCAATTGAAAGTGGTCACGGCCTCGAAGTATTACCTGATTTATTTTGCTACACGATTCAAATCGTCAACATATGTTTTGTTGGGAATCCGCATACCGATGATTTTGTTTTAGTGGATGCTGGAATGCCTAAGTGTGCAAATGAAATTATCTCTGTTACTGAGAAGCGATTTGGTACAAATAGCCGTCCAAAAGCAATTATTTTAACTCACGGGCATTTTGATCATGTTGGAGGAATAATCGAACTCATTAAGTATTGGAATGTTCCAGTCTATGCCCATCAAATGGAGATACCGTTCTTGACTGGACAACAAAGCTATCCTGAACCAGATCCAACAGTTGAAGGTGGTATGGTAGCGAAAATGTCTCCCCTGTTCCCTAATGAACCGATTGATTTAGGAAGTAGCGTAAAAGCACTACCTACCGATGGAACTGTTCCTCATATGCCAGAGTTTAGATGGATTCATACACCAGGGCATACTCCTGGGCATATTTCATTATTTCGAGAAAAAGACCGAACTTTAATTGCTGGGGACGCTTTTGTTACAGTGAAACAGGAATATCTATATAAAGTATTTACTCAGGAACAGGAAATAAGCGGTCCCCCTCGTTATTTAACAACAGACTGGAAAACCGCTAAAGAATCAGTCATTAAATTAGAAGAAGTAAAGCCTCTAGTCGCTATTACTGGACATGGGATACCAATGTCCGGTGAATTGCTATCAACAAGCCTCAGAACACTCGTTCAAGAATTTGATAAAATCGCTGTACCCGATTATGGAAAATATGTAGACAAAAAGATACATTAAGCATGAAATTACTTTGTTTATCTTTTCAGATTAATGAATCAAAATATAATACAAAATTATCATTCAAAAGGTTTTAAACTTAATCTGTTAAAAAATTGAATGTTGGCAATCTCTATATCCTAAGAATAGAACTACTCTTTTGGAATAAAAAGCAAGCTTTCGCACACACTATCTTTAATAAAGTCTGCTTCTTACCCAGGCTTTATTTCTTACCATTAAAGAGCAGTCATATAAATAACTGCTCTTTTTAATTTTTTGTATAAGCTTAAAATTTTTTCATACTATACTTAACCCATGAAATAGTTATACTCCTTACATTCATGGATGTAACTTTCTCGCTGCAGTTAGCTTTTGCTAGCTACTTTTTTATTGATAGTTTTTTAAACTCATACAAACTCTATATTTTTAACCATATCCCAAAATTCAAACCTTTTAACTTGGCTTCTAAAAAGGTTTTTATGAAAGTTATTAAGATGTTGTGACAGAAATAAAAAATTAGCGTAGATAGATTAATGACAAACTGGATTCCATTATCTCATCTTGTATATTTCATAGAAATGATGGAATTAATTCAATGTTAGAGTCTTTAGGATGAACATGGAGATATTTCAATATTGAATAGTTATAACGTAAATTTTAAAAAATGAAAATATAATACTTATTTTTATCAAAGTTTCTTTTAAGTACAGTATGATTAAATTTTATTTCAAAGTTTTTAGTTTCAAAAAATCCGATAAACTTACTATATTATTGACTTTCGTTCTCGGTTTGCTACTCCTGAACCATTGTAAACAAAGTATAAAAATTAGAACAATATCAATAAGATCCCCACCATAATACATAAGCACGCTCCCAATTTCAGCTTGTGCAGTGACTACACCAGCAGGCGGATGAGTATATATGTATTTTGATAATATCCCATGACCAGCTGATGCAACTATTAAAATAATTGATCGGTATATATAACTATACCTATGGGATATTGGATCAATATAAATCATTGATGTGGTAAACAGGTATCCTGCAATAAAAACATGGAAATGTATGAACAAATGAAGAAGTATACTTTTGTGCATCATCGAGTATAAGTTAGTCGTATAGAGAATCCATAATCCTCCTAGATTAAGCAAGGTTGCGATAATTGGATGAGTAAGGATTTTTAAAGGCTTACTCTTTAGTACACTTGAAACACGTCGCGCTGCTTTCACATTGAGCGTTCGTAAAAAAAGAGTCATCGGAGCTGCTAATGCTATAAAAATTGGAGCAAACATCCCAAGGAGCAAATGCACAAGCATATGTATTTTGAAGTCATTATGAGCACGATGAGCTAAAGGTCCAATAACTGCTATTGCTACACAAATAAGCCCTAAAACCCAGAAGACACTTCGATATAACGGCCATCGTTTGTAATGACAATTTGATAATACCGTCGATACAATATAAATTATTAATATAATTAAAATGAATACGAATAACAAAAAATCCAATAAACTCCATATTTCGTGATGAAGATGGTTATTGTTCATCTAAACTTTTCCCTCTCAATAATCTTTCATCGGTTCTTGTCTGAAAAACTAGTAGAATTCCAATTAAGAGCATTACAGCCGCAATTATATTCCATATTACGTCGTAGATAAGAACATTATCTACGTATCGAATCTGATGTATTTTCATTAGTTTATGTTGAATTATACCGTCATATAATTGAAATCCACCACTACCAAGCATTAACCCGCTCCACCATCTTTTCAACCAAAATGCATTTCTACGGCGAAGATCAGCAACCATAAACAAGGAACCAATCGTTGCAAACCAACTAAAAGCATGAAAAAGACCATCTGAAATCAATCCAATATCTGTTGTAGATTTATCATAGAAATGGTGCCAATGTAGCAGTTGATGAAAAATAGTTTCATCTATAAAAGCTACTAACCCTAGGCCAAACAAGATACCTGACCATAGATTACGGGTCAAATAAACAGAAGAGGTTAAATAGCTTGTATTATCGGTTTTAGTAACCATTAAATCCTACCCTTTCCACTAATGTATATTCTTATTTTTCCCAAAAGAAAAACGTGCTAAACATACTTAGCGCCAAAGGAAACTAATGTTCAGTTAGAAATATCGTATAGATACTTATTCTCTAGCATATTTAATATTTGTTTAAAACTCCCTAAAAAACTTTAAGAAGTTCACCATTCTAAAATAGCGTTAGTATAATTTCTTTAGTATTTTCGAATGAATCTATATTTTTATCCTTTAATCAATTTATTAACAATGGAAATTACCATTTAGTCTTAACTATTTGATCCTGTATAAATAAACTATAGTTTTTCTCTAAAGGTAATTTCCATATCTTCATTTTAATATTGCATTTGTATTGCCTTTTGCACATTTTGAACATCATTTTTAATAGTTGCTTTAAATCGTAATCTGGATAGTAACCACGTTCGTACATACAGTTAAAAACCTGCACATGTAATTGTATAGCGCCATTTATTTGACGGGTTAAAACTTCTCTAAGTCGGGGTGTTGCAGTTTCAGTAATTGCTATTGCATAGTTTCGAACAGATGTCTTTGCTAATCCAAGTAAATCTCCAGCGTAAAATCCAGTGTCATCACGATACTGCTGCGATTGAAATCCAGGAGCATACGGATAAAACTGTACTAACTCTTGTAGATTGTTTTAGATGGCATTTATAGCTTTAATATATAACGATTGAAGTGCTTGATCAGGTACATTTCTAACTGACTTTTTTTATTTGATTAAACCGTTCGCTTGGAATGCTACTAATTCATGTAGATCCAATGTTTCATGCCAAGCTAACTGATTAGGATAAGACATATATGTTCCCCCTTAATATTCATTCATGCTACATTATGCAAAAAAATGTAAAAGGGGCCTATACTACATAAATTCATTTCAACCTAATTTATCATTACTTTCCATTTTCTATGTTAATCACCATAAAATAAACTTAATTCCTCTTCCCTACTTTTTTATATCCTTAATTTTAATTTTCAAAATGACTTCTTCGCCTTTACAATCTATAAATTTAATTTTTTCTTCCTTAAAAATCCCCACCATAATACATCCTTTCTCGTTTCGTTATAAACCATACTAGTTAGAAAATATAAATGTGAACATTGTACCTACATATTTTTTAAATTTTATAGTTACTTAATTTTATATATAATTAAAAATTAAGTAACTACATTGAAGGGGATTCTCCATTAAATCAATTTATTTTTATAGATTAAAAAATAATTATTTTAGCCGCGTTAGTCACCCATTCCTAAATAATTAATAGGCTATATATTATGACTTAGGAGGGATAAAAAGATGACTATACTTTATGATAAAGACTCTTTACAAAAAAATATTATTACCCTTCCACATTGGCAACGAGAAGCTTTCCGTTCTTTTAAATTAAAAATGACAGATAAAGATAAATTGTTTCCTTGTATACCAGCTCAACACGGCTTTACAGCAAATCACCTCAGGTACGGGTTCATTGGTGATCCTAGAGATACGAATACTAGCGAGGGTTTTGCTGCATTACTTAAAGAATATACTGAATGTTCTAGAGACACAGGTCAATACGCCTCACTTATTGTTTTTATTCATACACCAATAGATTTACTGCGAGAAACTACAGTTGAAGATTTTGAACATATTTATTGGTCTCTACTTAATACAACCAGTTGTTTGGACGAGATGGAATGGCCTACGCACATTCCAAATGACCCTATGGAGAATACTTGGGAATTTTGCTTTCATAATGAATCATATTTCGTTTACTGCGCTACACCCGCCCATGTCAATAGACAAAGTAGACATTTTTCATGTATGATGCTCGCTTTAACACCTAGATGGGTTTTACAGGGAGTTATGAATTCTGAGAAACGCAGTCGAAAACTAAAAGACGTAATACGCCAACGTCTAGCCGCTTATGACAAAGCTCCTATTCATCCCTCTCTTAAAGATTATGGTGAAAAAGATAATTATGAATGGCAGCAATATTTTTTACGTGATGATGAAACCGTCCCATCCAAGTGTCCATTTTCTCGAATCATAAAATACTTTCATAAAAATAAGTAATTCACTCCGTTTTTTATTATTTAGTTGTACAAACTTTAACCACTGAATAGATTTAATATAGATCAAATTTAGTGGGAGGAGCATATTATACGTGGGCATATTTTTAAGCTATGTTTTCTTAGGTTTATCATTATCTGCTCCAATGGGACCTATAAATGCTGCGCAGCTAGAAAAAGGTATTAGGAGTGGGTTTTTTCACGCTTGGATTCTTGGCATAGGAGCCTTACTTGCAGATGTTATCTACATGGCACTTATTTATTTAGGTGTAATTCATTTCCTCGAAAAAGATATTATAAAACTTTTCTTATGGTCTTTCGGAGCTTTTGTTTTAATCTATACAGGCATTGAAAGTTTAAAAAATGCGAATCAAATTAGTATTAGTAATACTAGAAATGATGATTCAATTATTAAAAGCTTTTTTTCTGGTTTTTTTATGTCTTTATCGAATCCATTGACAATTCTATTTTGGCTTGGAATTTTCGGCTCTATATTAGCAAAAGCCGCTTCTTCCTATAATAAAGAGCAGCTTTTGTTATATAGCTTTGGTACTATTTTAGGTATTTTTATTTGGGATATTACAATGGCAAGTACTTCTAGTATATTTCGTAAAATTTTAAATACGCGTATATTGTCTCTTATAACAGTAATATCTGGAATATCACTTATTATTTATGGATTATATTTTGGTTTTCAAACTTACCAAATCATTTTTCAATAGCTTCTATTATTTAGTTGTTATATACTACTCATATTGTGTAAAAATAGATTCTTCATATAGCTGTATTCCTTTTCCTTGAGACAAAATGAACAATTATAGTAACAATAATAACTATTCCTAAAAACAACAAACTCACTAGGAAACCAAAACGCGTTGTTTTTTGCAATAATGTCCCACTAACAGCTAGTGCAATCATTATAAGACCAATAATGCTTTTTATCTGCATCCAACCTTTTGGATTCATTAATCTCCAAAATGAAAGAAGAATGAGACTCCATGTATATAACAACATTAATCCAGCTGCAGTTGTTACATATTCATATATATTTTTCGGTAGTAATAAAGCACTAAGGATAGAGGCACCAAGTCCAATTATAATAAGAATTAGGGCTGGGAATGAGATGTTTTTTTTGTTTTTTTTAGCAAACATTGCAGGTGCATCACCTTCTTCAGCTAAGTTCATGAGTACACTTGTCACTGCAAATAATGAACCAACTAATGTTGAAAAACCCGCTAAAATTAATACTACATTTAAAATAAATGGCACATACGGCAAATTATAGTCTTGTAATGCTACTACAAAAGGGCTTTCTTTCGTATTAAACTGGTTTAATGGAACCATCATAATTGCCAACCCTAAAGAGACTACGTAAATAATCGTTAAAATCATTAACATTACTCTTCCTGATTTTTGTGCATCTTTAGGGTCTTTCAGTCTTATTGTCATTAACCCCATAATTTCGATTCCTCCAAATGCATAAAATGCATAAATTAGAGAGGACCAAGTGCCTTTTAATCCATTTGGGAACCAGTCTTTAAAATTCCGCGGAATTTGTGCTTTATATAAACCACCTTTTATAAATCCTAAAATAACTAAAATAGCAATTACAATAAACCCTATAATAGCAGCGATTTTTATAATAGCCATCCATTTCTCTAAACGTTCGAATATCTTTACCCCTATAAAGATAATTAATATAGCCGCTACTCCATATATAGCAGCAAATATCCATAACGGTATTTTAGGAAACCAGTAGCGTGAAAAGATTCCTAACGCACTTAACTGGCTGCCCATAATAAGTAGTTCAGAACACCAATAGGTCCATCCATGACTAAAACCCGCCCAATTTCCAAAAGCTTTTTTTGAATAAATGCGAAAAGATCCTTTTTGCGGATCTTCTACAGCCATTTTTGCCAATGCTTCAAATACAATATAAGTAGTAAATCCAGTTAAAATAAGAATAAGAATAATTGACGAACCACCTATTTTAATTCCTATACTGGATCCTAAAAAGAAACCGGTCCCTATTGTACAGCCAATCCCAATAAGTGAGAGTTGCCACCATTTTAAATCTTTTTTTTCTTTCGTTTCGTTCTCAACATCATGACAGGTCATATCACTATTCTCCTTTATTCATTTTGAGAATGCCCCTCATGATCACTTAAGTACTTCTCAGCAAGCTTTTCAACAACATCAACGACATCATGAGCCTTTATTTTATGGTTTGCTACTCTTTCACTTCCTACAGAAATCTCAACTGTAAATAACGCTTCATATTTCATTTTTTCTGCCCCTTTCGCATCAAATATAACCTCTTATCTTTCATTTCACAGAAATTAATTATGTATTTAAAACCTCGAGAGTATAAAAATTAAACAAATAAAGTTAAAAAAATTGTAACGCTACTAAGCTTATTTATTAAAAAAATGTATGAGGAAGGAGAGACGGCATGCCTCTCCTCTATATCCATTTCATATATAAAATTAGCGAGTAACGCCACCGCCAAGTTGTTGCTCAGCTAATGATACAAGACGTTTCGTAATTTCACCACCAACAGATCCGTTTGCACGAGCTGTTGCATCTGCACCAAGTTGTACACCAAATTCTTGAGCGATTTCATATTTCATTTGATCAAGAGCTTGTTCAGCGCCACGTACTAATAATTGATTGCTGTTTCCACTGTTATTGTTTGACATGTTCATTCACCTCCTTCTTTCTTTAATATGTTAAATTACATGCTAAAATATATAGCTAATTAATTGGTAATTACGACCGTGAATTCAAAGGTATAGTTGATCCTCTTTAAACCAAAAATAATAATGTATAGGAGAACGAAATAAACCTTATGTGCCATGGGATATCATAAATAGGCCTCCAGTACAACATAAAACGGGTTAAGCTATTTAACAGCATAACCCGTTTTTAATGAAATATTGTATTCCATATACTTTTACACAATGGAGGAAAATGATGAAACATTTTGTTGCTTTATTAATTAAATACACAGCGATAACTGCAGTATTACTAATCATACTTAGTATCTTTAAAGGCATTTCAATTCCTAGAGTATTACTAATTTCTCTTTTCCTTACAGGAGCTGCCTATTTAATCGGTGATCTCTTCATTTTACCTAAATACGGAAATATGATTGCTACAATAGCAGATTTAGGCTTAAGCTTCTTTGGAATTTGGTTACTAACATCCTTGTTTACTGATTTAGATGTTACTCGTAATATTGGACTTTCTTCATTTATAGCCGCTTTAATTATTGGTGGAACAGAAATTTTCTTCCACATTTATATGAAGAGGCTAGTACTGCGTAACGACAATGAATTAAGAAATCACAATCATATTCATCATGATAAATATGCTATGGAAATGTCAGATGAATATATAGATTCTTCCACCATAAATAAATCCAAGCTTGAGGATACATCTAAAAAATAAAAAAGTGGCCAACGCCACTTTTTTATTTTTGTTTATTAAGCTTGATCTGAATTTCTTACATGTAATGGAGGTGGAACTACCCACCCTTTTTTCTTACTTAAACGTAGCAAAGTTACACCTGCTTGTGCTTTTTTCATATGAAATTGTCCGAATAGCATCCCTACATCTTCTCGAAGACATTTTCCCATTACTTGACTACATGTCACAAGTCCAGCTGCTAACCCTGTAGAAACCGCTGCTGCAATTTCTGCATCATTAATACGTGCTCCAGGAGGAATGTCTTCAATAGATGCAACTGGTCGTTCTGGCGGAGCAGGTGGTAAAGCTATTCCATTAACCTTTAAAAGAGTTTTTAACTCTTCTATTTCCGAATTCATATCATTTTCAATTAAGCTTTCTAAAAACTTCTTTAAATCTTCGTCACCTGTGTGATTCATAAATACTTGATGGCTTGCGATTGCACCTTGTGCAGCAAGAAGATAACTCCAAATATCAAATACTTCTCCGTAATGTAACGGTTCATTTTGAGGATTTCCACTTAATATACCCATTTTTAAATTCCTCCCTTTCGAAAATATGATAATAAATATTGATTTTAATATTGAAATCAAATTTTTAAGTATGCTTTTTCCTGCAAAAGCTTTTCTACTATGCATGGAAAACACCTTTCCAACACTGCGTGTTTATTGTTTAGGAAAGTAGTTTACAAATTAAATACCCAAAGATTATGAAAGAAGATTATCAATAATCTTTGAGTGAGAATCCATTTACTATAAGGTTTTTTATTTTATACATATACAAAAGAAATTGATTTACATATTCGCTATATTTTATACGAATTCTCTTAGCGGTTAGCTCTACCACCAAGTTGTTGTTCAGCCATTGCTACTAAACGTTTTGTAATTTCACCACCAACAGATCCGTTTGAACGAGCTGTTGTATCTGCACCAAGTTGTACACCAAACTCTTGTGCAATTTCATATTTCATTTGATCAAGAGCTTGTTCAGCGCCTCGAACTAATACTTCATTACGACTTCCACTATTATTTTTTCCCATATTGTTTCACCTCCGATGTTTTTAATATGCTACAAATTATGAAATAATAATTATCCTTTTTATGGAAATTAGATTATGAATAAAAATTGATTTTTTTCTTAAAGTAGGGCAAAACATATAAGAAAGAATAACTGATATAACATACTTTCATAACAACACTATGTATACTTTCTAATTCCCTTCAGTAAATAAAAGAAAGATTTCTATTTCACCAAGAGATTAAATAAAATTATGTTTTGAGACATAATTCAAAAGGAGATATGAGATGAAAGCTGTAACCTATCAAGGACCAAACCAAGTACAGGTTAAACAAGTGGATGATGCAAAATTAGAGAAAAAAGATGATATTATTGTAAAAATTACTTCAACCGCTATTTGCGGTTCTGATTTACATCTATATCAAGGCAACATGCCCTTACCTCAAGGATACATTATCGGCCATGAACCAATGGGAATCGTTGAAGAAGTCGGGCCAGATGTCACTAAAGTGAAAAAAGGCGATCGTGTTGTCATCCCCTTCAACGTTTCTTGTGGACATTGTTTCTATTGCCAACATGAAATGGAAAGTCAATGTGATAACTCAAACCCTCATTACGATTCTGGTGGATACTTTGGTTATACAGAGAAATTTGGTAATCATCCAGGAGGACAAGCAGAATATTTAAAAGTTCCATTTGGTAATTTTACTCCATTTGTTATACCGGAATCATGCGAACTTGAAGATGAATCCCTACTATTTCTATCAGATGTTTTACCAACAGCCTATTGGAGTGTAATAAACGCAGGCGTTAAGCCAGGTGATACTGTTATCGTCCTTGGTTGTGGACCTGTTGGATTAATGACACAAAAATTCGCTTGGATGCAAGGTGCTAAACGTGTAATTGCAGTGGATTACTTAGATTATCGAATGAATTATGCAAAAAAGATTAACAATGTTGAGGTATTTGAGTTTACAAAATTTCCAGATATGGGAGAACATTTAAAGGAAATTACACATGGTGGTGCCGATGTAGTCATTGATTGCGTGGGAATGGATGGAAAAAAATCGCCTCTAGAATTTCTGGAACAAAAATTGAAACTACAAGGCGGAACTCTCGGCCCTATTCAAATCGCTACGAAAGCCGTAAGGAAATATGGAACGGTTCAAATGACTGGCGTTTATGGTGGCAATTATAATGCATTTCCACTCGGGGCATTTTGGGTTAGAAATATTAATCTTAAAATGGGACAAGCACCTGTCATTCATTTTATGCCGGAACTATTTGAAAAAATAACAAATAAAGAATTTGATCCAAAAGAGATTATTACACACAAAATCCCCCTTGAAGAAGCGAGCTACGGTTATCAAATTTTTAATAATCGTGAAGACGACTGTATAAAAGTCATTCTGAAGCCTTGAAGCTACAATTCATTATTCTTAATGAAAAGATAAGATTACATTTCGTAATCTTATCTTTTTTTATTAAATGCTAAGTATCTATCCCCTATTTTCATCTCACATCTAAAATAGTTATTTTCAAAAACTTTGCATTTTGAGGTAATAAATAATTGGTAAAAACATGAATTAAAGTATTAAGTAACCAAATAGCGGAAACGATAACAATGTTAACTAACTTAAAAGAGGTGTACTTCATGTTTTATTATAAAGAAGAACTGATTAATATTATCAAGCCGGACAAGCCAGATCCAGCTGCCGCAAAAGTTTTACAAGAAATATTAGGTGGGCATTATGGCGAAATGCGTACAATGATGCAATACTTCTTCCAAAGCTCAAATTTTAGAGGGAAAGAGAAGCAATATCGTGATTTACTTCGAGGTGTTTTTTTAGAAGAAATAAGCCATGTAGAACTTGTACAACATACAATTAATCAACTATTAACTGGATCTGGTGAACCTACACCAGGAAATGCAGGTGTTGACACAGCACCACTTGATGAAGCGGTTAAACATGCCAATCCTCATCACTTTATTGTAGGTGCTCAAAGTTCATTGCCCGTTGATGCAGCTGGCAACCCATGGAATGGATCTTGGGTATATAGCCATGGGAATTTAATTAGCGATTTATTAGATAACGTAGTACTTGAATCTACAGGTGTACTTCAAAAAACTAGAATTTATGAAATGAGTTCCAATCAAACTTTTAGAGAAACACTTGCATTTTTAATTGTACGTGATAATGCACATCAAAATGCTTTCGCAAAGGCTTTAGAGACATTGGGTGTTGAATGGGGGAAACTCTTCCCTGTGCCGAACTATGATATTAATAAATACCCAGAGTGCAGAAAGTATGTAGACATGGGATTCCATAACGCACAATTTAATTTTAGCTTAGATCCAACAAGAATGGGAGAAATATTCCAAGGTGAATCACCAAGTAGAAACAAAGGAACATTAGCAGTAACGGACCCGCCAAAAGGTTTTCCTGTACCAGAACTTCCTGAAATGCCAAATGAGCATAGTCCCGGATTAAAAGATATGGATCTTTAAGATCATTATGGCCAACTATTGATTCATGGTTGGTCATAGTTATTTATAAAGATTCATGTAAACTTGTTGTTAACATGATAGGATGTTTTAATAAATCCTCTTTATTTAAAAGTGATGTTGATTATATTGCTGCTCCTCTTAATTTTGTTTCTATGAACTATTAAACGCCACTGTTACTTACTTATAATCTCCCTACCTCTATTCACGTATAAAATCCCTATATTGTAAACAAAGAGGAGGGACTTGTCCCCCCTCTTCTTTTAATTTTTCTTTAAAAGAGTTGCTCCTGCAATCCCTGGGTGTGTCATTTCGAATGGATCTAGAATTAATTCTAAGTCCTCTTGTGACAATACACCATTTTTCACACAAAGTTCTCGAACAGATTGCCCTGTCGCGATTGCTTCTTTCGCAACGCGAGCTGCTGCTTCATAACCGATATGAGGGTTCACGGCTGTAATAATTCCTACACTCTTCTCAACATACTCTTTTAAGCGATCTTCATTCGCTTCAATTCCTTTTAAGCAATTATCTGTAAAGGCACGGAAACCGTTATTCATAATGCTAATCGATTGAAGTAAGTTGAAAACAAGTACTGGTTCCATAACGTTTAATTCTAATTGTCCTGCTTCTGAAGCAAGGCAAATTGTATGATCATTACCTATTACTTGGAACGCAATTTGATTAATAACTTCTGGCATAACAGGGTTTACTTTCCCTGGCATAATAGAAGAACCTGGTTGACGAGCTGGTAACATAATTTCCGCTAAACCAACACGTGGACCTGATGCCATTAAGCGAAGGTCATTTGCAATTTTAGACATATTCATCATACATACTTTAAGCGCTGCAGATACTTCAGTATAAGCATCCGTATTTTGCGTCGCATCTACTAAATCTTCTGCACCAACAAGCGGTAATTCACTAATTGCAGCTAAATGTTTTACAACTGCTTCAATATATTCTGGATCTGCATTTAAGCCTGTACCAACTGCAGTTGCCCCCATATTTACTTCATATAAATGTTGACGCGATTGTTGAATTCGTTTCATATCACGTTCAAGTACGCGAGAGTATGCTTTAAATTCTTGTCCAAGACGGATTGGCACAGCATCTTGTAAATGTGTACGACCCATTTTAATAACATGGTCAAACTGTTCTGCTTTTAATTCAAATACATCATGCATATAACCCATCGTTTGTAATAAGCCTTCTAATGCATTTAATGTTGCGATATGAATCGCCGTTGGGAATGCATCGTTTGTTGATTGCGCCATGTTTACATGACTATTTGGACTAATATAATGATAGTTTCCCTTTTCCATCCCTAATAATTCAAGCGCACGATTGGCAATGACTTCATTTGCATTCATGTTCATTGAAGTACCCGCTCCGCCTTGGATTGGATCTACGATGAAATGATCATGCCATTTTCCATCAAGAATTTCTTGAGCAGCCTCTGCGATCGCACCGCCCTTGTTCAATTCCAATCTTCCTACATCTGTATTCGCAAGCGCTGCTGCTTTTTTTACAATTGCGAACGCTCTAATTAAACTTTCATGAATTTTATACCCTGTAATCGGGAAATTTTCAACAGCGCGTAAAGTCTGAATTCCGTAATATGCCTCAATAGGTAATTCCTTTCCTCCCAAAAAATCATTCTCCACTCGCACGTTCTTGTTTGTCATTGCCATTTTAATTTCTCCCCCATATTAAATGTAAAACCTAAATAAATCATATGAAGTCATTACCAATCCTTATCAGATTTTATTGTTAAATCGTAGGCTAAAGGCTCTTCAATAATTTTTTTAATCTCTTCTAATTTATTAGTTTTCCCAAGCGCCCACATCAATTTTGCTATGATGGCTTCCGTATTCATATCTCCAGACAATATTACTTGATGTTGCGCCACTTTCCGTCCTACTTCATAGAGAAGTATGTCTTCTCCTTCTTCCAGGCATTGAGTAGTAATCACTACAGCAATCCCCATTTCAGTCAACTCTTGAATTTTCGACAGCAAGTTCCTTCCTTCAAAAGGTAATCCACCGTTTCCAAAACTTTCAATAATAATCCCTTTATACAAATCTTTTAAACAATCAAATACCTCAGGCTTTGTACCTGGATACAATTTCATAAGAAAAACATCCGTACATAAATTAGTATTTATTGAAAGTTCACTATGTGAGGAAGTTGGCTTCCAATGATATTTCACTTCATCTTCATTTACCTCAGCAACATATGGATAATTCACACTTTCAAATGCATCATAACTTTTTGTTCGCATTTTAACTGCTCTCGTCCCAATAATCACCCTACTATCAAAAACAATAAACACACCGCCAACATCCTCACAGGCAAACCTAAGAGCATCAGCTACATTTTTCTTTGCGTCTGTCTTTTTAAAACTAATAGGTACTTGTGAACCTGTTAAAACAACTGGTTTTCTTAAACCTTGCAGCATATAAGATAACGCAGAAGATGTATAAGCTAACGTATCCGTTCCATGTGTAATCACAAACCCGTCATAGTCATCATAGTGATTAAAAACAGCATTAGCTATTTCTTTCCAGTGCTCAGGTTGCATATTGGTACTATCAATATTCATTAAGATTTTGCAATCTATTTCTAAGTTTCGAGAAGACTTCGAAAAATAATTCAATAATTCCTCAGCGGACAATCCTGGAACAAGCCCCTCATTCCCCTCCACAGATGCAATTGTCCCACCAGTTGCAAGTAATAAAATTTTCTTCATACACAACCCCTCCATAAAATAAACAACGATATATCGTTCGCGTAATGCGTATTTATATTTATCATTATAGAACTTAATTTGAATTAATCAAGATTTTGTATTCAATACGCGTACTTTTTTTCTATTCTTGATTCTTTTTCTATGTTATAATTAATTTAATAAAATTAGATGGGGTATGAGACGAATGCTGGAACGTTTATCTAAATTAAGAAAAAATCAAAAATGGTCCTTACAAGAGACAGCAGATCGACTTGGGATTGCGAAAAGCACCTATGCCGGGTATGAAAATGGTTATAGATTACCTTCATTACAATCTTTATCAAAAATAGCCGATTTATTTGATACATCTGTAGATTATATATTAGGCCGAATTGAACATTCACATCAAAACAAAGATGTAATTGATATTACAAGACTCCTAAACGAGCCAGATCCAACACTTTTAATAGATGGAGAAGCACTGTCAACAGAAGAGATAATAGATTTTATTGCTTTTGTGAGAAGTAAACGAGAACTAAGTTCCAAGAGAATAGAAAATATTGAACCAACATGTAAAAGTTGATTCAATAAAAAACGAAGACACTGTACTCTTTAAACTTAGAAATACTTAGACAATTAATTTGCAAACGGTTTATATAATGAATTCTTAGCAGCTGGCCTCATTCGGGGACTTATACTTGGAAACAATCCCATTGGTTATATGATTCAATTATTTTTCATCATTTGTATAGTGGTAGCAGCTATTTTCGGAGGTTTCACATCCAATAAATCAATTATCATGAAACAAGGATTTCTCGCTATTTTAGCGTTGCTTGCCCTTTTATCTGTCATATAGAACTAAAACTTTTCAATAAAGGAACTCACTTTTGAAGAATACGCCATTCTTTCTGTAGATTTATAAGAAAGAATGGCGTTTTTGTATGTCTATTTCTGTATCGAAAGAATTTGAAAGTATAACAGAATTTAAACAAGAATTAGCAAAGTATATAAAATACTATAATCATGAAAGAATCAAGGAAAAATAAAAGGAAATGAATCCAGTATTGTACTAGGCTCATTCCCTAGAGGCTACTTAATAAACCGACCTTTCTAACTTTCGGGGGCACAGTCTAGTTGAAGTGCTACAAGCAACGAATTTACTACTTTAAAGTTAAGTGTTTAACCTTGAAGTACTGAAATTCTTTTTTTCCAGACAAAGCATACATTATATCTTGATGCTTTATTGTCCTCTTATAATTATGTGGTATCGGGAATTTGTTTCGTTGTTCTTTTATTATAATTATGATTACTATAAGTGATAAAGCTACAGGTATAAAAACGATTAACAAAGCATCTTACTATTTATGAAATCCTTTGTTAATCGTTTCTCTTCTCCCTAATCTCCTGCGAGACTATATTTTTTTATTAAAATTTTCCATATCTTATTTGATTTATTCTGTAACACCAGATTGGGTTACTTTTACATCAGCTGTTACACGAAAACGTAAATGTTTATAGGATTCTTCCCATTCTTGACTGTTCCATTTTCTTACGTGAGTTCTACCAAGCTTTCTAAGTCCTATAGGATCTGTGTCTTTTTTAATAAATCTCTTTATCAATGTAGTTGCTTTTTTTTCTATTTCTTTTTCCATAATTTTTTCTAATTTTTTTATTTCTTTAGGATTATCTAGATTTTTTGTTTTTGTAAATTCTTGAATTTCAGCTTTAACTTGAATATGAGCATTTACGAATGGATGCTTACTATTCCCCTCCATCTTATATTTTGTTCTAGCTTTTATATTCTCTATCGTGGCGTAAGTATTTGAGGAACCAGGTAGTTTGAATTGGTATGTACCTTGTTTAAAATTATCTGTCAACAATTTAAATACAAATAAATCTTTAGGGTTTACTTTATCAACCATTTTACATCTTTTAAAAAGTGCTATTCCATCTAACTCCAACACATTACCTTTTTTAGATATTATCGGTAAATATGAATCTCTCGCATCATCATTAAGTTGGTTTAAAAACATAAAAAAATTTGTTTTTGGCTGCGTTCCATTATCCATATTTTGCTCCAGTAAAGAGGATAGATAGGAAGCAATTTCTTTTTCTTCAGAATAATTCCCCTTTAATAGTGATTCCCCTTTTACATTTGTAATTGCTAAATAAATTGCATTTCCTACACTAGGATTTCGGTTCAAAGTCTCTAAAATTTCCTGCATTCCCTTATCAATTATTTTTTCATTAAATATAATAACACGCAATTGCCCCAACTCTAGAGGTCCAGAAGATTTTTCGGATGCTCTTGCAAGAACTTCTCTACCAGTCTGGCCTGATGCTGAATAGATTTTCGTTTCACCTTCCCCGCCTCCTTTATAAGCTGAAATCGCAAAGGTTCCTTTTAGCTTACCTTTTGCTTCGGTATCATATGCCGCAACTTGAACTAAGTCAATGTCATCCACAATTTTCGTTTTAGCACAACCTATTAAGAAGACACTTACTATAAGGAAAAGTATCCATCGCTTCATGTTTATCTCCTTAACTTTATTTTGGCGGTTTGAATTAGCCATAATATAGGTAGGTATACATATATATATACAAAGCCAATTTGACCTGTCCAAGTATTTAATAAGTTAATTTTATTACGGTTATTCAAGAAAAATGATAAAACAAAGATGAAGAGGATGATAACTGGCAAAACATATTTTTGCTTTATTCCCAGTGCCTCTTTTATACCACGACTTACTCCCCATAATGTAAAGGAAACATTGGGTAATATAAAAAAAGCCCAAACAGAAACAATAATGTATTCAAACCGCTCTATAAAGGGAAATTGTATAATTTTAATCATGCTTAAATATGCCCATATCGCGCTCGCTAGTTGTTTTTCACTAAAAAACGCAAGAGTTAAAATCATAAGGTATGTGTAGACAATAGTCGTTACTAAATTTGCATAGTGCGCATATTTTTGAGACGTTCTTGCCTTTTTAATAAATGGGTAGTATAACAATAACATTTCAAATCCAAAAAAACTAAACATATTTCCTTTCATTCCTTTCATAATTTCTAGGAATGAATGCTGTGCAATTGGAAATAAATTTTGGAAATCTGCATACTGCAAAGGATAAAAAAATGTGAAGATTAGAATGCTTGGGATAACGATTCCAAAGAAGCCGATTCCAGCAACTACACGAAATCCTCCAGTCACAATGTAATAACATAGACCCAAAAAAGCCCCTGCTATAATCCAAGATGAAATGGAAGGAAACATCCAAACATGTACTACTTCGATATAGGTATGTAGTGTTGTTGCACCTAACAATACAATATAAGATAAAAAAATGAAGTTGAACAATCCACCAATCCATTTTCCAAGTACGTCTTGATTGATTGCAATGATATCTCCATTACCCTGATTTAAAATCTGATATATAATCCAAATCATAAGATTAACAGATATTCCAAAAAGCAGCGTGCTAATCCACGCATCATTTCCAACTAATTTTGCACTAATCCTTTCAAAACCAAGCATACCAACCCCCATCTGTATAGTAATAATTAAAAAAAACACCATATATGGAGAGACTTGATACTCAATTGGGATCTGTTTCATAATGCTCCTCCCTGTTAATTTCAATCATCAAAATCATTTCGTGATTTGATTTTATTTTTCTCTACCTCTTCTGGATTAAAACGAAAACGCTGTTTAGATCTTGAAAAAATAGGACGTCGAAACATCGCTGAGATCGGCAAACGGATAATGCTGTCTTTCCAATCTGTAGGGCGTGTAGGATAAAAAGGAAACAAATAAGGACGTCTTAATGATTCTGTACGTAATAAACGTGCTAAAAGCAAAGAGCTTGTTAAAACAATTCCTAATAAACCCAACAGGTGTGCAGATATTATAAAAGGAAAACGAATTACTCGAATTGTATTACCAATTCGATATATTGGTGCTGTAAATGAGCTAAGCGCTGAAAGTGCAACAATAATAATAAGTACATTACTTGTAAGACTTGCCTCTACAGATGCCTGTCCAATTACAATACCACCTACTATACCGACAGTTAGACCCACTTTAGTTGGTAAACGTGCCCCCGCTTCTCTCAGTAATTCAATCGTTATTTCTAAAAAAAGCGCTTCAATTAATGGAGGAAAAGGTACTTTACTTCTCGATATGATTAACGTTTCAAGAAGTTCTTTTGGAATAAGCTCGTAATGATATGTTAAGATTGCAACATATAATGGAGTCGTTAAGACAGAAAACATAAAAGCAAAAAGCCTTAATAGACGAAAAAAAGAGGCAATAATCCAAGGCATGGTGTAATCTTCTGTCGTAGAAAAAAAGTCAATTAATGTTGTTGGAAGAGTGATCGCATAAGGTGAGCCATCTACAAAAAGTGCAATTTTCCCTTCTGCCAATACAGCTGCTACACGGTCTGGTCGTTCTGTATTCAAAAATTGAGGAAATATAGAATTCGGGTTGTCTGCAATTAACTGCATCAAATACGTGCTATCCAAAACGTGGTCTGTTTTTATTAGACTCACCCTTTTTATAATTTCTTGTAGATTTTGATCATTTACAATTCCCTCAATATATACAATCGCAACGGTTGTGTTAGATAGAGAGCCTACTTTCAATTCCTTCATTTGTAAATAAGGTGTTGGAAGCTTTCTACGTACTAAATTTAAGTTTACATCTAAATCTTCAACAAACGCGATTTGTGGACCCACGATATTGTATTCAATTTCAGCTTTTGTAATATCTCTTTTTTCTTTCTTTGCCACATTGATTAACAAGCCATTTAATTTATCTGTATCGAACTGAATAAGTATATAGCCGTTTAAAATACTATCCTGAATATCTTCCATTTGATTTGTTATTTTTGAATTTTCAAAGGGTAAGACAGACCGAATATCTTGTAATGAATCGAAGCTCTTCTCTTTTATATAAGTTAAAACCTCTTCATGAAATATATTTACATCGATTAAGGTTCTAAAATATGAAATGACTATAGAGGATTTGTTTGAAGCGATCTCCAACGTTATAAAATCTTTAGATTTTTTTAGTAATTGCATTAATTCCTGCAAAGATTTTATAGAGTGAACAGGTACTTTTTCATGTGGTTTCAATTGATAATACCCTTCCTTTCAAAAAGAACCTATATATAGTTTTTAGAAATTTCTATTTTAAAAATGAGGGATATTTATATGTGAATATGCTCCTTAAAAATAATGCCTTTTTAACTAACTTAACCAAAATTAGTTAAAAAATGTATTACAAGTAAAAATTTGAAATGCCCCCAAGAAAAATTACAATATTAAAAACATCCTTTCTTTTGGTTCTAAAGAAAGGATGTTTTTATAACAGGCTTTTTCAAGTGTCTATTCTATAGGGTACATTTACCAGTGTTCTTCTCTTTATTATTTCATTAAGTAACATTGGCATTACATTCTGTATGGTTTCTTAAAAAATTTCAGTAAGAGAATATCTTAATTTTGAAGTGTACAAATAGGGAGAGTGACTTCAACTGTAGTCCCCTTATTCATTTCACTCTTAATAAATATCTTTCCCTGATGTGTTTCAATGATTTTATAACAGATCATTAATCCTAAGCCAATCCCCTCTTCTTTAATACTATAAAAAGGTTCTCCGAGGTATGGTATACGTTCTTTTGGAATCCCACACCCTTGATCGATAAAACGAATGCTTACTTGATTATTATCAAGTATATTTATTTGAATCAGAATTTCCCCTCCCATCGGCATAGATTCAATTGCATTTTTTAATATATTAACAAATACTTGTTTTAATTGATTTCCTTCACATGAAATCAATGGAATACCAGGGTTAAGATCGATTCTAAATTTTATATTATGCATCATTGCTTGAGGTTGTAGTA
The DNA here is from genome assembly GCF_052646455.1 of Bacillus cereus group sp. Bce041. Taxonomy (NCBI): domain Bacteria; kingdom Bacillati; phylum Bacillota; class Bacilli; order Caryophanales; family Bacillaceae; genus Bacillus; species Bacillus cereus group sp. Bce041. The sequence continues at coordinate 167,649 of NZ_JBQXON010000005.1, forward strand.
GCATTAAAACTTGATCCATTAGCACACTAATGTTATTAGGTTGCATTTTTACTACCTGTGGTTTGGCTACCGCCATAAATTCAGTTGTTATGCTCTCTATACGCTCAATCTCTGATGATACTATATTAATATAACCCTGATTATTCTCATTTTCCGTTGATTTTAGTAATTGCATGAACCCTTTCATTGCAGTTAATGGATTATTAATCTCATGAGCCATTACAGTCGCTAATTGTCCTACAACAGCAAGTTTTTCAGATTTTCGTAATAATTCTTCTGTTTTTAGCCGTTCAGTGATATCACGAGAAATACTTAGGAAAACCTTTTTACCATTTAAGTTAAAAACACGAACACTAAACTCAGTTGTTATTACTTTTCCTGTTGGAAAAACATATTCATCTTGCAAAGTGAAGGAAGTTTCTCCCTTTTTAATTTTTTCTAATAGCCTTACGATCATTTGAGAATCTTGTGGTACTATATTTGAAAATGATAATGAGAGCAACTCTTCTCTACTATATCCAAATCTTCTACACCCAACAGGGTTTACCTCAATAAATCGACTTGGAGCATTATCTTCATTTAGCTCTACTACATATACCGCATCAGTTGCTTGTTCAATTAGTGCACGGTACTTCATTTCACTATCTCTTAATTGCTGGTGTAATCGATGTCGTTCTCTTTCTGCTTGTTTTCTTTCAGAGATGTCTCTACATATTGCTGATAAAGCTATCACATTTCCCCTTACATCTAGTATAGGAGAAACTGTCAGACTGACATCAAGAAGACTCCCATCGCTCCTTTGTCTAACAGTTTCTAATCTAGTAACTACAGATTCACCCGTTAGAATTTTCTGAATATTTTTAAGCGATTCTTCCATTAAAAAATCTGGTACACAAGGTAATCTCTTACCTATGATTTCTTGTGATGACCACCCAAATATCTTTTCATAAGCTTTATTGGCTTGTAAAATATGCCCTTCTCGATCAGAAATGGTAATAGCATCTAGATTGTGCTTTATAAATGATTCTAATAATTCTTTGGTAGCTCTTAATTCTGATTCTACCTTTTTCCTTTCGGTTATATCAACTGTAGAACCAACAACTTCAATAACTTGTCCATTTCGTTTAATTGGCCTAAGCGCAATAAGAATAATAGTTTTATCATTTGGCCAAGGTAATTCAAATATAATTTCTTTTCCTTCCCATGCCTGGAGATAGTACTTCATCAATTGTGGAACTAAATGTGGAGGAATAATAGAAGCATCAATAGTACGTAAGCTTTTTCCTACCACCTGTTCAGAATAAAATCCGTTTTGATAATAAAACTGTCCATCACATAAAGTGTGTATAAAGTGCTTATCCACTTTTTTAAATTTAAAAATTCCTCCTTGAAGCTCATGTACGGTATCTGTAAGTTCTTGCTTCGATTTTTTTAATTCTCGATTCATTTTAGATAAGTCCTGTGTTAAATAATACAATCTCTGGTAGGCTTCCATAAGAAATAGCCCAATTAAAAGTCCTAACGCTATATATAATAAGCCTCCTGTGTAAAGTAATGTAGTGTTAAATAATACCCCAACTAACCACTTTATTCCAATAAAAACAGAAAAATATAAAGATGCACTTTTAAAAGGATGTAGTTTTTTTACATAAATTTTAAAAGTAGAAAATAGAATCCCCATACATAAATAAGCAATCACAGGAGGTTCCCAATACTCTCCAATGTAAAAAATACGCATTAATATTATGCTAATTAGCGTAATCCAACCAGCAATACGACCAAAGTAAATAAAAGATAGAATAAGAGGAACAACTCGAAGATCGTAGGAAAATCCCATGTATGGAAAAGAAAAGAACATTAACGTAACTGCAATAATCCCTCCATAGAGCTTTTCGAAATATCGACTAGAATTAATTGTAAACACTTGAATAAATATTGCTGCGCTAACTAATAAAGAAAAAATAGAAAGGTTGATGAAATAATCTTTAATAATCATGTAATGTCCCTCCTTGCATTAAGTGTATTCGACAAAAAAGCTAAAAATCCTACAAATTGTATAAACAGTTCAAATGCATAAATTTTAAACTAGGATAAAATCTGGAAAAGTAAATAAGGAGCACAGCAGATGAGATATTTTAATGAAAAATAGTTCAAAAAAGATAATAGTAACCGTTGACTACTATTATCTTTTTTCTTTAAGTTATCGTAGTATGTCTGAAACTTTAAGGGACGTGGTATGTCATTTCATCAAACAATAATTATATACTGAGTCATGAATATAGGAACTTCAACAGTAATTTTTGAAAAATAACATAAAAAAACAAAACTATCTTTGAAAATAGAAAAAATCTATATGAATGTCAACTAATCTATGTACAAAAACGTTCACTTAATTTTGCATAAAGTCACTCCACTTAGGAAGCTAAGTAGTTCCTCAAGGTCGATAAGAACACCTGTAGATGCTTCAGGATAACTACATAATTGTATGAGTAATGTATTTGAAACCTTTCGGTAAAGCCATCCACATAATGCAAGTAACGCCTTGGGTCAATATTTACTTTTTCTTGAGCTAAGTATTCTAGGACATAAGGAGAAATATGCCATTACAATTTTTCAATTAACTTGTTGTCTAGTTTATTGTCCAGCTCCAATTACTTCGTTACTTTCAGATTCAGTTCATTATATTTTGTACTTTGTCTTTATACACAACATATTCTTTACCATCCACTACTGCTACTACCGCAAATTCATCATTTGGATTGAATGAAAGCCAATCAGCCCACATGTTAGTATTAGCCCCTCCACTCCACATATTATGAACAGTGTTTTTCGTTAAATTCATAACTTTATAAGACGCATTTGGCGCATTTGTTCCAGTCTTTATTTCAAAAGTGTATGCGTTATGAATCTTTTTATAAAAGTAGAAAACGTTTGATGGACGAAGCTGATTCAAAAAATCTTGTTCTTTTTTCTCTGCAATTTTTATCCCTTCTTGCAAAGTGACAACATCTGTTTTTAATGTTTTCCAACTGTTTTTCGCTGCATTCAAGCTAGGGGTTAAGAATTTATATTTATTTTGATCAGCTTTTTGATTAGCTTTCTCAATATGTCCCAGTACACCCGAATATTGAGAATCTAAATCCTCCCATTGCGTAGACATATAAGTAAGAGCAGTGATAGCACTATCAAGCATACTATGCATATCACTAATATTATGAAATGCAACTCCAACTACACGATTCAATGTTATTTTATAATCTACAGTCTGACGCAATTTTGCTAATTCAGGTTCTAGCCAACCTAACTTACCTCTTGCATCACCTATCATGATGCCACCAGCAATCAAGGTTGGAATAAAGGGGATTTTCACCATGTCTAATCCCTTAGATTCTATGTCTTTCTGATATTTTACTTGTCCTAAAAGGTCCTCTAGACGCTTTTGGTCAGCCTCCACATCAGCACCTTGGTTTTTTAAAATCGATTGCAATGTCTCTTTATGACTTCCAAATGTTCTAACATCTTCTCCAATAGCATTTTTTAATTGAATTAATTCTTCTATTAATGCTTTTGCAGACTTTTGATTTTGTTGAATTCCTCCCTGTAAATCTGTAATCCCTTTTTTTAAAGTATCTCCATTTCCAGTATTGATCGCCTCTACTAATGTTTCATAATAATTTTCAAATTTTGTATCGTATTCTATAATGCCTGTCAATGTATCAAAAAGCTGTTTTTTTACTTGTGTATTCCATGTAACAGCATGTGCTCTTGCATTCTTTTGATCTTGTACAATTTTACTAGGCAAATCTGCATTTCCATTAATAGTTATTCCTTCAAAACTCACATCTGGATTATTAATTAGCAAATAAGAATATTCATTCATAGCTTTTGCAAATAAACCAGCATCTTGCAAAGCTTTTTTCATCTGTTCTTCATTTGCTGAAAGAGATATATTTTCAATGTTCGTTTGTTCAATTTCAATTGCAAAAGTTTCTATTGGTATGACTGCATAAGTAGTTGTTATAGTTATAAACGCTGATACAGCGAGTAGTTTATTAGGGATTTTTTTCATCATTTCGTATTCCTCCTATATAAGGTATGGTTTCAAGTTCTAATCTTATTAAAAAGCGATGTCTTTCAAAATGAGTTCTACACCTTTTATCAGTATCGTTTGAACTTTCTTTAGCAGCCTTCAAATCATTAAGTATTAAAGAAAATGTATATAATCTACTTCAAATTAACCGATTCTGTTGCAAATTTTAAAAAAGCAATTAAACTACAAGGTTATTTTTTATTCGAATCATACTTATATATAATTGAAAGGCGAAGTCTTTAATGAGACTCCGCCTTTCTGTTATATAAGGATTTATTAATTATTACTTTTCTGTTTAACATTGTAATCATAGACTTTCCATGTTTTAGTTCACTTTACAACAGAATTAATATTTCCCTATTTTTGTGGAGTAACAGTTTCCACTTTTAATTCCTTTATTCCTTCTTTTAATGTAACAGCATCTGTTCGTAATGTTTTCCAACTGTCTTTCGCTGCATTTAAATTAGGTTTTAAGAATTTAAATTTATTTTGATCGGCTTTTTGAGCTGCATTCTCAATATGCCCTAGAACGCCCGAATATTGAGAATCTAAATCATGCCACTGCGTGGACATATAAGTAAGAGCGTTAATGGCATCATCAAGCGCCTTGTGCATTTCATTAATATTACTGTAAGCAACTCCAACTACACGATTTAAGGTTACTTTATAATCCACGGTCTGACGTAATTCTGCTAATAAAGGCTCTAACTTACCTAAATTATCCCTTGCTACTCCCACTATAATACCGCCAATTATTGGTAGACCCAAAATAGCACCCTTCATTACATTAAACCCATCAGATTCTAATTGTTTATAATAGTTTACTGATCCTAATACTTCTTCTAGACGCTTTTGATCGGCATCAACATCTGCACCTTGATTTTTTAAAATTGACTGCAAGAGCTCTTTATTACTTCCAAATGCTCTAACATCGTGTCCAATAGAGTCTCTTAATTTAGTTAATTCTTCTATTAGTTGTTGTGCATACTTTTGATTTTGTTGAATTTCACCTCGCAAATCTGTAATCCCTTCTTTTAAAGTTTCTCCATCCCCTGTATTAATCGCCTCTATCATTGTTTCATAATAATTGTCAAATGTTGTATCGTATTCAACAATACCATTCAATGTATCTAAAAGCTGTTTTTTTACTTTCGTATCCCAAGTAACAGCATGTGCCCTTGCATTCTTTTGATCTTGTACGATTCTACCAGGTAAATCTACATATCCATTAATGGTAATTCCCTCAAAATTCACATCAGGATTCTTAATTAACATATAAGAATAGGCATTCATAGATTTTGCAAATAATCCAGCCTTTTGCAAGGTCTCTTTCATTCTCGCTTCATTTGCAGAAAGAGCTGTATTTTCATTGTTCGTTTGTTCAATTTCACTTGCAAAAGTTGTTACTGGTGAAACTACATTTGCGGTTGTAATAGTTAATAGCGTCGATACAGCGAGTAATTTGTAAGGGATTTTTTTTATCATTTCATTTTCCTCCAATTTAGGTTTTAAATTTCAGTTCTACTCCTGTTTAAAAGCAATATCTTTTGAAATGAATTCTGCATCTTTATGAATATCATTCCAACTTTCTTTAGCGGCTCTTAAATCATCTGGTATTAAAGAGAATTTGTGATCTTGCATAGAATCGATATTATCCAGTAAATCTGTATAATTTGCGCCCATTGTATTCCATTGCTTTTGGATATTTGTTAGAGACAATATCGCTTGATCTACAGTCTGATATAAATATGCCAATGTTTCTTTCGCGTTAGTAAGCGAAAGAACTGCTTGATTAGCACGATCTGCTTTCATACTTAGTTCTCCGATTTTGTTAGAAATTTCATTATAGGAGTCCATATGCTTAGATGCTGTGACACCAGCCGCTGTTCCTAGACCGATACCAGCTGCTCCAAGAGCTGAAAGTCCACCAACAACAGCCGGTGTTGCTGTACCGCCCGTTACAACAATAACTACTGCTCCTCCAATAGCTGCAATAACTAAAATAGCTGCTCCCAATCCACCACCAATTGACCATGCTAATACATCATCAAAATGTTTTTTCTGAGTAGAACGAAGTTGCTCAATTTCAGCTTGAAGTTGTGGAATCGTTGCCTGTTGACCTGCTAATATTGCAGTTAATCCACCTTTCCCATCTGGACCACCAACATTATTTTTAAAATCTGTAGAATTTTGATATAGTTTCCCTTTGAAGTCTTGTAGCATCTTAATCACATCTGTAACTTCTTTTGAATTTGTATTGATTGTAGTAATTAAATCATTTATACCCTCTTTTAGACCTGCCTTATCTTTCTTTTGTACAGTTTCTACTAATGTGTCGTAATAATTTTGAAATTGTTCATCGTAATTTACAATATTACGAGCAGTTTTTTGAATCTGTGGCTTCGCTGTATCTAACCAGTAATTCGCATTGATTCGTGACAGCTCTTGATTAAGGTGAATATTTTTGAGCAACTCTCCCCCCTCTGAGCCTAAATCGATATTAGATAAATTTACATTTGGTTGCTTAATCATTGTTTTTGCGTATAAATCCATTACTAGAATATGAGACCCTGTTTCAGCCAATGCTTTCTTCAGTCCTTCGGGGCCTAATGCATAATTGCCTACTTTTTGTTCTTGAGCGGTCGTTTCTTGTGCAAATGCATGAATACTGTTACCGGTAGTAGCAGTTATAACAGTTGCTAATGTAGCTAAAGTTAATACTTTGAATGGAAATTTTTTCATGACTATTCTCCTTTTTTCGCTAAATGCTTATACTCTTTATAGATTTCCAAAAACGTAATATCAAAATTTATATACTTGCTCTTCAAGGTAACTTATTACATTTTTTAATTGTCTTAATGTATCTTTTTGAGACTGCTCGTTAATTGTATCAACATTAGTAGATAATTTTGTAATGCTATTTTTTATTAGATTTAAATCTTCTTTATAGCGCTTTAGTAGATCAAGTTCTACATCTACTTGATTTGCAAACGTATGCAAATCATTTTGTGTAAGAAGAAGCATTGATTTTTGTAAATCAGCTATTGATAATTTCGTTGTTAAATCATATATTTTTTGATTTTGTTTCTCTAAATCATCTAAATATGCTCGCTGCTCTGCTGTTAATTTATTTACTTCAGCAAAAACGCCAAATGTTTTCTTAATCTTTTCGGTATCAATGACCTTCATCAGGTCATACTCTTGTGTTTTTGCTGCGGCTGCGGCTGCTATTTCACCTTGTTTGCTTTTCTCAATTGCTTCACGAGCTGCTTTTTTTGCTGATTCAATCTCTAGATCCGTTTTACCTTGCTCTGTTGCTTCTTGCACTGCTTTTTTCTCAGCTTCTAGAATAGAGTTGTTAATTTCTTTTCCTTTGTTATATGCTGCCACCCCTGCTTGAGCAGCTGGTTCAATAATTTCTTTTGAAAGACTATAAACTTCTTTGAATATAGCAAATCCCTGTTCATTTAAAGCCCCTGGTATTAATGCAATTTGCTGTAAATCATTTTGAATTGCTTTTTTGGTATTTAATATTTCATTTTTTAACTGATCTATTTTTCCTGTTCCATCTGTACTTAGTATGCCTTGCGCAGTTGCCACATTGGTATCAAAATCTTTTAATTTTTTATCAAGCTGTAATTTAAGATCTGTTAATTCATTGATTTGCCGTTGCGTATTTTCTTGATTCGTCATAGCCATTTCTTGAAGTACTTCAAGTCTATCCGAAAACCCTTCTCTATCTTCTTTATTGTCTACAAACGATTTTAATGTCGGGTAATAGCTATTAAATTTTGTTACAAATCCTTTACTTTTTGAATTTAATAGAATTAACTGTGGATAGAGTTCCGATGACCATTCCTTCATATCTTGTTTGATTAGGAATTGATTTGTATTTAAAGCTGTGACTTCCTCTAACTGTACATTAGGACTCATTAAAGATTGATCAATATACGTTTGAATTAATTTAGATTGCGCACCTAATTTTCGTAATGAAGAGGAAATATCCATGCCTTCCTGTTGAGTTTCCGCTTGAACGGTTGGTGTTGCGAGAGTATTGATAGGAATATTTCCTCCAGTTACAATGGATGTGACTAATAATCCTGTAATTATTTTAGTTTTCATTCTGTACACTCCTTTACCATTGTTTTTATAACTTAATTCATATAACTTGTACGACCTCTCTCTTTGTAAACTAGTTAAGAAGGAGAAATCTTTCAGATAGGGTAATATCGTTAGTTTTTACTTCTAATAGGATGTAAGGATTTTACTTATCTCTCATTTCGATACTCTATTTTTTCAAATATAAATAAAAAAAATTTATTAACTATATTTGAATCAAGCACCCTATGAATAGTAAATTATTAATTCTTCCCTAGAATTGCGGTTTAACCTACAGAACCGCGAGAATCAATAAACCAATGCTTACAGTTAATCTTGTCATAATATTGTTTAATTTAAATTTAATAATATATCTCTTAGTTTTGTCAGCAAACTCCTTACTAGATAACAAAAGGTGAAATTATACTGTACATCGCTTATACTTTTATTGCGGAATAACTTCACTTTTGTTATGCAGAAACTTAGGACACGTTTATTACAAATTTGATTCTTGACCTCTTGTAAATAAATACACTATTCAGAAAAATATATTCTACATAATGTTACTTACAACTTCACTATAATTCCTATTAGCGTAACCTTCTCCTTTCTGTCTGGTCATACCAGTTATGTTGTTCATTAAAACATTAAATTTTTAATGCGTAAATAGAAAAATTTTGTCGATTACGCTCGATAATTTACTGTTAAATAAAAATATGAACCGGAAAAAATTATATAAATATAGTTATTCGTAAATTTCATTTCTGTAATTGTAATGATTACAAATTAATGTGTATACGGTTAAAAATAACTATTTTAGCTCAACCAAGAAATTTTATTTTAGAAAAAATACTTATAGAATAATATAATAGGTCTTTTTATACTTTTTTACCTTTATTTAGTTATGTATAATTGCATAAAATGTAGATATATTTAGTAATATATGTTATATTGTTGATTTTTTACAAAACATCCTAATATATTTATTAATAAATATATAATGTGAAGATATTAGTCTATAAACTTATCTTCGTTATAAACGTAGGTTTTAAATTACAAAAAGGCTGCAAAGCTTACTTGAAACACTTTGCAGCCTTCTGTCTTTTTGTTTTCTTTAGCAAAATAATGGTTAGTGAATTTCCATTTTTCGGGATACTTATACCCATGTTTAAGTCTTTACATTGGAGACAGCAGATAACAAGCTTATATTACTGTATATTTTTCACGGTACTGCCTAGGAGTCATGCTAGTGTTTTTTTTGAAAACTCTTATAAAATAACTTTGGTCATTAAAGTTAAGCCACGCACAGATATCTGATAACGAATAAGTAGTGAGTGTTAATAATTTCTTTGCTTCTTCCACTCGTTCCCTTTGAATATATTCGCTTAAAGTAATTCCCATTTCTTTTTTAAATAGTTTAGACAGATAAGTAGGCGTAATTTCTAAATGATTAGCAAGTTCATTCAGAGATATTCCATCGTAAACATTTTTATTAATATGTTTTATACATGTAGTAACCGCGTAAGAATACTTTTTTGCATTGTATTCTTTCACACGATCTGCAAAAGTACGTAAAGCATCCCCTGACAATCGCTTTACAGATTCTACATTATCTAATTGTTCTAGGGTTTGTATATATAAAATACTATGGGCAAAAGCAATATCTGGTGGCAGGTTTCCTTCTATTGCATATCGAGTGGCTAAGGTAATCGCAATAATTCCAAGGTTTTTTTGATTCCTGAGCGGATCCTCTATTAGCATAAGCTCAACATCTTCTTGCGAAACCGCATACATATACTGTATTAACTTTTTTTTATTCCCTTCTTTAATAGTCGAAAAGAAATCATTTACTAATGCCATATTGTGCGTTTTAGGTTTGTTTTGTCGACGTTTTAAAATATATAAATCAGGTTTCACATTTTTATTAGGAATTTCATCTAGTACTTTATTTTTTTCCAAGACAATATCTACATCTAACTTTTCATTGAAAATCATGTAATGTAATAAAATTCCCATATCAATTAATGTAGTTTTTTTAATCTCAGATAAACACTGATAATAGGCAAGTCTTTCTTGAATGTTATCATTTGATTTAAATTCTTTCTGAAATTTTATGATCATATCATCTGAATCTTTTGGATGTATAGTAGGACCGATTATAATAGTCCCTTTAATATCATCATGATTTTCTATATGAATTAGAACAAAATTTTCAAGATAGTTGTTACTTCGGAAAAGTGGCAAGTTAAAGGGATCGTTTTCTTGATAAATATCAGTAAGATGTTCTTCTTTTGAAGAATAAAAAGGACTACAAACATTATCAGATGTAGAATGATATAAAATTTTTCTGTCTGCAGATAAAATATGTACAGGGGCATTAAATGCTTTATGTGCAAGATCACACAAGTGTTGTATATCGATAGAAGTATTCATTACATTCTCCTTTATATATCCATAAAATATATTCTGTTATATATAATTCACGACAAATAATACTATAAAATATCAAATTAGTACAATTCACAACAAAATATTACTATATCTTTTTTATAAAAATCATATATTATTTAATTGTAGTTAGCATCTAAATATCAGAGTAGATAAGTAAAGGAAATAAGCTAAGTTCTTTTCTTAATTCTACAAAATATAATTATTGAACTTGAAAAAACAGTGAAGTACTACAAAATACAGTGGTAGTCAATGCGAGGACCAAGCTGGAAAAAGATTTAAAATAAAGTGAAAGTAACAGGAGATACTGTACCACCGCAAGAAGTAACAGTCAAAGTTCCAATTCAATCATTTATACAAATTTAATTCAAAAAATACATACTGCTAATTTACATGTGAAACTGAAAAACTATTTGCTCCAAATTTTAGAAAAAGATAATAAAGAAGTTGTGAAATTGGAAACAGATGAAAGCGATACGGCTATTTTTGAAGCACTATGCTTTGAAAAATACAAGGTAGAGGAAATTCAAGGACTCAATTAAACATTTAATTGAGAGAAAGGTCTTTTCATCAACTAAAAATAAAAAACGAATGGAATATTCAAAAAATGACACTATATTACTGGTCGTAACATTAGTTTTACTTTCCACAAAAGAGGAAAAAATATATAGACTTTACAAATACTAAGAATAGCAAACTAGCTAGTTTTATTACCGCATCACATAAAGTGAAACTTTAATCAGTGGGGGTTTTGTTCATCCCCCACTGATTATTAGCCCATACCAATCGGGCTTTTACGGGCAGCCCGCCCCCCACCTAACTTCTTTGCTTCCGCTGAATTTTGAGGTGGGGGTCTTACTGCCCGGCAAATAGCGGGATAAACTTATTATTAATTTCCAAATACAATAGTTGTTACTCAACAAAAAACTTCAATAATTAAGGTACACAGTAAATTGATCTCAAAACAGTAATTACTACAGTATCAGTTTTTACTTATTCTATAAAAAAGAAATATAACTTAATAATTATTACTTTATATCAATTTAGACATAAAACATTTTATTATATCGGCTTAAGTATTATGGAATTAAAATTATAAATAACACCAAAATCCTTTTAAGGGCTCATACATCGTTCGTATCGAATTTATCACCTTTCGATACCTATGTCATTAACACAAATAAAAAAAGATTATTACAAAGGAATCTGAGAGGTTTTTTCAATTTCGAAATTTATTTTTTGTAAATTAAAGGAAAAATAATCCGTATATAGACGGATTATTTTCTTAGTGTAATCTGTATTGACCTGTTAACTGTTTTTCAGCCATTCAAACTAAGCGTTTTGTAATCTCTACACCGATCCGAACCATTTGCAGATGATGTGATGTATCAGGTCCCAGTGTGACCCCTAGTTCAAAAGCACTTTCATACTTCATTTGCTCAATAGTACTTGTAGTAGCAGAAATAAGAATTTCATTTGTATTACTTTCGCATGAGAAACCTAATTTATTCCAGTTTTTTTATAGGAACCCTTTCCCTCCCCTTATTCCACCAATTAAATTTGAAACACAAATGTACATTGCATTTCAATATAACAATAAAAGCTACAAAAGCAACGAATTTACTATTTTAAATTTAAGTGTTTAACCTTTAAGTACTTAAATTCTTTTTTCCAGATAAAGCATACATTATATCTTGATGTTTTATTGTCCTCTTATAATTATGTGGTATCGGGAATTTATTTCGGTGTTCTTTTATTATAATTAAAGTTTGAAGTTCTATGCTCAATACTTTTGCGAGGACATGATAGTTATATCCATTATTTAACAGAGAAATTATGTCATAAAACATAGTTTTTCCACCCACTAATTTTACTAATTTATTCTTTAACTCATCCCCTTTTTCTTTAGCTTTATCAATTTCTAACAACATAGATTTTTTATTTGTCTGCTTAATGTATTGAGTATACAACTCTGGGAATTCTTTTTGTACTTCTTTGTTTAATACTGGTCTATATTTAATCATATAAGTAACTTGTAACAAAGAGCGTTTTAACAAACTATCTTCAATGAGATACGCTACTTTATAAAATAAATGTACATATTCCTCAATATTGGAATAACTATTAAAATGAGCTAATACTCTACTTTTTATACTAAAAGCCTTGCCTACATAAATAATATTGTCATTATAATCTTTAATGAAATAAATACCACTGTCAGATTTTTTTAATTTATTATCCAATTCTTCTATACTCATAAAATGCAATTCACTCATACTTCTCTCTCCTTAGCAGTTTTAAATCGTAAAAAACAAGCAAGGTTTCTAAAAAAGTACTTAGCTGCCCTAGTATCTCTTATTTTATCTCTTGCTAAATGTCAAAAAACTGTTTCTATGTTACTCAATTATCAATATGATTATTAATAAAATTTTCGATCGTTATTATCTCGCAATTTTATCATGTAATTTCGAGATCGTTTCCTCATTTAAATTACTGTGTTTTATCGAATAAAGGAAATATACTACTACCCCAATAGTAATCCAAATACTAAAGTACACCCATGTCCTTAACGGTAAATTTAGCATTAAAAACACACAGCATACAATTGCAACGCATGGTAATACAGGTACAAAAGGTACCATAAATCCACGTTTTAAATTTGGGTGTGATTTACGAAGGATAATAACTGATAGACAAACTAACGCAAATGTCACCAAACTACCGATATTAACTAAATTAACTAATTCTTTCAAATCAATAAACCCAGCTATTATAGAGCTCCCTATTCCTGCTAATCCAGTTATAAAAGTGGGTGCTCCAGTTTTCTTATTAACTTTCGCAAATGATTTCGGTAACAATCCATCACGACTCATTGCAAAGAATACTCGTGTTGCCGCATACATATTGGAAAAAATAACAGCCATAAGGCCAATTACAGCACCTGCAGCAATTGCACCAGCGACTTTTCCTTGTCCTACAACTTCCATTACATACGCCATTGCCTCAGGAACATTTAATTCTTTATAGGAAACCATTCCTGTCATAACAAGGCATACCATAACATAAATAATTGTACATATGATTAATGATGCAATAATACCGATGGGAAGATTACGTTTCGGATCTTTTACTTCTTCTGCTGAAGTTGCTAATATATCAAAACCCGTAAAAGCGAATAAAATAGCTGCTCCACCCGTAAAAACTCCACTTAAACCGTATGGTGCAATTGGTATCCAGTTCATTGGTTTTACATAGAATATACCAACCGTAATAAACAACAAAATCATTCCAATTTTAATCAATACCATTGTATTATTGATTCGTTTACTTTCTCTCGTACCACGAGATAACATCCATGCTAATATCAATGTAATGATTACTGCTGGTAGATTCACAATACCACCATGCGAAGGAATCGTTACTAGAGCTTTAGGTATCTCTAATCCAAATCCCTTTATTAAATTGTGGAAATAGCCTGTCCATCCAGCAGCGACAGCCGCTGTTGCCACGATATATATTAACAGCAATGACCAACCTACTAGATGAGCAACAAACTCACCAATTGTTGCATATGAGTACGTATATACACTACCAGACGCCGGGAGTGTAGAAGCAATTTCCGCGTAACATAATGCTATAAATCCACATATAATTGCTGCAAGTATAAATGAAAAAACAACTGCTGGACCAGCATTTCTTGCTGCTACTAATCCAGTTAACACAAGAACCCCCGTTCCAATTATCGAGCCTACCCCTAACATAATTAAATCAAATGCTCCTAATGTTTTCGTTAAGGCCTTACTTTGATTATGCTCCAACAATTGTGTAACGGATTTCTTTTTTAATAACTTACTCATATTCTCTGTATCCCCTTTAAAATAAGGTTTGCTCTTCTCATTATTGTTGTGTATAAATTTACTTAGTTATTAGATAGTCTTATAATATTTCTTTTACGTTAAATAAATTTGAAACATTCTATTTTTTTCTTTCCTCCACTGTTCAACCAACATCAGCTATAATGTGTTATAGCTAATTCAATTTACCTCCAAAGATATAAATAAAAGATTTTTTCATTTCAAAGAGATAATTAGTTTTGTATGCCCGATAATGGTATGATAAACAAAAATAATTTATTTATTTAATTGAGTTTCACTAGAACTTAAGGTATTTTTCTTCCATAATACACTAACAACATACCCACATACACCGCCTATAATAGCCGGAAATCCCCACCCTAAACCTACACTATATAAAGGAAGAAAGTGCTCAAAAAAATTATGGATTATTTCGCTTTCTATTCCAGCAGCTTTTAATCCATCTAACGAACTAAAAATAAATGTCAATATCAAACTCCCTTGATATACTTCAAATCTACCATTGAATACAGAGTGTAAAAATGTTAGAAATATTAAGGTAATAGCAATTGGATACATAGTTATTAATACAGGGATTGAAATCTTAATTAATTGTGTTAACCCTATATTCGCAACTAGTGTACTGAAAACAGACAAAATAATAGCAAGTTTTTTGTAAGAAATCTTTGGAAATAATTTATGAAAAAAAGAAGAACAAGCAGTGATAAGTCCTACGCTTGTAATTAAACATGCTACTATAATCATTACACCTAAGAAGATTGCACCATACGAACCAAAGTAATAGCCCGAAACTTTTGCTAAAACTTCAGCCCCATTATTTAAATGACCTAGTTTTTCTACACTAGAAGCGCCCATATAGGAAAGGGCAGTATAGATAAGAGCTAAGAGTGTAGCAGCAATAGTCGTTGCTTTTACACAAACAACCATAAGCTGCTTTTTAGTAGTAGCCCCTTTTTCTCTAATTGCATTCACAATAATAATTCCGAAAACAAAAGCTCCAAGAGCATCTAATGTTAAATACCCTTCTTGAAAACCTTTAAAAAATGCATCTGATGCATACACTTCACTAGGTGCCTGAATTCTTCCAATTGGGTGAATAAAAGCAACAACTACGAGCATCCCAATAACAGTCAATTTGATAGGAGTCAAAATTTTTCCAACTATATCAACAAGTTTTGTAGGATTAAGGGATAATAAGCATGTAACTGTGAAAAATAAGATTGTAAATACGGTTAATGCAGCAGGACCTGCATCATTTGATAAAAACGGTTTAATTCCAATTTCAAATGATACAGTTCCAGATCTAGGGATGGCATAAAAGGGACCAATCGCTAGATAGAGAACGATCGCAAATACAATACCAAACACCGGATGTACACGACTAGCTAAAGATTGCAAATCACTTTCACCTGAAAAAACAAATGCTGTTATTGCTAACAATGGTAAACCAACTCCAGTAACTAAAAAGCCTGCATTGGCTATCCATACATTATTTCCAGCCATTTGACCAAGCATAGGTGGAAAAATTAAATTTCCTGCTCCAAAAAACAATGCAAACAGCATCAATCCTATAATAATGATAAAAGAAGTAGGAACTTTATTTGACATAACAACTCCTCCGATTATACATTTGTATACGCTCTTTATTTTTCAAATAATATATATTAATCTAGTTTATTCCAGCCTAGAGCACCATTGCGAAAGGCAATTTTATGCCCCGCTCTCTATAAGAGAATAGCAACAAGCTTTTAATTTAAATAATAGCTTACATTAATGGATATGAAGTTACACCTAAACAAATCTTCTCACTTACTAGTTAAACGAGACATTTCTATAGATTTTTTCGTACAACGTTTCATAGCTGAAATGATAGCTGTTCTTAAACCTTTTTCTTCTAATGTTGCTACAGCTTCTATCGTCGTTCCCCCTGGAGAACAAACCATATCCTTCAATTCACCTGGATGTATTCCCGTTTCCAATACCATTTTTGCAGAACCTAATACAGCCTGAGCCGCAAATTTATAAGCCTGTTTTCTCGGCATACCGTCAAGTACAGCAGCATCTGCCATGGCTTCTATAAACATATACACATATGCTGGAGAAGAACCACTAATAGATGTAACAACATCCATTAATTTTTCATTTACGACCTCCGTCTGGCCGAAACTATTAAATATATTTAGTACCTCTTTTATATCTTTTTCTGTAACCATTTCATTAAAAGATAATGCAGACATTCCTTCCCCAACAAGTACCGGTGTATTCGGCATTACTCTAATAACCTTTAACTTTCTATCAAATTCATTCTCAGTGCTCTTAATACTTTTTCCTGCAGCAATAGTTACAACAATTACATCATTTTTTATTTGGTTTTTTATTTGGTTAATTACCGATGTGTATAAGTCTGGTTTAATTGATAAAATTAAAATGTCGGCACTGTTAGCAACTTCATTATTGTTAGTAGTTATAGTTATGCCATATTTATCACTAGCATTTTTTAAATTACTGACGTTTAAATCTGAACAAATTATTTGATTTGGAGACACTATATTTTTATTAATCATCCCACCTATCATAGCAATACCCATGTTTCCACATCCGATAAATCCTATTTGTTTATTCATAATAATTTGATCTTGCTCCTTCTATTCTAAACTTTATTGATTTTGAAATTATTATTCTAAGTTAGGGCTATTACAATTACTGGGTTTATCAATAGAATTTAAAAATTCTCCTTCCTATAATGAGTTATGTTTTCGTATGTACTTTACAAGCATGCATTTTAAAAAATGAAGCGACTTTCTATTCATAGAACTATTAAAAACAATAGTAAAATGGTGATAATTTTTCGGAATTAATATTCTTTAACTATTCACCATTTTAAATAGAGCTTACATATTCCTCTAATAATTACTTATTTTCAAAATTTATAGTTACGCTCAAGAAAATGTATTTAAATTCCAAATAATTATCCCCATAGATAATATGAAACAAAGTAATGCAGGAATTATCATTAAAATAGATTGTTTTGCTCGAAAAATATGAGCATGAATGGCTCCGACCATGAGAACTGCTAATAACGTATTTGCTCCTAGCGCTAAGTATTGATTCCAAATACCACCGATTATACCTATTGCGCCAATAATTTCAATAAAACCAATTATAGACATAAACCATAATGGATATTGATATTGTTGCCAATGTTCCACCTGAAAAGATATATGAAAAATTTTTATGAATCCCCCTACTACAATAAAAATTGCTAAAACTACCTGAAGAACAATCATCATTTAAACTCGCTCCTTTTAAGACTTTGTTAATTTCCATGCTTCGCAAGGAATAAATATATGCGTTTTACAAATATCAGAAAGGGAGATATACATAATTTAACTTTTTATACGCTAAGAACTAAGTAGATAACCTTTACTACATAATATTTTCTTAAGAAAAATATTTATTTTAATATATTTTCCTCTTTTGTTAACCTGAATAGATTGTTTTTAATTTCAGACATGCTGATATTTTTTCTTGAAACACCGGTTTCCACTGCAGCACGTGCGACAGCATATGCTACATGTGGCACCACCCTAGGATCAAACGGATTTGGAATAACATAGTTAACATGAAGCTCTTCTTCTGAAATTAACTCAGCTATTGCATAAACAGCTGCTAGCTTCATTTCTTCATTAATTTCTTTTGCTTGTACATCTAAAGCTCCACGAAAAACTCCGGGAAAAGCTAGTACATTATTTACTTGATTAGGAAAATCAGAACGTCCTGTACCAACTACTAGTGCTCCTGCTATTTTTGCTTTATTAGGCATAATTTCAGGTGTAGGGTTAGCCAAGGCAAAAATAATAGGATTATGATTCATAGAACGAATCATATCCTCATCAACTACATCTGCAGCTGATACTCCAATAAATACATCAGCATCAATAAGGGCCTCTGCTAATGTTCCCCGCTTCTGTTCTATATTTGTAATACGAGCTATTTCTTCTTTAAGCGCATTCATTCCAATAGGTCGCTGTTCATATATTATCCCTTTTGTGTCACACAAAATAACATTTTTTACATGCATATGAAGTAACAGCTTAACAATCGCTATCCCAGCAGCACCAGCACCATTCACAACGATTTGCACATCTTCAATTTTTTTATTTGTTAACTTAAGTGCATTAATTAGGCCAGCAATCGTTACAATAGCTGTACCGTGTTGATCATCATGGAAAACAGGAATATCACAAGATTTTCTTAGGCGCTCCTCAATTTCAAAACATTGAGGTGCTGCAATATCTTCTAAGTTTATCCCACCAAAATTTGGTTCTAATAATTTAACAACTTCAACAATCTTATCCGGATTATTAGTGTTTAAACAAATAGGAAAAGCATCGATCTCAGCAAATGATTTGAAAAGTAAAGCTTTTCCCTCCATCACTGGCATAGCTGCTTTAGGTCCAATATTCCCAAGACCTAATACTGCAGTTCCATCGGATATAACTCCAACTAGATTCCCTTTCATTGTATAATCATATACTTTGCTTTCATCTTTATAAATCTCTAAGCATGGCTCAGCAACACCTGGTGAGTAAGCGAGACTTAAATCTGTTGAATTTTGTACTTTAACTTTAGAATAAATACCAATCTTCCCCTGTTTTTCTTTATGCATTTTTAATGCTTCATCTCGTAAAAGTGACATATAATTTCGCTCCTATAATTAAGTTAAGAATTAATTAAATCAATATTTTATTAACTCTATATTAAACTTGATATTGTATAATATAAGTAAGACTTCTAATATAATCATTATTTATTTTTATAACCTTTTAACATATCTTTTGCATAACGATTGGGGTATAAAGTATTTAACATATTGTATGGACTTCCCTTCCAATATCTTCTTAATGGTGTCCATAACTTATGTTTAATTAACCATCTTTGTGTGTACATAGATAGTAATTGCTCCTCTGTTAGTTTTTCCTTTTCTTCAATAGTCCACTTCAGCGCCTCTAATGCTTTTTTTTCAGTCCAAAATCCGGTAGGTGTGAATTTATATTCCCATTCTTTATTTTGACCAGGATATAATTCATTGATCATAGAGTACGGACTGTTATTCCAGAATATTTGACAAGGAGAAATTAATTTATGAATAGTAAGCCATTTTACACTGTAAACTTGTAATAATTGAAAAGAAGTTAATTTTTCTTTTTCTTCAATAGTCCACCTTAATGCTACCAATGCTTTTTCTTTAGTCCAAAAATTGTTAGGAGTCATACTAAATTCCCACTCTTTAAATTTATTAGGATATAAAGAATTTATCATTGCATAAGGACTACCATTCCAATACATAACTAATGGTGCACTGAGTTTATTTTTCTCTAACCATTTTTTATTATAGAATTTGAATAGTTCTACTTTACTTAGTTTTTCTTTTTCTTCAACAGTCCATTTTAATGCTTCAAGAGCTTTTTCTTTAGTCCAAAAATTTAATGGTGCCATACCAAACTCCCACTCTTTAAATCTATTGGGATATAAGTCTTCAATCATCTTATAGGGACTATTATCATAACTATGTTTGAGCGCGCCGAGTAATCGATATTTTATAATTAAAGGCGTATTCCATTTTTGTTTAATATCCTCTTCATTCCATTTTAAAATTGTTTCAATTAAATATTTTGTGACCCTTTTAGATAGCTCTCTATTGCTATCTTCTTTCCATGTATTCGGTGGAAACCTACTTCTTTTACCGTCTAATATTTCTTGATAGATTTCTTCTATTTGCACTGCTTTCGCTTGCACTTCAAACTCCCTCCTATTCAAGACATATAGCGATTCCTCTTTCCTAACGTTAAATAACACGCCAATAGTAACTATTGTGATTTACTTTTATAACGCAAAAGAAATGTATAGGGTAAAATCATTTCTTTAATTTATAATAAGAAGGACATAAAAAAACAAAAAGTTACAAAAGTTTTTAAATTAAAATTTTTGTAACTTTTTGTTTTGATGCAAATATAATTTCAATTAAGGTATCTCACCGTTTTAAACTTGACGCTCCATAATCTTGTATAGTTACATTTATATGATATTTAATCGGTACCTTACTAAATGTTCGATCCCAATCTTTTTTGACTTTCTCCCATGTTCTCGGGTGTTTAATTCTTAATTGGTTGCCAAAACCCGCAATATCGACTTGGTATTCTTTTTGTATTTTTTTTGTAACATGATGTACTAAGTGCTTTACTTCTTTTTCAATAGCTTTTTCTTCCCTTTTTAAAAATTCATTTTCAAAATCTTTTCCTGATTGCATCCAATTTTCAGACAAACGCCCTTCTGATTCAATGTTTACATCAAAGGAAATATTATTTCCGTTAACATGTGGTATGATTTTGCTTTTTATTGACTTTATTTCGTATATAATGAGTTTCTTTGATTCTTTATCAAAAGTTTTTACCACACCACCATTCCTTTTTCCGTTTATCCATACTACTCCTTCCAATTCCTGTTCATTTAAAAAGCCCATCAACTTTTTTGTCTTCCCTTTAATTACAGCAGCTCCTGCAAATTTCGTTTCTCCTTTTATCGAGATTACATTTTGCAATAGAAAACTGGACCCTGACCGCATCTTTCCTTCCAATTTAGCGAGTGATACAGGAGGTAAAATCCTTGTTGTTCTCTTTCGATTATCTGCAATTCCAGACAAACGAAATGCTGGGATTTCTCCTTTTTTGTTTGATTCCAGTACCTCCTTCGCTAGACCCTTGCTAATTAAGATCATACAGCTAAGCCGAACTTCATTGTCGCGGAGATACTGTTCAAGTAATTGTTCTAAACTGTATGTACGCACAAGACTATCACTAATAACAATGTTTTTTAAATGTGGGCTGAACATTGCGCTCTCTCTTTTCAATGAAAACTCACGAACAATTTGATGAATGGAATCACCGGTCTCAGAAACATTTATATAACGTTTTTGTTGTCCGTTTCCTTTACTTTGTGCTTGCGAACTGACAATTTGATAAGTTGCTTTTATAAGATTTCTTTTAGGATAACCTCCTTCCTCATCCTCTTTCTCAATTGTTGAATCCTTCCCTTTATCTAGTGCTATACCTGCAGTTAAACTCAACTCTTCTACTTCTTTACTGCTCCAACATCCTGTTAAAAATAGAAGCAAAAGCGTACATAACAAAACCAAATAGAACCGCATATAATTAAATTTATTTTTCACACTACTCCTCCTTTTAATCGCTTAATAATAAGAAGAAGCAGTGGCAGTAAACCAAATAAAAATAAAGCAGCATTACCGAGCATATCCCCCAGTTTAAGCAAATCATTTATATTTTTCGACGTCATAGCAATGATGTAAATGATTGGAATCAAAGCAAAAATAAACGGATGAATACTCTTTTTAAAGAGTTGTGCCAATCCTAATGCAGCTGCATAGTAACTAATTGTATAGGTAGCAAATATTTGCATAATCCATATTACAAGCAGTAAAGATTCAAAACGTTCAAATATTAAACCAGAAATTTCAAAACTGCGCATAAGGTCAATTGTCGGCCATGTTCTTGTTACAACCCCATCAATTGATAATGCACCAATGACCATTACAACAGTTATTACATAAAAGATTAACGGAATAGAAATTCCAACTAAAATAGCTTTTACTGCTTTCTTTCGTTGTTCCATAAACACCAAAAGAATTAACATAATTTCTGGACCTGTATATGCGAGAGACGTTGTTTTTACCCCATCTAACACCGGTTTAATTCCCAAACCTAATACGGGACGGAGATTATCTATCTCGAATATCCCTATACTCATAAAGGAAATGAGTAAAAAAATAAAGAAAGTAATAGGAAATATTATTTCAAACATCCGTGCAATCGAGTTAATACCACTCATAATCAAATAGAGACCTATCCACATAAAAGGCATAACAATAGCCCATGTGGGAGTTCCTTCTAGCAAAAAAAAGCTTATTACTTCTGCCATTGAACGAATTTGAAAGGCTGAAGTTGTAAGAAAATACCCTATAATAAGAAAACTAAGCAACCTGCCTATCCATTTCCCTACAATATCTTGACTGTATTGATAAAATGTTTTATCTGGAAACTGCTGACTTAGTTTGACCATAATTACTCCTGAAACCATTGCGAGTATCCCACCTAATATCACACTTAACCATACATCTGGTGTTTTCACTTTTTCTACAGATGCTCTGGGCAGAGTGAGGATTCCTGTTCCCAGTATGTAATTTACAATAATAACAACTGCTTGTGCAGTTGTTATTCGGTCTTTAGGTATAGTAATCACTGAAGGCCACTTCCTTTCGTCATCAGCTACCTTTTGCGGTTAGTTTTTTTGGTATGCATTATTTTCGGTCGACGTCTCATTATTTTTAATGGCATGCGAACCATAAAATCTTTCCAATCACTAAATCGGTACGGAACAGCAGGGCTAGTATAAGGAACGCCAAAACTTTTCAGTTTCACTAAATGACTGCAAAGTAAAAGAAAGAAGAGAATAACTCCATACAAGCCAAATATCGCAGCACAAAACATAGCTACAAAACGAAGAATGCGTAACGTAATTCCCACACTATATTGCGGAATAGTAAAAGAAGAAATAGCTGTTACCGCAACAACGATAACCATTATTGGACTAACAATTCCTGCTTCTACGGCAGCCTGACCAATTATTAAACCGCCCACAATTCCCATTGCAGGTCCAATTGGTTTAGGCAGACGTAAACCCGCTTCTCGTAAAACTTCGATAGCTACTTCCATAATTAACGCTTCTATTAAAGCGGGAAAAGGAACTCCTTCTCGCGATCCGAGAATAGAAATAGCGAGCTTAGTGGGAATTAATCCTGGATGAAACGAAATGAAAGAAATATACAGTGCTGGAGCAAATAATGAAACAAAAGCTGTCATGAAGCGTAATAAGCGGAGAAGCGTACCAGGAAGCCACCTTTCATAATAATCTTCTGGTGATTGCAGTAGCATACTAAATGTAACTGGAGCAATTAAAACAAATGGTGTTCCATCTAACAAAATAGCTACTCGACCTTCCATCAAAGCACTAATAACACGATCAGGTCGTTCTGTATTTTGAATCTGCGGAAAAGGACTTAGATAATTATCTTCAATGAGTTGCTCAATATAACCAGATTCGAGTACACTGTCTATGTCAATTTTCTGAATTCTGTTTTTTATTTCATCCACCAATTCTGTACTAGCAAGATCTTTAATAAATGCGACAACTAGCTCTTTCTTTGCACGCTCTCCTACTGGTAGCTTTACTAATGATAAGTTTTCATCCGCACAATGCCGTCGCAAAAGTGAGGTATTGTCACTTAATACTTCAGTAAACCCCACCCGTGGACCTCTGACTAATGCCTCCGATACTGGTTCTTCCATGTTTCGTTTATTTGCTTTTGTTGTACCAAGAATAAACACATCTGCTAAACCATCAATTAAAAGAGCTGTTGAACCTATCAATACTTTGGATATCACATCTTTTATGTAATGGACTTCTGCTACTTCACTAATTGTAAGAACTTTATTTTTAATATATTCTTTTGAAACAGTCCCCTCCACATAAGAAGATTCATTTTTATATTCGTCAGAAAAATCATCCATTAGTAATTTCATAATATGTTTGTCAATGATCTCTTTATCTGATAGACCATCAACAAAAATGATCCCAGCTTGAATATCTGTGCGTCCAATATTAAACTTCCGAAAGCGAACATCAGAATTATGTCCGATTTGTTGCTTTATAAGTTCTAAGTTAGAGGCAAAATCATTCGTGAAATGAACAGTTGTATTTTGAGAAGGTTTATGCTCTTGTTTCGTTTTACTTTGAATATTATTTTTTTTCACTTGTTTATCTCTTGACTTCCACCAACTCATTCTTCCCACTCTTTCTCTGACATACGAACCCAATGAAAAAATCTTGAGATAGTATACGGAATTAAAAACAAGATAAAAGCTTGTACAAAGACTTTCCAATCTGGAAGATAAGAAGTAATTATGTTCCACATGTTTATCACCTAATTTATATACTCTGCTAGGATTGAGACTTCTAAAGAACGGTATGTACTTAATAAAAAATAACTATAAGATTAAAGAGCAGAAAAGCAAGACATTATGCTTATTTAGTACCAATAACCTAATTAGTATAAAAACATTTCTGACCTAAAATACCATTTCCAATTATAATTTGTTAGATATTATCTCCTTTTCCTTTATTTATATGCCCGCATTTGAATTTAAAATAATATAAGTATCAATGATATTTCCTCTTAAAGAAAAAAGATGCTAGAAGATAGCATCTTTTTTCTTTATTCAACTTACTATGTATTTATATCTTATTGTGAAATTTTTTATTTCCTTTAACGAATATTAATATTTAAAAATAGAGCATACACATTTTTTTGTTCTAAGTTAATATATTTCCACTGAATCCATACGGAATTTTCTGATTTTAAAACCAATATGAAATAAAGGAAAATACTCTCTTAGAAAAACTATATAAAACAAATAACATGAAAACAACTATCAATCTATTAATTGAAAGTAATAATGAGCAAGAGTTTATCATCGTAATTCCAAGTGTATTCGTTTTGCTTCAAAATAAAGAACTTGAATAAATTTTTTCGTATCAATACGAGCAGGTACTGTTGGTTCATTATTCAATTCTGTCATCTTTCTCCTTACGGTAGTAAAATCAAAAAATCTAGAGGCATAATTTTCGAACTTCGGGTTTAAAAAATCAGTAAGTCCAAGGGATGCTAAATGGTTTAATGATTGATAAATTGCTCTCCGAATCCGTTGTTTGGAAGCTTCTATGAACCTTTTTAATTCGGTATCTTCAGCTGAATCCCCAAGTTTTTTTTGAGCTAAATTCATAAAAATCTCTTTTAGTGAAGGAAAACCTTGTTCCAACGTGTTATCTTGTTCATATTTATATAAATAATCTAGCATATCCATTAAATCTTTACTTCCACTTTCACTGGCTATTCCTAATTCAGACAAAAGAAAATGAATGGAATTTTGAAAGTGATTAAAAGTATTTAAATGTTTTTCATTACGGTATTTTTCTTGCGCACTTGAATTACTATCCAATTTTAATACCATATTAAGCGATTCTTGAATGTTTTTTATCGATTTTTCCAAACGAATTCTTTCAATGACTTTCCGAACAACTGTTAATACTTCAATCCGGTTAATTGGCTTAATAATATAGTATTCAACGCCAAGCGAATAAGCTTCAGCAATTAATTCTTTTGATTCTACTTGAGAGACCATGATGATTTTCCCTTTAAACGAAGGCTTTATTTGACGAATTGTTTTTATTCCATCTTGAATCGGCATTAACAAATCGATAAATAAAATGTCTATCTTTTTAAGGATTGGCATGTGTTGCTCTAAAGATAAACCATCCTCAGCTTCTCCTATAACCTCTCCAAGATCTTCATCCTCGATAATTTGAGCCAACATTGAGCGAACCGCTTTTTCATCATCTACTATATAAAAATACATAGAATCACCCTTTCGAAATTATATGATCAATCCCTAATCTAATTATAAAAATTGATCCTTTTCCTTCGGTTCTGTCCTCAAGCGTAACATCACCTTCTAGTTGTTCGACCATTTCTTTAACATACGATAGTCCGATGCCTGTCGATGGATTGCCTAAATCATCATATTTAGAAGTAAAACCAGGCTCAAAAATTGAATCTTTATATTTTGAAGAAATACCTGGACCGTTATCTCCTACTCGAAATTCAACAAAATGATGGTCTTTATTAATGTCAATTGTGATGATTCCCATACCTTGGATAGCTTCTACAGCGTTTGTTACGATATTATTTATAATAGATAAGATTGTATAAATATGATAATGAGGATGCACACCATCAATTTTATACACAAATTGGATGTCTTTCTCTAGCAACCGTGCATATTTCGTATTTGCCCGTATAATGATGTTTACCAGTTCATGTACAGACATATAATCTGTAAAACTTTCATCAGATATTAGTTTTGAAAGTCCCGCAAAAATGCGTTGGTTATCCTTTTTAACGTCATGGACCTCGCCAGCAATTTGTAATGCCTGTTGCCTTAAATCCTTAAACTGAAAATTCATCTGTTTGTGCTCAAAAGAGTCTAAGGTTTTATATAAATCATAGGATTTTTTTGTTATATTCTCAGCATCTTGTAATGTTTTTTTTAAATGAACAGCATCTTCATATAAATTAGAGATGAGCATGAGCATGTGTTCATTTTGTTTCTTTATGTGTCTCTCCCTTGATTGCGCTTCATACAATTTCATCATATTGAAAAAGCTTAGAACTATAAAACTATGGGAACATGCGATAACAATGATCTCATTTATTGCCTCGGATGTGATTGATGTTTTTAATACGAAATATTGAATCATTAATTCCACACAGTCTGACAGTATTTCAATAATACAACCAATAAAACCAATCATTAGTGGTTGATGATAAAAACGTTTGATTTTTGCTAAATGAAAGAGATACGAATAAGTAAAATAAAAGAAAAAACTAGGATAGTGCGTATGAAAAGCAGCTAGCCAATCCATATTTCCCTTTATAATGACATCCATTGAGATACGAAATACTACAACGACTATTGCTGTTAAAAAACCCGGTAAAAATGCTGGAACTCGTCGAAATAATAACAAAAAGAAGAAAAATGTTGGTGCACCAAAGCTCATTCTAAATGTTTCATTTAAAGGAAATGACTTTATTTCACCTACTAAAGGTACTGTAAGTATCATTAAAACGAGAATATAGATGTCTTTTTTTACTAAATTACTAAGATTCAAAATAATCACTTCTCACTTTCGCCTAACAGTCAGTATACAAACCTATTTGCATTAATACAATACTTACTCTATTTTTTTCAACAACTGATAAATAAGATATAAACGAAAGCATTATAGATTGTGAGTATTCATTACACTCTTCTACTTTAGAAAGATACTTTATAACTCAAAAATGTTCAGACACCATATAAGGTCTGAACACTTTTGGACTCGCTCTAACACCAAAATATCTGTGCTCCTTTTTAAAATATACTTAAATCCCATTCTTTTGCAATATGTTCTAACAACATAATTCCTGGTAAACTATTCCCATACTCATCAATGGCTGGTCCGTAAATACCAATACCACATCCATCTTGGAACGATAAATCCTTCCTAGATTTTGAGGGAACAAGTGTCATAATTCCGCCAGATACCCCACTCTTAGCTGGTAATCCAATGAAAGCAGCAAATTTTCCAGAAGCATTGTACATTCCACAAGTAAGCATTAAAGCTTTTGTTAACCTAGCTACTTCTTTAGGGAGCACTTGTTCTTTGCGAATAGGATGATATCCATCATGTGCTAGTATAAGCCCTATTAAGGCAATATCTTCTGTATTTATTTCAATCGAACATTGTTTTAGGTAAACCTCTAGTGTCTCCTCCACATCTGATTCTAGAAAACCATTTTCCTTTAAATAGTATGCTAAAGCTCTATTACGATGAGCCGTTTCCCATTCGGATTGAAATACTATTTCATTAATAGCAGGACGCTTCTCTATCATTTTTTCAATTAATACGTATAGAGATTCTAATTTTTCTTGCACCGATTTCCCTGGCAAAAGTGAAGCTATCGTAATCGCTCCAGCATTAATCATAGGATTAAAAGGTTTTCCTGGTTTATGTATCTCTAAACGAATAATTGAATTAAAGGCATCTCCAGTTGGCTCTACGTCAACTCGTTCTAATACATAAGAAATACCGCGACTTAAACAAGCGGCTATAAAACCGATTACTTTTGATATACTTTGTAATGTGAAAGGTATCTCCCAATCTCCTGACTTTATCATTGTTCCATCTGGCTTTACTATACAAATACCTAACTGCGATACATTTATTTCCCCCAGAGCGGGAATATAACTGGCGCTTCGTCCCTTAGCTGCATACGTTCGATAATGGGCTACCCATTGATCTAAGCAAACTTTTTCTTGACCCTCAATTTGAATGCTATAATCTTTTATCATTTAAAAATATTCCCCCGTACTATTAACTTTATATAGAATGATTTTTTCTTTACTATAATCAATAATATTTGCACTAGAACCAAGAAAGATATTCAGACATATTGCAGTCTGAATATCTTTCTTATTACACACTTTTCTTTTTTGAATTTTTCTGATATTTTTCCCAACATTCAATATTTTTAAGCCCTTTAATGTTTTCTTTATAAAAAATAGGATCTTTACCAGCTTTTTTCTGATTTGTATAATCTTGTAACGCCGCAAATGCTACTTTTGAAAGTAAGGTAATAGCAATTAAATTAATAATAACCATAAAGCCCATAAATAAATCCGCTAAATCCCATACAATTTGAACCTTTGCAACGGAACCAAATACAATCATAGCCAACACACTTATTCTGTATATCATTAACCACACTTTACTTGTATGTAAGAAGCGAATATTTGTTTCACCATAATAATAGTTGCCAATTAACGCACCAAATCCAAATAAAAAAACAAAGATAGCAAGACAACCCGATGCCCAAGAACCGATGTGTTCACTTAATGCTGCTTGTGTAAGTGCAATACCATTTAACCCCGGTTGTTTATATGCATCAGAAAGCAAAATAATAAAGGCAGTGCTAGTACAAATGATCAGTGTATCCGTTAATACACCAAATGCTTGAATCAGTCCTTGTTTCACCGGATGACTTGTTGTTGCTGTTGCAGCAACGTTTGGTGCACTTCCCATACCAGCTTCATTTGAAAATAAACCACGTTTAACCCCATTCATAAGTGCTGCACCAATTGAACCTCCTGCTATTTGTTTAAAACCAAATGCGTTTTGAACAATAAGAGAAAGAACTTCCGGCATTTTTGATATGTTGGTAACTACAACAAATAATGCAACTCCAATGTATAATACCGCTAAAAATACCACTTTGTATTCAGCCATTTTTGCAATACGTTGTACACCACCAAAAATAATCGCAGCGAAAGCAATGGCCATGATTATCCCGACTGTTAGGCGATCTGTACCAAATGCATTTTGAAAAGCAATTGTAACTGTATTTGATTGTACTGAATTGAATACAAGACCAAAAGTAATTGTGATTAAAATAGAGAATAATACTCCCATCCAACGTTTATTCAACCCTTTTTCCATATAATAGGATGGACCACCGCGGAAGCCAGTTTTATCTTTTACTTTATATATCTGTGCTAATGTGCTTTCAACAAAACTGGATGCCGAGCTAATAATAGAAATAATCCACATCCAAAATACAGCTCCAGGCCCCCCTAATGCAATCGCAATCGCAATTCCTGTAATATTCCCTGTTCCAACGCGAGCTGCCATACCAATACAAAACGCTTGAAAAGGGGAGATTTGATCTTTAGAACCACTTTTCCCCTCCATTAATACACGGACCATCTCTTTTAACATTCGAAACTGTACAAAATTCAATTTAAATGTAAAATAAATTCCGCAAATAACAAGCATAATAATTAACAATTTAGACCATAAAAAATCATTCGTTGACCCGACTAAATCTACAAAAAATCTTTCCATATTATCACTCCATACCAAAAATTTATCTATCATAATCTATATAAAATCACCTATATTCCCTGGCATAAATACCTCATTCATATTCAAATACAACAAGGATAAAAATTTTCTATATTAATAGGATTGCCTGTTTAAGCAAACATCACAACATGTAACTGTAAAACTGAATTTTCGAAGAACTTAACGCTTATACATACGGTGCTCTATCCCCTTCTGTAAAACTAATATTCTTATCCACTAATATTGTTGTACTATTATGTTTGTTTCATTTACCGGTGATTTACATTTAAATCATAATAATCAATAGTGATTAACTGGTTTTTTGTTAATTTTCCCTAGAACATGGAAATATCTCCTTTCTCACTACTAATCTCAAAAATAGGCTAGGTAAAAAGTTCATAGAAAAACTATGAAGCGCTTTCAATCTTCAACTAAGAGAAGCTTATTTTTAATTTATAATCAAAAGTACAGAATGTTACGAAAAAGTACAGATTTTTATAAAAACCAAAAAATATTTTAAGGTTTTTTCATCTAAAAAACAGTGAGGTTTTGTGAATTTTATACAGTATCCAAACATCACGGATTCCGTTCTACCTAACTTTTGACAAGTCTCTATTTTCTTCATAAAAACATGCATACTTTTTCTCTTTTAGAACTTCATATAAAGTATTTGAAATCAAGAATCGATAAGTTATTATAAGAATATTAAAAAAACAAAACATTTAATTTATTTATGGTATCATACAAAAAACATTTGTTTTCTCAATTAATCCCCTAGTGAGATTTGTTGAATATCTATTATTAAATGTATATTTCCTTTGCGTTTCATTCTACTAACATAGATTACAGGTGGTGTATTGTGAAAGAAATAGTATTCGTTCAAAGTAAAAAAAGACTCCTTATGAAATTCGAATTTTTAAAAAAGGATTTAGTACTTACCATTTCACTGATACTAGCAATTGTAAGCTGCTTAATACATTCGCCAAAGATCGAATATATTAACTTTGAAGTGTTAATTAGCTTATTTAATCTAATGGTGGCCATTAAGGCCTTGGAACAGCTAAAGATATTAGACAAACTTGCCGTTGCGATTTTAAATAAATGCAATAACAGCAGGTCAATATCTATTATTCTAATTTTGTTATGCTTTATTTGCTCCATGTTTGTAACAAATGATGTCGCTCTCCTCACTTTTGTTCCAATAACACTTGTCATTAGTAAAAAAACACAAATGAACATGATGAATACAATCATCCTGCAAACAATTGCGGCAAACATCGGCAGTAGCTTGATGCCTATGGGAAACCCACAAAATTTATACTTATATTCTTACTATGGAATTAAGCTCATCCCATTTTTAGGTTCAATCCTGCTTTTAGCTGTACTTGGAATCAGTTTGTTATTTATATGTACTCAAAAACTTCCAAAAACAGATTTAAAAATAGAACTACCTGTTATTACCGTGAAGAATCGAAAAAAAGCTACCATCTGGATTTTGATACTTATCACTATCATTGCATCTATTTTTGGTGTCATTAATTATTACATTGCGCTAATAGTTACATTGATGGCAGCATTTACGTTAGATAGAAACTTACTATTTAAGATCGATTACTTTCTTCTAATAACCTTTGTCTGTTTTTTTATTTTTATCGGAAACATTTCCCATTCCGATGCGCTGGAGACATTTGCTCACGCTAATTTAAGAGGAGATACTTCAGTCTTCTTTAGTTCCATATTCTTGAGTCAATTGATTAGCAATTTTCCTACTTCAATTCTTCTATCAAACTTTACTTCTGATTGGAAAGCTTTATTACTAGGAGTAAATATTGGAGGGCTTGGAACAATTATCGCATCTTTAGCCAGTGTAATTTCCTATAAACTATTCACTCAGGCCAATGGTAAAGAGAGTAAGGCGTATTTAATTAAATTTAGCATTTACAACTTTTCATTTTTAATCATACTTACATGTATACAATACTTTATCTTTAAATTTCTAAAAATTTTTTAAAAAATTGATTACTTTAAAAAAACCCAAATATCTCAGCATTAAATTGAGAAATTTGGGTTTTAATATAGGTATGTTTAAAGAGATACAACAAAGTTACCATCAATTTAATATTTTAAGATGTTCTCAAAGCGAAAATCTTTTAGCTTTTACGTTATTTATTAGAATTCAGTTCATTTTTTATGTACTCAGTTATATAATAAATGACTGAATTTATAGGGTAATAACTTTCAATTAATAATAGAAATATAACTTATTACAATGTTATTTCATTTTTGAAGTCCTCTTCACAAAATCCTTAATGTCCCTCAATTTTTTTCCGCTAATATTATCTTTGATCGTTGAATCTATGTCATTTTCAATATAAAAAGTTTTATTCTTAACCTTTGTTTCAAATTTATATTTATTTTTATCCCAATTTATTAGATTGCTCTTTAGGTGTGCAATATTTCTTACATCAAATTCAATCATAAAAGGTTCTAAAGCTGGATAAAAATGTCCAAGTTTATTATTTTCTTTTAAAAAAACTATATATGTCTCCTCGGATTTTGGTTTTATATACAATGGATCTTTATTTTCTACTTTTTTAGTAAACACTTTCGTAGCACCTTTCAGAATGATTCCATTTTTATCAATGATTTCATTACTTTCCTCTAATACGAGATTTTCTGAATATCTATGATTTATTAAGATTTCATTCTTTACATAGTCCCCTTTTAAGATTTCTTTGACATGAAAACTAAACAAATGGCCTTCAACATCTTCACTTTGAATCTCATGTGATGAACTGTTTGCCATATTCCATTTAGAGTATAAGCCGTCATATTCACCTAGTACAATAACGTCTGCTTCTTCAACCATTTCGCTTAAATGATTTGTAGTTTTGAATGTCTTATTTAATACTATAGTTTCAGAATTCGATGACACGCTAGACACTCCTGCCACATCTATACTGGACCAAATTGTTTTACCAATAATAATTAAAAAAGTAAATATGAATAAACATAGACACCATTTCATTGCTTTATATTTATACATTATAATAAAGTCTCCCTAAATTATATTTTCTCAATACAAAATATTCTAAATGTTAATTAAATATTAATCCAAAAGAAGAGAATGGTGCTATAATTCTCTTGTTAAAAATAATCTTTGGAGGGATAATATGAATTTTAAAAAAGGGATTACTGCATTTTTATTAGGTACTGTGTTTGTTTTTTCAAGCGTTGGCGTTTCAGAGGCTTATGTAAAAGAAGGATGGAAGCTGCCTTCAAAATCAGCTACATATAAATGGGGAGACAGATTAGACGATGGTTCAAGTATCATCAAATCTGGTTGGCAAGCTGCCGATTCAGCCTGGTACACTGCTTCTCGTATTAATTTTACAGTTTCCTCTTCTTCTGTGAACACATTAAACTCTTGGTTTGAAAGTTCCTCTACTTATTATGGAAGAATGAAGACATCTTATAATACATCCACTAAAAAAGTAACGAAATTTGCTGGTGATATTAACGCAGGTAATACAAATATTACAAAATCAAATGTTGCTAAAAGTACAGGAGTCCATGAGTTTGGTCATGCAATAGGAATAGGTCACAACAGTGGTACTTCAATTATGAACAGCAATCGTAATCGTACTACTATGCATGTCCCTCAAACTGACGATAAAAATGGTGTAAATGCAATCTATTAACAGAAAAAGGAGATGATTTCTTAATGTTAAGTAAAAAAGCAAAAACTATGGTAATTGCAATACCTTTGGCTACAGTAATTGGTTTGGGAGGATATTCAGCATTTAATAGTCACTTCTCCCCTGTTGCTGAAGAAGATAAGAATACCGAAACTGTTATTCTCAGTAAAGATTTCCCTGCTACAAGTGATTTAAATCAAATGATTAATGAAGCAGATCTAGTTGTAATCGGTGAATATGAAGGTCTTGACTCTAAGTGGAATATGGCACGTAATCCAAGTAATCCATCGGAAGAGGACAAAGAAAATTACGTTGAAGGACATCTTTATAATTTCAACATTTCCGAAACAATTAAAGGTGTGAATGAAAATAAACAAATAAAAATCAATCATCGTTTCGCTGAAACTGTAAAACTTGAAGATTCTAATGCAGTTGTTGCACCAGATGGCACAGTTACAAAAAAGGCTACTAAGATAACTACTAAAGAGGTGCAAAATAAGGATCCTTTATATATCGAACCTATGGTTAATAAAAAATATATGATGTTTTTGAAGAAGGATCAATTATTTGGTAACTACTACGGAGCAATTGAACCATTCGCAATTACCTTTGATGAAAATAACAAAGCAGACCTTCAGACAAACATAGAAACTATTAATGAAAGTAAAATGTCTTCCAAAGCACAACTTGCAGGAAAAACAATTGTATTAAAAAATGAAATACATGAAACTATTACTGACAATATTAGCGGTAAGACCCTTGATGAATTAAAAGAACAAGTAAAACAAAAAAACAAGTAATAATTATAACTTATATTGATTTTCCCTATTTCATAAGATAATTAAAATTAATTTATAACTGTTATTACAGATTAAAGAAAAATCATTTTTTTCACCCAAAAGCAAAGCAACTGCCTATCAAATTTTTTAGTAGGCAGTTGTTCAATTATTAAAATAAAGTACCATACTGTTTAATTAAATACTATTTCCAAAACAAAAAAGTAAAGGTTTTCAATTCACTTGAGCTTTCTTGTCTCTAATTCATATATTCTTCTAAATTTATTTTTTGTATATCCCCAAAAAAAATCCTACATAGCGCATGTACCAAGCTTCATCTGCATAACTAGTTACATTCTCCTTTTTCTATTGTTAATAGCTTCACAATAAAAGCTGTTAAACGGAAAAAGTGGGAAGTCTTAAATTAGACTTCCCACCTTATATAAATTTACAATTAGTGACAATACCCATACAAATACAATAGTATATATAATAATCACTCATTATATGTGTTGCTCTTTTAACCGGCCAATGTAACCCCTTAGCCATCCTTCATGATTGACTTGATTGTTTCTAGATACTTAATCCCTCTATACTCATTTCAAGCGGTAATCCATTCCGATGGAAATTACAAATGACAAAATTTATCCGTTTTTCCTACTTGCTAAATTCAGCAAGTAAAATGTTTTTAAAAACTTCCGGGTTATTAATGTTTAAACTGTTCGAATTGATAGCGAGTGTATGTTTACCTCCAAGTGTTCCACCAGCAAAAGTGGAAAACCCTGGAACGCCCCCCCTGTGTCCCCATACCGAGACACCGTTCGGAAGCTTAATTTCAAGGATTCCAAGACCATACCCGGTTCCCTCTCTATTTGTAGGAACTGTAGTAAGCATTTGTTTTAACTGCTGTTCCTTCAGTAATTTGCCACCTAGTAAGTAAGAGAAGAATTTGTTTAAGTCGTCAGCAGTAGAAATCATATCTCCATCCGAGCTACCTGGGTTAATATAAGTAACGTCTTTTAGCTCACTCGCTCCGTCTAGTTGCAAATAGCCACGGGCATGCTTGGTGCCTGGAATCACGCTTGAATTACCAGGTAGAAATGTATTTGACAAATCAAGAGGTTCAATAATCCGATTTTCAACCTCTTCCGCATAACTGTTGCCAGTTACTTTTTCAATAAGGATCCCCAGTAATACGTATCCTGTGTTTGAATAAGACCAACCCTTTCCTGGGGCAAAGTCTGGGGGAAGTGAAATCCCCATCTTTACAAATTCTTCAGCCGTATATGATTTTTTTATATCCGTAATATCAAAGTCTTTTGAATATATATAGTCAGCAATACCACTTGTATGATTCAATATTTGCCGGATCGTAATCTGATTACCATCATATCCGTTTCCTTGAATAACACCAGGTAACCATTTTTCAATGGAGTCGTCTAGATTCAAACGGTTCTCTCCAGATAATTGAAGCAGAACTGTTGCAATGAACGTTTTCGTCACACTGCCAATGCGAAAGCGAAAATCTGCTTTCATTGGTTTCTTAGTTTTCAAATCCGCTATCCCAGCACTATAACTCCAAGTTTTACCCCCCTTAGAAATTTGAGCGAGTATTCCCGGGTATCCAAGTTGCAGTTCATCTCGCATTGCTTTCTTAACGGAAGTACGATCGCTTTTCGTACTTGTTTGTAACGAACTAGATACATTTTGCGTAGATTCTGCTTTTACAATTGATGTTGGTGTTATGTATAACAGGGAACTTCCACCTATTAAAAGTGCTAGACTTGCACATGTAATTTTACTGCTTGTTTTCATAAAGAATTCCTCTCTTCTATTAAAATCGTATTGATGGTTAATAATTATGTCATATGCTAACCACACAGCTATCAACTCTCCCAATGATAAAAGTCAACACTGAATTTGCAATCAACGTACTAATCATTATTTTCACAAACACCATTGTATTCTAACAATCTCTAAATCACTCTTTTTCCACATACATATTAACCATAGAAATTACTTCTTTTCCTTAAAACACTCTCGTTACTGATTATTTGTTTTATATGTAGGCCGTACTTGTTCCCCCCTTCATGCCTCCTTATATTTTTATCCTACACAATGAAAATCTCTTTTTTCTTACCTATTCCTTACAAATTCCTTACATACAAAATCACTTCTACAATAGGATTGAAGTAGCATCTATGCCCGAAAGCGCAAAAAACACCGATGCTTTTTCGCTTCAGTGTTTTTTGCGCTTTACATATTGAAGATTCATTTTACTCTTAGCAGGTTGAATTGCTAATTTTTTCTAATACGATTATTCTTCTTACTATATAAAACAAATTTTATAGTATTATATGAAACACTTCTCAAGTTGTCATTAAGGCACATTATTCTAAATTTATTGATCTAGTTGAGATGGACTCACTTTTTGAATTTGAACAAGTATATCAAACGTTTTACCTAATGATATATCAACAGTTTTTGGTATATCAGGCCCTTCGGTAGCTATTCCAGCGAAAATTGGATGTTGTTCGTTTAACCAAGTTTTTGTCACGCCGTTCGCCTTACGTAAATCAATAAAAAATTGATCTTTTTTGACCTGTCCAAAAATGTAGTTATAACTGTTTTGATCATCCGATTTTAATGTTCCATAGGGGCCAAATTCACCATTGCTATTCTTGACATTGTATTGTCCTTCATAAACTGACGTTCCAATAGATACGTATCTTTTTCCATAATATTCTGCTAAATGCTGCCCAGCTACTTTAGGATATATAAAAGGAAGCATATTTGTTTTCGAAACGTGTCCATTATGTGCCCATACAATGGTTTTTCCTAAATGTTCTTCAGTCCACTTCGCATTTTCATACATCGCAATATCATGTTTCAAATAAAAATCCGCTGGTTTATCAGGAGGTGTCGCTAACATTGTAGTAAACTGTTCAATAATACGAGCATTTTGCTTTATCCATGCAAACTCTTTAGATTTTCCATTTAAATAGCTTTTATTTTCCTCTAATAAAGCACTAATTTGTTTAGCATCTAAAACATACTTTTCTTTTTCTTCTTTCGTAAGGCTTTCAAAAGTATTCATATCCTTTGTTACAGGAATAAGACCTTTTATCTTCTCTTCTACTCTAGGCAACAGTTTTGAATTGTTCGCTTTAATATATTCTGTTATATTATTATAAACATTTTCGTTTACTGATTGAATGTCCATCCCGATGACACGTACTTTCGATTTATGTTTTGGATTAGCATTATATTGCCGAATCCAATCAAGTAAATCTAGCATTTCTTTCGTCTTAAATACAGGTGTTAGATGTTGGCTTGGGTTTCCCTTACCAGTAAGAACATATCGATCAAGTTCCAAGGCCCTGTCCCATCCCTCTTCTAAAACTAGATTGGTAAAGCCCTTTTCAGATACTAAATACTTAACAATGCGGTGTTTCATCGTAAAAACTTCATGAGCTCCATGCGTAGCTTCACCTAAACCTACAATTGAAGCTGAACCTACCATATCCTTAAGTGGTTTCAAATCATTAAGAGATGCAGTTGGATTAGTTGTTTTTAAAGGCTTTGCATGTGCTTCTAACCATTTTGCTATTTGATTTGTATTGTAGGGAGCTGTAACAGAAACCTCTGTTTTCGAATCTGCATAAGTATTTCCTACAAAATGAGTCATTGTTATAGTAGAAGCAACAATTGCAATAATTATTTTCTTTTTCATAAAAAACCTCCTGAAATATTTACTTATAGCTTTTTGACATACTCTGCCAACTTCCGTTTAAAACATTCATTTTCTTATTACTGTTAAGATATATTTATTCTAGTTCCTAAAACTCACTTATTTCTTAATAGGTTCTTAAGAAATTCTTAATTCACTTATACGAATATAAAACTAAATAAGCTTCAATTCATTGCATTGTAAATTCCTCATTGCATAACATTATAATGTACAGATATTCGTTATAAATGATGTTATCTAAAGTATTCAATTTCAGTATGTATTATTAACGTAGTTAATATATGGTTAATATGAAGTTCCAAATTTTGATTGTCTGTAGTCTCTTTATCATAGGGTTAATTTAGGGGTTATTTTTTGTTCACTTCATTTTTTTCGGCACTCTGCATCTAGACGGTATACCCATTGGCCACAGTTAGACTATTTCAAATCAAAAAAATAGATTACCTGCACACTAAAGAGTATAGCGCACAAATAATCTAGTTGTTTTTGAGATTAATAAAAAACTAATTTATCTTTTGAATTCTTCCATCAATAATAGACTGAATTGGTTCTTTTGATTTTTTTATATAATCTACTAATGCTTCAAAATCAGTTGGTCCTGTTTCAGCATCTTTACCGTTTTTAAAGGATACAAATCCATCTCCACCTGAAGCTAGAAATGCGTTCGCAACGACGCTGTAAGTTTTAGAAGGAATGATTTCTTCTCCATTTGCTAAGCGAATACTTGTTACTTTTTCTCCATTAGGCTTGTTCGCATCCCAAGTGTATTGGATCCCTGAAATTTGAAGCATTCTTGTTATGTCTTTTTGCCATTGTTGATTTAAAATATCACGAATGTCTTGACCTGTTAAATTTACTTTTATTAATTGATTTCCGAATGGTTGAATACCATATATCTCTCCCCATGTAATATCACCAGCATCTAAGTCATTACGAATACCACCAGGATTCATAAGTGCAATTTGGGATTG
Source organism: Bacillus cereus group sp. Bce041 (assembly GCF_052646455.1). Classification (NCBI taxonomy): domain Bacteria; kingdom Bacillati; phylum Bacillota; class Bacilli; order Caryophanales; family Bacillaceae; genus Bacillus; species Bacillus cereus group sp. Bce041. The sequence goes on from NZ_JBQXON010000005.1 coordinate 206,989, forward strand.
CATTGTTGCACGCTGAGCATCAGCAACTAAATTTCCGAGAGTAGATTCACCAGCCGTATTGAGTTTACGATCTAGTGGAGCAATAGACTTACCTACAATTTCATTAACAAGAGGTGCGATTTTTGCTTGATATTTCTCCATCTTCTTCTTGATTTTTTTATCAGGCTCCATGCCTTCATGGTAAGTTGTAACAATTTCTGCTTTTTTCTCAACAATATCTTGTGTTTTACGATCAATCTTTACATCAACATCAGCAAAAGCCATACCATATGAATTTGCTTGTACGACAAGTTTATTATTAACAGTTCCATTTACATAGGTGTGGCTATGGCCACCAAAAATAACATCGACTTCTGGATCAGTCTCATTTGCTAATCGGACAATATCACCATTTGTTACGCCGTTCCCATCTGTTATACCTCCGTTATGTGCAAGAACAACGATAGATTTAACGCCTAGTTTTTTTAATTGCTTTACGGATTTGTTAATAGCTTCAACTTCATCTGTAATTTCTACATTCTTTAGCATAGTAGGCATAACAAGGTTAGGAACATCCGTTGTTACGACTCCGATAAATCCAACAGGAACTCCTTGTACCTTTTTTATAGTGAATGGTGGTAAAAATAAACGACCGGTGGATTTATTATAGAAATTTGCAGCAACATATGGGAATTTTGCTCCTTTAAAATTACCTGTTTTCTCATGGTATCCACCATAAATAAGGCGGTTCATTTCTTCAACACCTTCATCAAATTCATGATTTCCTATCGTTCCAACATCGAATTTCAAATCATTTAGAAATTCAATTGTAGGTTCGTCTTGTAATAATGCTGAAACAGGAGTACTTGCTCCAACAACATCGCCAGCATGTACCTTTAATGTATTCGGATTTTGTTTTTCACGATCACGTAAATAAGCCCCTAAGTACTCAATTCCCCCTGCATCTTTATTGTTAATTTTTTTTACAGTGTCTAGTTGCCCATGAAAATCGTTAATACCGAGCATTTGTACATCTATGTAGCGGTTTTGTTCTGTACTTGCTTGGATTGAAGGCGCAGCAAATACACTAGTAAAAGTAACTGTACTTAATGCTAAAGCAACTGGAATGATTTTTTTCAACATAAAATTTCTCTCCCCTAATTAAAATCTGACATAATACGATGTTATTTTAATATATTAAGAGAATTATTTCCACAAAAATTCTACCAATTATAAAAATTAATAAGATTTTATTGTTTTCTGACAAGATATTTCTTCCTCAGAAAAATGTATATTTCTTTGTTTTGAGGATTATTCAAAATATTATCTTGATAGTAATATAACAATACTTCTAAGAAATCTAAAAAACTCTAATCAATATATTTTAGCTGTTAAGAAGAGTATTCAATCCAAAATTAATGGAGATTTATCAACCTAACATCTCAATATCACCATTTAAAAAGATGCTCCTGGATTTATCCAAGAGCATCTTTTATAAAGGTTTATTTTTTACTTATTTATAATTTATCAACTAACAATTATATAGTTGTAATCAGTCCTTTAAAAATAATAGGAGTGCTTCATTAAATTCTTTAGCATGCGTTGCATTTAGCCCATGTGGACCACCCTTTATTAAGGCTACTTTAGAATTAGGAATTGCTTCATGTGTTAATTTCCCACTATATTCATATGGTACAGTTGCATCAGAATCACCGTGAATAATAAGAGTAGGTATATTAAACTTCTCCAAGTCTTTTCTAAAATCTGTCTTACTAAAGGCGGTAATACAATCAAGTGTTCCTTTAGGTGATGCACTAGCTGCAATATCCCAATTATATAAACGGAATGGCTCACTAACTAAATCTGTTCGATTACCAGCCGCGAAAAATCCCTTAGTAAATTCATCAAGAAATGCAAGGCGGTCATTTATCACACCACTTTTGAATGCTTCAATTGTTGCATCATCTAAGGCCCCTTCAGGATGATCCTCTGATTTGTATAAATATGGAGGAACTGCCCCAGCAAAAACAGCCTTTTCAATACGATCTGTTCCATACGTACTAATATACCGGGCTACTTCGCCTCCACCCATAGAAAAACCAACAAGTGTGACATTTTGAAGCTCTAAATGTTCTAATAGTTGATGCAAATCAGAAGTAAAGGTATCATATTCATACCCTTCCCACGGCTGAGATGATTGTCCAAATCCTCGACGATCATATGTTATAACTCTGTATCCAGCCTCAACAAGAGCTGGAACTTGGTATTCCCAAGATCGACCACTTAACGGCCAACCATGAATGAGTACAACTGGTTTTCCTGTGCCATGATCCTCATAATATATCTCAATTGGTTCTTGATTTTCGGTTCCTACAATAATTTTAGCCATGCTTCTACCTCCCAAAAATATTCTAATATGTATCCTTTTCTTCAATAATCCGGATGAATGTCATAACCTATTCATGCACGTTTATGTTATGAATTCTAAGTATGAAACTCTATTGTTCCAATGCATTCATTTTCTCCTTTTGGAACAATCCCCCCTCTAATACCTTTTTCATCATAAAATAATTACTGAACATTACTCCTATTCAATTGTAATAACAAAAATAGGTGACTATCAATATCGTTCTATCTATAGGATGTATAGGTAATACCAATCTATTTTATAGTGAAAACAACTATAGTTACGACCTATACAAATTATAGATAATTTAGAATTGATTAACGAATCAGTTTTAAAATACTATAAATTTGTATAGCACTTCATGTTCTATGAAGGCTGCTATGACCAATATTATTGGTCAGCTTAGTTATAAACGAAGAAACTTATGATAGTATTCGACTATTTAAACTTTCTTCGATTACTTAATTTTTAGGAGGAATACATAATGACTGATCTCTATTCTCGTATTAACAAAGATGATGCTGTCGTGCTTTTAGTAGATCATCAAACTGGTCTTATGTCCGGACTAGTACGTGACTATGGTGTTGATGAATTCAAGAACAATGTTTTAGCTCTTGCTCATACTGCTAAGTTTTTTGATTTACCAGTTATTTTAACAACAAGTTTTGAAAACGGGCCCAACGGACCTTTAATGCAAGAATTGGTTGATCTCTTTCCTCATGCACCAAAAATAGCTCGACCTGGACAAATTAACGCATGGGATAATGATGATTTTGTAAAAGTAATTGAAGAAACTGGAAAAAAGCAACTTATCATCGCGGGCGTAGTTACGGACGTTTGTGTTGCTTTCCCGGCACTTTCCGCTATAAAAGCTGGATATGAAGTATTTGCTGTTACTGATGCTTCAGGAACTTTCAGTAAACAAGTTGCAGATGCTGCCAATACTCGTATGGCACATAGTGGCGTGCAACTTATGAACTGGTTTAGCGTAGCTTGCGAATTACAACGCGATTGGCGCAACGATGTCGAAGGTTTTGGCAATTTGCTTGCTAGCAATCTTCCAGGCTATCAAAATATAATTGGAAGCTATAGGGGAGCTCAGCGAGATCTTAGTAAACAAAATGCATAAATGTATCTCAAGGAAATAGCTTTAAATCACCTTTTTTAAAGTAGATAGTATAAATTTAGTGCTGATTAAATCAGCACTAAATTTAAATTAAAAAGTATGACAGAGCTTTAATTGACAGAAGATACATTACTTTCAATAAACAATTGAAAAAGGAGCGTTTTATTATGAGTAATTTAGAATTGTTAAATCCGGAGAACAGTGCCTTAATTTTAATTGATTTTCAACCTCAAATGACTTTTGGAGTTGCAAGTATTGATAGACAAACATTGATTAATAACGTTATGCTACTTGCTAAATCAGCAAAAACTTTTAACGTACCTACTATTCTTACTACAGTTGAAACACGCAGCTTTTCTGGTTATTTTTGGCCACAAATTCTTGATATATTCCCAAACCATGAAATTATAGAACGTAGTTCAATGAACTCTTGGGAAGATCCGAAATTTGTTGAGGCAGTTAAAGCAACCGGTAGAAAGAAATTAATATTTGCAGCACTTTGGACTGAAGTTTGCCTTGCATTCCCTGTGCTTGAAGCAATTAAAGCTGGCTATGAGGTGTATGCAGTTGATGATGCTTCAGGTGGTACTAGTTTGACAGCACATAACGCTGCTATGCGTCGTGTAGAACAAGCTGGTGCAATTCCAGTGACAGCAATTCAAGTTTTACTTGAATATCAACGTGACTGGGCACACAAAGACACTTATGATGCTGTAATGGAGATTGTAAAGGAACACACTGGTGCTTATGGTCAAGGTGTAGAATACGCATATACTATGGTGCATGGCGCGCTTCCAAGCAGGAAAATATGAAACAAGAAGGAGTAGCTGTCGAAGAGACTTATACAGGGAACACGATGGATGCCGGCAATCCAGTAACAACGATTGTTACATGGGAAATTCAAGAAGGTAGAGAAAAACAGTTTGAAACATGGAGACATGAAATTGAGGCTGCGGCTACTAAATTCCCAGGACATTTAGGTGTAAATCTAATAGTCCCAAGTAACGAATCCAGAGAGTATACTGTTATTTTTCGCTTTGATACGTATGAGCATCTACGTACTTGGCAAGAATCAGATGTTCGCCGGGATTTGTTAAAAACGGCGGAGCAATTTCAAGCCACTAATCCAACTTACAAAACTGAAAGCAGTTTGGCTTATTGGTTTGTTACTCCGAAAACGCCAGTTCCACCGCCAAAATGGAAAATGTCTATCGTTACCCTTCTGGGTGTATGGCCTCTTAGCATGTTAGTTCCTAAAGTGATAGGACCTACTATAAAACATATGAATCCTATTATGTCAGCTTTTTTTGTTTCTGTATGTATAGTGTCCTTGCTATCATGGGTAGTCATGCCGATTTTCGGTAAATTATTTCATCCATGGTTACAAAATAATAGAAAGTAGACGAGGTGTGAACATGAATTTACCGGATATAATCTTATATAACGGAAAAATTACTACCCTTGACCCATCTCAGCCTGAGGTATCTGCTATCGCCATAACTGATGGTTTAGTCACTGCAGTAGGCGGAGATGAGCTTCTTAATAGTGCCACGGAAAAAACAAAAAAAATAGACCTTAACAGAAAGAGAGCTATTCCAGGCCTAAATGACTCCCATATACACGTGATTCGTGGTGGTCTGCATTATAATATGGAATTACGTTGGGAAGGCGTTCCATCACTTTTTATTGCTCTAGAAATGCTCAAAGAACAGGCACGGCGTACACCTGCTCCTCAGTGGGTAAGAGTAGTTGGAGGTTGGTCTGAATTTCAATTTAAAGAGAGACGGATGCCAACATTAGAAGAGATTAATGCTGTTTCTGAAGACACGCCTGTCTTTGTGCTACATCTTTACGATAGAGCACTTGTAAATCGTGCAGGGCTACGTGCACTGGGATACACGAAAGATACCCCAGACCCTCCAGGCTGTTTAATTCAGCGGGATAAAAGAGGTAATCCAACGGGCCTTTTAATTGCTAACCCTAACGCTTCTATTCTTTATTCAAGTTTGGGTAAAGCTCCAGTACTTAATTTTGAAGATCAGATTAACTCAACTCGCCATTTTATGCGTGAATTAAATAGATTAGGTATTACAAGTGCCATCGACGCAGGTGGTGGGTTCCAAAATTATCCGGATGATTATAAAGTTGTTGAACATTTAGCCGAGAAGGAACAATTAACTTTGCGTATTGCTTATAATCTATTTACGCAAAATCCTAATCATGAATATGAAGACTTTGCTTCATGGGCAAAAATTGTTTCTCCAGGTCAAGGAAATGATAAGTATAAAATGAATGGTGCCGGAGAAATGTTAGTATTCTCAGCAGCCGATTTTGAAAAATTTCAAATGCCACGGCCCGAACTAGCTACAGTAATGGAAGCCGACTTAAAGAAAGTAATTTCTCTATTGGTGGAAAACCGTTGGCCATTCCGTTTACATGCAACTTATGACGAGTCAATCACACGTTTCTTAAATGTATTTGAGGAAGTTAACAGAGAAATTCCTTTTAATGGGCTACGATGGTGGTTTGATCATGCAGAAACAATCTCAGATCGTAGTATGGAACGTGTTAAGGCTTTAAATGGCGGTATTGCCATTCAAGACCGCATGGCTTTTCAAGGTGAATACTTTGTTGATTTATACGGAAAGGAAGCTGCACAGCATACTCCTCCGATTTATCGTATGTTAGACCTTGGTATACCTGTTGGCGCCGGTAGTGATGCAACCAGGGTTTCCAGCTATAACCCTTGGGTTGCTCTTTACTGGATGGTTGCTGGAAAAACCATTGGTGGGCTTTCCATATACGATGAAAAAAATAAACTTGATAGAAAAGTAGCCCTGGAATTATATTCAAAAGGAAGTGCGTGGTTCTCTGGCGATGAAGGTAAAAAAGGAACCCTGGCAGTAGGTCAGTTTGCTGATATTGCTGTATTGTCTGCTGACTACTTTACTGTGCCGGAAGAAGAAATCAAAGACCTTGAATCATTGCTCACCATTATGGGTGGGCAGGTTGTTTATGGAAATAATGAATTTAAAAACTTATCACCTGAATTGCCGCCAGCATCACCTGATTGGTCACCGACGGGCGTTTATGGTTATGGTGGTGCTAACCTAGCCAACACTATACTTTCTCACGATTCCCATGATAACAAGTTACATAGTTGTAGTAACCCTCTCCATCAACACACTCATACCGTAATAGGAAAAGATGGAACTAAATGGGGTATTGGTTGTACTTGCTTTGCTTTCTAAATCAAAACCACCGGTATAATGCCGGTGGTTTTCTTTCTACAATAAGGATATGTAGATTCAAAATAGCAGTGTATATCCCTACATGGAATCTGTTACTATGCGATAAGACCGAAGAATTGATTGATTAACTTAACTTGTTTTTGATAGCCTTCTCTCCTTGCAAAGTCTGTCCTTTTTTCCTTAATTAAAAGTCAATGGTATCCCCCTTTTTGATCGACTACACCACACATATAAATCCACTGTCCTTCGACTTTAATATAGATTTTAATTTTTTCAATTGTTACACTAGAATCATTATTATTTCTATTACACTGATACTTTTTGAGAATCATTTAACTTCTGCATAAAGATGCGTGCTGCAAAACTTAAAAATTTATCACCAAAGTGAATAAGATTAATATCTTGACTTGGTGTTGGATCAGTAATACGAACTATGCTCAAAGTATCATTATTAACAAAGTTAACCAGTGAAAGAGGTATTATGGCAACCCCATGTCCATTGTATACAAGGCTCAATAGAGAAATAGAAGATTTTGTTTCTATATTTGCTTCAGATAAAGATAACCCTAAACTCTCACAATATATCTTAATAGATTCACGACAACTACATGAAACCATTACTCTACTGAGCCCTACTAATTCTCGAAAAGAAACAAATGATTTTTCATTCAAAGGATGATTTTTTGGAATTACAAGGACGAGCTCTTCACTATACAAAAGGGTGCTTGTTAATGTGTCTGGAATTTGAGCACTACGTGTAATCCCGAAATCAATATTTTTGTCAACGATTTGATTTACAGCAACTTCGGATTCTATAATCTTTACTACAATGTTGGGATAATGTTGTTGAAACTTCATAATATAAGGTGTTAAATAAGTGAGATCCTCTAATAAACCTCCTATAGTAATCACACCTCTTTTTACACCCTTTAATTCAAAAATTTCATTATAAACGTCATCAAATTGTTGCATGATAAATTTTCCTTTATCAAATAGCAGCTTACCCGCTTCTGTCATTTTGATACCTCTTCCAACTCGATGAAACAAGGGTGTATCAAGTTCACCTTCTAAAACTCGTATTTGTTGACTTAAAGTCGGCTGTGAAATACCTAGAACTTCCGCAGCTTTAGTGAAACTATTATTATTACAAACTTGAATAAAATACTCTAAATGACGTAATTCCATTCTTGATACCCACTCTCCGCTTTATGAAAGATTTATAATTTAAAGGACGATATTTATACGTTAACATAACAACTTTATTTCATATTATACCGATTGAAATTACACGCTTTATTCATTTTGTATTATAATAAATTTACTACCATTTATTAATTTTTCCTCCTATTTATTTAAATTATATTTAATTAGGACATTACTAATTCGAGATATATTTCTAAAAATTTATAGTTCGAGTGCATAATACCCTAATTTTTTCAACTTTTCGATTATCATTTTTTTCTCAATATAGTCCAAACCACCAAATATTTGCTGAATCGCCTCTTTATGCTGAGGAAAAATAATATCCATTAGTTCAATACCTTCTGAAGTAATTGACGCATACGTGACACGGCGGTCTTTAGGACATGGTTTTCGTATTAAGAACCTCTTCTTTTCCAACTTATCCACTACATACGTGATACTACTACTTGCAAGTAATATTTTGTCTCCAATTTTTTGTATAGGCTGATCGCCTTTACTATACAGTAGCTCAAGCACTGCAAATTCAGTTGGATTAAGTCCATAACTTTTTATATCCTCTTCAATACGCTTAGTAATTGACTGTACTGCCCTTGATAATATAACAAATAACTTTAAAGATAAGCTCTCATCGTTAATCATGCTCATAATTACCAATCCCTTACAAGTTATCTTGAATTCGAGATTCATTATATTATCGTCAAAATATTATGTCAATCATTCATTTTAGCTTTATCAATCCATTTATAATTTATTTCTCAACATATGACATATGGAATTAGAAGAAAACAATTGTTACTATATAAGTATCTCAATTACGTTATTTCTTTTAAAGAGAGCTTGTTTTTAATCGCAAGTTCTCTTTTGCCATATTCTAAATTGAATCCGGACAAATTTCAGAGTATATGATATAGTTTTTAAAAAAAGATTAGAGCTCTCCTACAAGAAGGAGAGCTCTAATCTTTCATATAAATATTCACCATTTTTATCATTGCGGGGACATTAAAACTTTAACTTGATGGGAATATGGTACTACCCCAATTAATAAATATTACAAACCATATATCTATCATATTTTTTATCAACAGGATTAATTAGATTTAAAAAAAGATTTCTTTTTCTTTACTCGTAATAAGTCACCTGTCCATCCTTTGAATCGCATATACATATACATCCCCCCTGTTGTGAAAATAATAAATAAGAGAGCGATTAAATAGCTATATTTCCATTCTAGTTCAGGCATGTATTTAAAATTCATACCCCATAATGCTCCTAAGGCTGTCAAAGGCGTACTCACAGCAGTTAATACAGTAAGAGCTTTCATAATTTCATTCCCACGATGAGAAGAAACAACTTCTTGTAAATGAATCATCGTGTCTAATTCTTCTTGGTACTCTTTAACAAGTTGTAATCCACGCTCTAATTTTACGTGTGTTTGTTTATAACAAAGGGTGTTTGTTAGTTTTTCTAACCAAGCTTCTTTTAGGCCTTGTAACACTTCTTGTATTAAGCGAAACACATGTGTGTTCATAAATAATTCATGACGAATATGATAAATCCTTTCTAAAACTGCTATGTTATTATGATGATAAAAATCCCATAATACATTTCTGAAATTGTTTTCAAAGTAGTCAACCTTTCGCAAATAATGAGATATAAACATTGATAAGATAGCACATAATCCTTCAGCGGAACTATTACAATTTTTTGTACCCATAGGGAAATTATGTATTAATTTTTGGAAATCCTCTTCCTCTTTTTCCTGAACTGTTATCAGTATTCCATGAGCTACGAAATAATGAAGAAATTTTTGAATTTTGGCGTCCTTTTTATCTTGATCATATAAAAACGAACCATATACACAAGTTTGACTTGGTGATAACGTATAAACATATAATCCATTTTCACAAGGAGAACTTATTTTCTTTACAAATTGAGCGAAATAAGATGTTACATCACGAGGGATTACAGAAGAAAGTTTTTCAAGCTCACTAGTTTTCACATGATACCAACTCCATTTCGTCATTTTTATGCATTCCATATTATTCTTCCTTTCTAAATAGTTTTATGTTTGATCGAATCATATCCGTAATACGAAATTTGTATGTAGGTATTCATGTCTTGGAGGAAAAGTTTTTAGATCATCTAAATTACAAAATAAATAACATAGGAGGTCTTATTCTTTTAAAAGGAAGACCCCCTATATATTAGTTATTTTTATTTTCAATTTTAAACATTTCCTCTATACAATCACTTTTTATCTTTTCTTATAAAGAATTTATTATATGTGGAAAAGAAGCTACATAATTTGGCACGTCTATTCAACGAACTCCATTTCATTCGTTATTATAATTTGGATTCATATGCAGATTGATTGGTGATGTCCTCAAATACTTGACTCCCAATAATGTAGTATCCATGGAGTGCAGCCTCTTTCGAAGCGTCTACCATACGGAAAGAAGAAATTTCACTTTGCATTTTTTCAATTCGTTTTTTGTGGAGATCTACTATTCCTCCTGTCCAAATAATAGTGTTATACTGTTCTAACTTAAATTGTTCTTGTAATACACGCATGACGTCTTGGAAGTGTGCATCCAACTCTTTTTGAATCAAAGTATGAACTTGACTTGTCTCATGATTTTCTTCTCGACATTCATATCCTTTTTCTAATATGTTTGGCATGTCGTTAATATGCAATTGATTACTTTCACCCTCATGATTCTGCACGATATTCTTAATATTTTTCAAAGGCTTGCTACATCCTAGTTCCGCCTCATAATGATTTAAAATGACATTCTGTTTCATATCTGTCATTTCTACTGTACGAAATCCGCCATCAATAATTAAGATGCGATCTCGTTCCTGAATAATTCCCTCTTTTAAGAAATAGGCATGTAAAGCGACTGGTTGCTGAAGAATCAAAGCATTTTCCACCGTAATATGAATAAATTTCCCATCAATTTGTACGGAAGTTTCTTTTTTTAGTGCACGTTGTAATTGCTCATGCTGACTACCAAAACAAGTAACGGGAAGCCCGGTAACAACTAGAGGTAACACGATATTTTCTTTATAATCCTTTGCAATGCAACCAAATATTTGTTGTTTAAATCGTTCGCTTTCATAATAATTTTCTATTTCTTCGTCAAATGGAGGAAGAAACGAAGCGTCAGATTGATGTGCTTCATTTCCCATGTAGTATGCAAAATCTAAGTCTATAAAACTTACCTTTGTTAAATCTTCACTTTCAGCATGATTAGGTACAGGGGCTAGTGTGGAAGCTTCACTCTTGATTGTCATCTCAGAATCTACATCCTGTCGATATGCCCTTTTGGTAAAGCCAATTCCTACATCAATTGCATACAGAGATTTCATACTTTTTTCCTCACTTTCTATTTTTAGAGTTACATCTAGGCACTCTCTTCTTTCCCTTCTTTCACATATTTCTTTTCATTTTTCGTTTTTTCCCCGTCTAAGTTCTTACTATTTTCATTTATTTCGTAATCCTTTTCACCTGTTTTCTTTTTATTATTTTCGTTTTCTGTTAAGTCTTTAATGGTAGAAATGACAACTGGTGTGGCTGTAAGCAGTTGTGGTAATGTTTGTTTTGCAACATTAGCTGCAGTTACAGAAAATTGTTTACTTGTCTCAGTTACCTTCTCCAATGTTTCCTTTATGTTTCCTTCTTGTAGTTTTTCTTTTACGCTTTTTCCTTTTGTTTGTATAGCTTTCCGATTTTCTTTTTTTAATAGGGAGACTATGACTCCGGTCGTAATTCCAATCACAGCATATTTAAATATTGTATGTTTCATTTTTCTCATCCTTTTCTATTTTTATTTTCTTCCATGCTACAAACTAAAATAATTCCCTTACCTATTTATCAGATGTTGCAATCTATTACAAAGAATGATAGTTTTGCGGCTGCCTATCATTCGCCATTGGTACTTCAGCTGTTACTAGGAGTAAAATCTTCCCTTGATCTAGTTTTTCTTCATATAAGTTAGCTTCCTCCTTCGACAACCCCATTTCTTCCATTTGATTTCGAAGTTCGTCCCCTTTTTTGGAGAAAAAGTTGATAATACTTGTTCCCAATCCTTGTTCTTTTACTCCAATCGTATTTGTGTTTGTATCATCCGCAATCCTTTTTGTTATATGTTTTTCATGTGCTAAAACATAAATGTCATCGTGGCGAACCCCTTGCAATTCTAGCTCTTTTACTTTCATAACTACTTCCTGTTCATTTTGATATTCATAAACTACCGTTTTTCTTTCATTCGTATGCATCGTATCTTTCCTCCTTTAGATTTTTTATTTTTTTATTAAGTTGTTATGTAATATGTAATACACCTATTTTAAAGATGTTAAACCTAAATTTTCAAAAAATTTTACACAATAGGTTATTCATGTTTTTAATATCAAAGAAATGTCACAAGAACTTTGCTTTGATAAAAGCGCTCCAAATTGCGATTTGTTTGGAAGGTAAGCCCATTGTTTTATAGAAATCATAGAAAAATAAAAAAGCACTCCTTTTCAAAGAGTGCTTTAAAAAAACATATAACCTAATCAAAATATTTCTATTTTGATTACGGAAAGAAAGTCCTTATTAAAACATATGGTTGCTAATTTAATTGCGATCTGCCTTGCACCCAAGCAGCAATATCATTTATAACATACTCAGGGATATTAGCAGGACTATAATATTCATCTGGCTTACTTATTTCCCCATCACCCTCTGTAAAGAAATGATTTAACTTTGGATATAGTCGATAATCTACGTTATCTCGTTCTTTTAATTGTTCTTTCCAAAGAGGAATTTCAATTTTTGATTGAACTTGATAGTCTCTTTCTCCTTGAATAATAAGAAGGGGTGTCTTTTGTTCTTTTGACATTTCTGCCGCTTTAATTTTCCGTACAGAATCCCAAAATACTGCTGACCCTAAGTAAAAATCTTTTGGGGGATTCTGACCAGAGAAATTGGGATCATTTAATAATTCAAATTGCGATTTGTAGAATTTATATTGATCCAGGTTCATTGCTCCAATAGAGAAAAGGTACTCAAATTGATCTAAAACAACGTCTTGGATCGTACGAGCTGGCCCTCCCATTACAATTGCTCCAGCAATATTTTTATTTTGGTCTTTTTCAATCATTTTCGGAAGCATCATTCCACCTTGACTATGACCAAGAATATATATTTGATTCTTATTTATTAGAGGCTCATTTTTAAGAAATTGAGTTACAAGAAGAGCATCATCTGTTGTCTCTTTATCAACTGTATAAAAGGGACTGAATTGTGTTTTCAACCCATGTTCATACGTTCTTTTATTATAGCGAAGGACAGCAATTCCCTTCGATGCAAGACCTTCAGCTAAATCGCGAAATGGTTTTAAAGCAAACGCTGTTTCATCCTGATCAGTTGCTCCTGATCCTTGAACAAGAATAACCGCTGGAAAAGGACCCTTTCCTTTTGGAACCGACAATGTTCCTGGTAATGGAAATGCACCACTTCCAACTACTACTTCTTTATCAACAAATGACTCAGGCTTACTATATGATGGACGCTCTGCAACAGGACTAAACGACATGCTGAGTTGAAAATCGTCTATTTTTCCAGATGGATCTAGTTTAATTAGTAAAGGTACAGTCATTTTTTCAAAAACTAATTGAATCTCCACATTTGTATGAACAGGATTTATCTCTTTTTGTGTAACTTCCCCAATTTCTATAAAAGAACCTGCTTGTAATTGCACTGGGAGTCCCTCCCAATAGCTCTTCAGCCATTCTTCGGATATTATTTTCTGTAATGACCTTGAGGTTAAATCAAATGCAGATTTATAATCTTCACTATTCATATGGCGAATAAATGAAAGAGTAGTAGATATAATAGGATTTTCATCATCACTATTGTCTACTTTTTTTATAGTTGTGTTTGCTTCCTTTAATTTCGAACTAAATTGGTAGTTAAACGGATAGTTATATGTATCAGGATATAAGCTTGTTTTCAATACTTCCGTATTCCGTCCCTCATACAAACTTGAAGAACTCGTAAAATTTTCAGGTGAAATTACTTCCTCCGCATATGAGACTGAAGGAATTGTTATTGTAAAAATTGCACTGACAAGTAATAGCTTATTACTTATTCTTCTTTTCTTACCCATAATTATTGATTCTCCTTCCAAAATTTAAAATTTCTAATAGAACATGCCAACTATAAGGAAAATAAAAATTATTAAAGAGATTAATAATCTATTTTACGATCCCCCCCTAACTAGTTAAAAATCTATCATTAACAAACTTCAATAAAAAATGCCTTCCCCCTCTTTTTTTATCATTGGATTTTTCAGTGACATAGAAGCGCAGCGCTGCATTACATGTAACTGACCCATGGGGTTCTCTATTCTAAAAGAAAGCAGCACCCCACAAGATACTTTCTTTAATTGTTCTCACTCTAATTTATTTAGATAATTCTCTTATTACTGTAAGATACATTTATTCTAAATCCTAAAACTCACTTATTTCTTGATAGGTTCTTAAGAAATATCAAAAAATAAAGAAAAAAGTTATTTGGTTATTCATTCCGCAAGCTTAATGCTCAAGTTAGTTTTTTTCACATGGTGAAACTTTATTAAGAAAACTTTAAGGAATTTCCCTCTATATTTATAAGAATTTTTTTCTATACTGAATCCTGTAAATGAACAAGAGGAGAAATGACCATGAAGAAGTTTGTAATTTGCATATTAGGAATAGGCCTTCCTATATACTTACTACCTTTCATATTACGCGGGGATTTAGACAGATTTAATCCGATTGCTGAAGAAAAAAATGTATATGCCGTTGCGAAAGGATATGGTGTTCCGGATTATCATCAAAAAGGAAAAGCTATGTACTCACTAAAAGCTGTTGATGAATTAAGCAATGAAAAAGAATATAATGTTGGAACGAACACGCCTAATGATTTTATAAGAAAAACTTACTTAAAAATTCATGTGAAAGGAAAGTATGTGTATTCTTACGATATTATTTCTAAAGAGGATATTCCGGAGAAAATAAGGGGACAATTGGAGATAGCAAATAAATAAAAGAGCCAATTCGTACAATTTGGCTCTTTATTCTCTCTCCCATCTACTGCTAGGAGAATTCTTTCGGTAGATTTATTAAATTCGTTATCATTGTTTCAATAACCATTCTTCAATTACTTTCACTGTTTCATCTCGTTGTGCTTTTGGCGTAATTAAACTCGCATTGTCACCTTTTTGCTCGCCATACATGCCAAAATGAGCATGATTGCCCCCTTTTATCATGTGCATAGTTGTATTCTTTGACATGAACTTTTTATTGTTCTCTATTTTTTCTACAGTTGCTAAAGCATCTACTTCCCCGTAAATTGATAACATTGGAATCGACTTAGTAGAGAAGTCATCTGCAGGATACGAACCTAAGAAAATAATCCCGTCTACCTTTTCTTCATGTTGAAAGGCATACCTAGAAATCATAGCTCCGCCCATTGAATGCCCAGCAACATACCATTTTTGAACTTCAGGATACTGTTCAATTACACTATCTACCTCATTTATTCCAAATAACGCTAAGTTTAATGGTAACTTAGGCATTACTACAAAATGCCCATCTTTTGCAAGAGCTTCTCCTAAGTAACTATAAGCCTCGGCTTCTACTTTAGCTCCTTGATAAAAAATAACTCCTATTTTTGCATCTTTCTCTCCAAAAACTATATAATCTTCATCTTTTTTATCATCTACTAAAGACAAAGCCTCTTTCGTTGGTTTATAAGTAAACTGAGACCAAGTTAAAAAAGTAATACTTCCGATCATTAAAATACCTAATACAGAGTACAGAACAATTTTTATCCATTTCTTCACACATATGACCTCCCTAAGATGTGTATATTCTATACTTTAGATTATCATTAATAAACATAAAAACTCGAGCATTTTCATTGTGCTCAAGTTTTCATTTACGTCTTTAATTTATACTATAAATTGTCCAAGATAAATATGTAGCAAATGCAGACCATAAAAAATATGGGATTAGCAACCATGCCGATACTTTAGATAAATTGGAAGAAAACATAATAAGAAGTAACGTAGTAATAGCGACTAGTAAACAATCTACTGTTGCTAAAAACAAATTCTTTTGGCTAAATTGAAAATAGCTGAACGCTTGATTACATATATAATTTAAAAGGAATAAAAACCAAAATGTTTTTGGCTTGAATCCATAGTTGTTGTAAATAATTGCAACTGATAATGCAATAAGTCCAAATAATACAGCCCATATCATTCCGATTGTCATACCAGATGGTGTCCAAGACGGCTTTTCTAACGCATCATACCAAGTACGATCAATAGGGAATAAAACACTAGAAACATAAAACAAACCATATGTTAGTAAAAATACTATAATACTAGATTTTTTCATAAACATTCTCCTTTTTACTAGAAGATTATAGAAACTTTATATGATTAGTATGTCCTTGTAATGGATAAAATTCTAATATTAAAATTCAAAATACATATTGTTTAACCTATTTCATACAAATTCTTTCATACTTTTATATGCACAAAGGGCTCTCTCCCGTGCTGCCTTATGATCAACAATCGGAAAAGGATATGTATCCCCAAGTTTTATATTGGATTTTTGTAAAATATGCTCAGGTGCTTCCCAAGGCTTATGTATATATTTGTTTGGGATATCTCTTAATTCTGGTACCCATCTTCTTATATACTCTCCATTTTTATCAAACTTTTCTCCTTGTGTGATTGGGTTAAAAATACGAAAGTACGGTGATGCATCTGCTCCACTTCCAGCAACCCATTGCCATCCCATTGTATTATTTGCAATATCAGCATCTAGTAGTGTATCCATAAACCATTTTGCTCCTTCTTGCCACGGAATTAACAAATGCTTTACAAGAAAAGAGGCTACAGCCATTCTTGCCCGGTTATGCATAAAACCTGTTTGCCATAGTTCTCGCATTCCCGCATCAATAAACGGATAACCAGTTTCACCCTTCTGCCATACTCTTAATAACTCCTCTTCCTTATCCCACGGGAAATTTTCAAAGCTCTTATTAAGAGGTTTATATACTGTAAATGGATAATGGTATAGTAAATAATAAGAAAACTCTCGCCAAATTAATTGACGTATAAAGCTATTAACTTGTTTTTCAAAAAGACTACATTGTCTTTCGGTACTTTTATTTATTAAGTAATGAAACATTAGCTTTACTGATATTTGACCAAATGAAAGATACGGTGCCAACATCGAATGGACATTTTGACCTGGAAAATCTCTTCCTTCACTATAAGAGACTAATTTACTAGAGAAAAATTTCTTGAATGTTTTATATGCCCCTTCTTCTGTCGGATCCCATATTACTTCCATATGAGATGTCCACGGTATAGTCGGCAACAATTGTAATTCTGAAACAGATAAGCTTGCTGGTAAAGAGTTTCCCCACTTTATACTCTGCACTCTGCTAAAAGGTTTAGGTATTACCTGCTTTTGAAATGCATTGTAAAAAGGCGTAAACACCTTATATTCAGTGTTATCTTTCTTTTTAATAATCCACGGTTCTAATAATAAATGCGAATTAAATTCTTTACAGATAATACCTTTATCCTCTAACATCATTTTCATTTTTTGATTAGATTGTAATCTGTCCGGATCATAACAAATATTCCAATATACAGCCGTTATATCTAATTGCTCTATGAGAGAAAGTATTTCTTCCTCCGTACGTCCTTTACGAATTATTAAAGTAGAGCCCAATGCCTCAAGTTGCTTCTTTACATCTATTACAGCATGGTGCAACCACCACTTTGACGCACTTCCTATTGAAAAAGTTTCATCTTGTATATATACAGGAAGAACCTCACCAGACTGAACAGCCTCAAATAGAGCTGGGTTATCATATAAACGAAAATCTTTTTGAAACATAACAATAATTTTATTTTGCATGGCTATCCTTTCTTACTCTTAAAACATAATAGATTCTTTATGTGAATACTCATCTCTTTTACTTTTGCATTATTATATTAATAATTCTTTGTAATCATAAACAAACGTTTCCATAGTTATTGGACTTCTATCTAGTAAATTCGATAAATCTGATGTGACTTTTTTAGCTAATCCTAATTTTGCAGTTGTATATATTCCAATCATAACCCAAATAAAGTCACTGTTAAGTCCCTTTTGAATCATTCTTTTTCTAAATTTAAATATACTTGGATTTGTATAAGTAATATCTTTATTTATTATTTTTGAAATAATAGCAGCAACTTCATAGTATGTTAATGCCTCATTTCCCGTTAAAGAATAAGCTTTAAATTCATGTCCCTCTTCGGTTAATATCTTAGCTGCAACTTCTCCAATATCCCGTACATCTATAAAACTTGTTTCCCCTTTACCAGCAGGTACTTCAATTATTTTTTCATTTCTTAATTCATCACCATGTTGTGATAATAAATTTTGCATAAAAAAGCTCGGTCTTAGGAATGTGTAAGGGATCCCAGAAGCCCTTATCATAGCTTCAATTTTAGCATGAGGTACTATCGGATTTTTTTCTACACCTAATAAAGATAAAAATACAATGTGTTTTATACCTATTTCTTTTGCGGCATCTACAACAGGCTGGAAATACTTTTTTGCATCAGCTAGATGTGGCGGTCTTATTAGAAAGACTTTAGTAACACCTTTTAAAGCCGCCTTTACAGATAAGGGGTTTTCAAAATCAAAATACACTCCTTCAGTTTCTCTACTGCGCGTTGTGACTTTGAAAGTAGCATTTCTTTTTATTAGGCATTTTACAACCTCTTTTCCTACATTCCCTGTAGCACCTGTTACTAAAATCATTATAATCACCCTTTATTTTTTTGTAAATTTCGAATCATACCTTGCAAAACTCGAACTGTATTTTCTACTTCCTCTTTAGGAATACTAGCTGTAGCATTTTTTATAACTTCATCGCTTACATTTTCTATCTCCTGTATTAATGCCTTAGTTTCATCTGTTAAAAATATTAAATGTGACCGTTTATCTTTAGGATTATGTTTTATAAGAATCCATTCTTTTTGCAATAATCTTTGTATAATTCCGGTTACTGTTGGACGGTCTGCTAAGAGCCTTTCAGCAATCATAGCCGGAGTGGTTCCATTTGGATAAAGAGATATATCCTTTAACACAGACCATTGCTGAGCTGTTATTTTATATTCTTTTAATTGATTTGATAATTCTGTTTTTGTCATTATACTTACCTTGTGTAATAAATAGCCTAAATTATTCATATGACCTCCAAAATAGTTAGCACACTAATTATATAGTTAGTATACTAACTATAATGTATAATTACAAACTTCAATTAATAGTTTTTATATAAAAGATATATCAAATTCTTATTTTGTACTATTTCATATTATATTTAAAATCTTCTTTAATCCTGTTTTGCATGTATTGTACACTCTATATACAAAGATTATTCCTTGCTGTTACTTTAAATAAGCATTTACAATTGTATCTAGCATAGGTCTTTTTTATTGTCCGATTAGTCATACTTATTCTTAATTCTGCAAAATAAAAAGAAACTGGAGAGAAATATGGGAAAACAATTGGATAAACAGTCAAACTTAAATACATCTATGGATTCAACAATCCTATGGACTTTTCAAAACAAAAATGCTATAAATATACTTTTGAATACAGGTAAGCTTATAGCCGATCCTATTTTTGTTAGTAAAGAAGATTTCACCGCATATAAATACATTGTAAGACATATGAAACAGAGTGGTATTAATTTTATTATAGATTCGCCCATTTGGGCATGGCATTCATGCAACGGTTACAAAAAAAGCCTACTGTTGAGACAGCAAGGGAATTACTATCAGATATTCAATTAGAAGATGAAATATATCTTATCGAATTTACATGTCCTAATTTTTTATTCATGCTAACAAACTATAGTGGATGGTGTGACATTTATTTTAAACTTATTGGCAATCCTAAAGCAATTGTAACAAATGATGAAGAAAAATACTTATTTAATCTTTATCCTACCATTGAGGAAGAATGGGAATATCA
This sequence comes from Bacillus cereus group sp. Bce041, assembly GCF_052646455.1. Lineage (NCBI taxonomy): Bacteria > Bacillati > Bacillota > Bacilli > Caryophanales > Bacillaceae > Bacillus > Bacillus cereus group sp. Bce041. The sequence continues at coordinate 227,042 of NZ_JBQXON010000005.1, forward strand.
TCATATCCAAGCAACTCTACCCTACCTAAAAAAAGAATGGATTATACAAATAACACAACTTAGTAAGATGAATGGATTTAACAAATAATATTGTTTATGAATGCTTTATTTAAGCATTCATAAACATAACAAATAGTCACATTAAACTAATACATTTAAAATAGCGCTTTTTATATGGTACCCTAAATACTATGTTTTTGCATACATGCAGCTTACTCATTTAGTTTTGGTCTAGTTTGTAAATATAAATTCAAATCCGGACTTGAACCGCTAATAATTACATCTCGAACAATTTTAGAAAGTACCATACTATATACTAATCCATTATCTCCATATGCATAGATAAAGTGACAATTTGGAAACTCTTCATACATTCCAATTATAGGTAAACCATCATGAGTACCACCATAAAAAGCACTTAAATAAAATTCAGGTTCAACTGTTATATTTGGAAAGAGCTTATTAAATTCATTCACTAATTTCTCTTTTTTATGGATTAATTTTGAATCTCTTTCTTGAGCAATGTTTGTATCTTCATCTAACCCACCTATAATAATTCTGTTATCTGCAGTAGTTCTCATATAAATATATGGTCTCGCAGTTTCCCAAATAAGAGTACGCTTATACCAAGAAGATAAATCTTCCACAGGATTAGTCACAATTGCATATGAGCTAATCAGTGTAGCGTTCTTCTCCTTTTTAAATTCCAAACCTTCATATCCTGCAGCCACAATTACTTTTTTGGCAGTAATAGAATTGCCCCCTTTTGTATAAAAAACAGCACATTCTTTCTCTAACTTTTTGCCAACGATCTCCGTATCTTCATAAATGTGAACTCCTTTATTAGAAGCTTGTTTTAATAAACTATGTGTAAATTTATAAGGATTTATTTCACCATCATTATACGTATAAATAGCTGCACGTTTTTGAAATGGATATCTCTGTCCAATTTGTTCCTCTGATAGCCAAGTCGCTTTAAAATCATGCTTATGTAAATAATACAGTTCTTTTTCTAATTTCTTTATATCCTCTTCATAGCTTGCATAATATAAACTGTCACGTCGTTTAAAGTCAGAGCAATAAGGTAAATTTTGATCAGTATATTCAATATCATTAATAGCTTGTTCACATAATTTCATATGCTTAACTGCATACTCTTCTCCAAATGTATTTACAAGCTCAAAAAACATCTTGTCACCTAAACATTGAATAAGTGCTGTATTGGTAAGGTTACTCCCGTGTCCTACCTTTCTTTTATCAACGATAACAATATTTAAATCTGATTCACTCAAATAGTATGCTGATTGAGCACCTGAACTCCCTGCTCCTATTATTAGTACGTCACATTTTATATCTTCTTCCAACCGAGGATAAGAAGGTGTATTAGAAAAAGTTGTGTTCCAATATAATTTTCCTTTCTGTAAATCCATTTAAAGTGCACCGTCCTAAATAAAATAGTTATATCCCCATCTGTATCTCCAAATCATTCTTACTATATACTTCTTATCAAATTTTTTTTGCTACCATTAGATTATTAGTGCAATATTTTATTCATCCATATTTGGTATTAAACTAAGCTTATAAAAAGTTAATATTATATATTATTTATTTTCATTTAGAAATTTAAGAACTCGATTAAAAGCTTCTTGACCTGCTGGAGTGTTCATTTTAAATTGAAATTCATGTGCTAATTCACCAGAGATATTTTTATCAAAGAAAAGTGTATCTACAGGTACTCCTTTATTTTGTAAAGTAGAAGCTAACGCTTTACCTTGCTCTTCAAATGATGCAGTATTCCCATCTGTGATGAACGTTGGTGGGTAATCTTTTGTAACGTGTTTATAGATAGAGGCGATTTCCATTTCAGGTAATGTTTCAAACTTCTTTTTCCCAAAGTAAGCCCAGCCAGTAGTACGCATAAAGTCTTGCACTTCTTTGGATGTTTCCATTTTAGCTAATGCAGGCATATTATACGGGCCGCAAAATAGCAATATACCTTTAATTGTAGAAGGAGCAACAATAGCTTCAATTCCGGTTAATTTCGCATAATCTGGAGATGTTTGAATAGTAACGAATTGTCCAGATATTTGCGCTCCAGCAGAATCTCCTGCAAAATACAAGTCATCTAGTTTTACATTATATTTCTTTGCATTTTCTTTTATATATTCGTAAGCCTCACCAAGTTGTAGTACGGGTGTAGGATACTTTCTTTTAGGAGCAAGAGCATAATTTATATTTATTACTGTGTAACCACGAGCAGCTAATTCTACTGCATAACCAGTAATGTCTGATTTATCTCCACCTACAAATCCACCCCCGTGTACCCAAAAAATAACAGATGTTTTTTCCGTAAGATTTTGGGGATAAATAATGTCTAATGTACCATCAGGAAATTTAGAATTATAATTAATATCTTTAACAATTCGTGTCTCTTTTAGAGCGTTTTTATAATTGTTAGATTGAACAAACATTCCACCTTCAAATGCTTTTTTTATGAGAAACGCTTTCGGAATAGGTGAAACATTCCAAAAAACAACTCCGGCAATAATCAATCCGAAAACAATACAAATAGTTAGTAGCATTCTTTTCTTCCATATCATTTTAGTTTTTAACTGTTTTATTCTCATAATTAAAGAATCTCCATTCTTTTTAATAATAATCTTAAAATAAATCACAACATAAATTTTTATTTTCCGCCTGCTAATCCGTCCTTAGAATTTCATGCAAAAGGTTATATATTTTTATTATGTACATATTAGATATCTCCTATAAAACACATTAAAAATTCAAACAAAAAGAGCAAAAGATCCCCATTTATAGAAGATTTCTTTTGCTCTTTATAAAGGACACAAGTCCAAATAAAATTTGCTTATCTATCGATAACTTACACATAAGAATGCATTTTTTTCGCTACTTTATTAGTAGCAATTTTAACAACTGTTTCTTTTCCACCTGTTTTATCAATCATGAATCCATGAACTTTAACATCAGAAGGTACTAATGGATGATGACGAATCATATCTATACTCTTCTCAATATTTTCACTAACATTTTCTTTTCCACTTAGCCATTCCTCAAGGCTACCACTTGAAAATTCAGGCATACAATTTTCAAAGAGATAGTCTAGTTCCTTGTTATTTTTTATGGAATCACGTTGAATTTGTAGATTAACTACATTAGTTTCTTTATCCTCTATTCCGACAACAAAAATTTCTTCCACATTTTCTTGATAAATAGCTATAATAATAGACCTCATTATATCTCCAAAAGGATGTACAATTACAGAATCGCAGCTGTGTATAGTCAACATATTTTCTCGTTGAATGTTAGTTACTTGTTGTATAATAGACTCTATTCCGTGTTCCATGTCTGTTAACAATAAAACCTTTTTATTCTTTGCATTCATATATAGCACTCCTTCTTCATGATTTTATTTATAGAACTTTTAAACTAGTAACAATAGTTGATTATTCATTACATGATTGTTACCAGTTTTTCCAACGTCCCTCTGGATCAACACTGGCAAGTCTAACCCATCCATTTTGAACTTTTTCTCGAAATGTGAAATTATTATTTAGCAAACGTTCTATATATTTAGTAGGCGCTTGAATTACAATTAATAAACGAAGTGGTGAATGATACGTCTCACGATCCGACTGCATAACGGATTGCCAAGGTAAGCCTGGCAACAAGTCACTTGCATTTCCTTGCATAACACCAAGACCTGCCGTAACGGTTTGTGTTGTTTTGTTTCCACTACCATAATAATGAGGGGCTACAGTTGAAGCGTAATATTGTAGATTGATCCACTGAGCTACTGTTCCCGGTCCCGCTATGATGTTAGCTAATATATCGCCAATTTCATCCTGTTTCCAATCATAATTATGAAGGAAAGCTCTACCTTCTAAGTCACAATCCCGAGTCAATTCACGCTGTCCGATAATAAAAGATGCATTACGTGCTAATCCCCATTCCGGACGTATTTCACTCCAATCTTCTGCAAATCGGTGTGCCTCTTTACTCGGATTTTTTATTTTCGTTTTAAAATGAGGTAATTGCATTAAACGCTCTCTATTTGCATGTTGGCTCACATTTGGCATAATGGCCTCAATACAATCAAATGCTTCTTGCGCAGTTTCCGAAAGTTCTGGAACGTAAATCCACTCTAATTCATCCACTGTTGTTTTATGTTCAGCTGCTGCAAAAATGGTGTCATCGGGAATTTTAATACCTTCAGCAGACAACGCCTCTCTCACTTCTGGAAGATTACATAAAGTAGCGAAAACTCTTGCATTAAATCCTCCCGCTGCTCCGCCACACGCACCACACTCAAGCGCTGCAGCATAAGGATTATTCGTACTTTGACTACTGTGGCCGCACATTACAACTAAAGGAGCGAAACCTTCTGTTAATCCCACCATTTTTAAAGCTTGACGCACATAGTTCACTTTTTCTTCTTTCGTAAAACCGATCGGTATCTCACAGTTTGTATCATGAACATGATTAAGCGAGAAAGTTGTATCAGGCTTTTGCAACATATTTTTACGAAGGTTACGAATGAAGCCACCTACTCTTCTTGGCACAAAACTCCTTGTCACCATTTGTAAACCAAGTAAAGGACCACTTACTTCAGGTAGCAACATACTTGTCAGTACGTTCTGTTTCATCGTTTTAAATGTATAACGTACCGAACTGCCTACCATCTTACGTTGTTCATAAGATTTACATTCATTTTCATCTGTTAGCTCTTTTATTTGATGTTTCGGTTTTAATATAACTGGCAAAGAAGGATGGCTGTCATTACTACCTAGTTCAGTAGTCGCAATTGGTAACCCAAAGAAACCAGCTATTCCAAACGTTTCGAACGGACCTAATTTTTCAAGGTGGCGACGAAACGGTTCTGAACGTACATCAATACAAAATGCTAATTGAGCTACTACACGCTTTTTATCATTAGTTGCACGTTGCTTAGAAGCCATCTTCTCCCTTAATTGCTCTGCATGCGTCTGTTCCCAAGCTTCTAGCCAAAGTTTCTTGCGAGTATTTTCATCAAAGCGATAAGCGAATGCCAATAATTCACTTTGTTCAGTTGCAGACATTTGTAACCATTTCTCTATTGAAATATCCCCCCAATAGATCCAAGAAGCTATAAGTGGGACGATCGAAACTTTTTTCTCAACCTTTTGATTTTTTAAAGGTAAATACGGTTTTACAATGGCTAGCTCCATAGAAAGTCGAACTGCTAAATATTCTATGAGAAGTTCCTGTTCCTCAATTGATTGTTGCGAGCGCCATCGTATCATTCCTGCCCATCCAGGCAAAGAAAGTAAGTGCCCTTCAAGGTAAGCTTGCATGTTAGATTCAGAAATTCCTAATTCAGATAATGCTTTTGTTAAAGCTATAAGGGCATCTTCTGGCCAATCTTTTAAAGCTTTACGTTCAGTTTTACTGAGCGCTGGATCAAATGTAATAAGGTGTTGCCACGCACGATAAAAACCTTTCTCTCGATTTGGCATCGCCCAACTTGCCCCGGCGTCATCAAGATATAATTTACACCATTTAATAATATGATAATTAAGAATATCCGATAGGTTGTCACCATTTTGATTCTCTATAAGCGAGCTTATTGGTTGCATAGAAGAGTCTTTCATACTCCCTGTATTTACATAATTTATTTCTTCTGCCAATTTATTTAATTCTGGCGATGATAATAGACTAGAAGGTAATCTTTCTAACTTTAAAGCTTCTTGACAAAAACGCTCCGCTGTCTCTCGCGGCATATGAAAAGATTGTGAATCAAGCCAACGAGACAAGGCAATTTGTAAAAATGATTCCTCAATCTCACCTTTCGCCTTTGCCGAATGAATCATGGAAGCACTAGGATAAATATCCACATTACGAGCTTCTTTTAACCAATTTGCAACTTGTTCAAATGATTGCTTTTCCAGCCCCATCCAAGGGTGATGAGCTGCAAATGTAGAGATAGGCCAAAGTGGTGCAATCACTCGGCTAGCCGATACAACTAAATCATTTATATTATTTTCTTGTAGATCAATATTTTTATCTTTCTTTTTTAAAGTCTCTTTCCTTAATATTGACGGTATGCTCATCACGAATTACCTCCCTTTGATACATCATGTTTCAGATAGCTTGGATGACTTTCTACTGACTTTCGTCTCGCCTCACCTACTCGAACTGACCAAAGATAAAGTACAGCGGATAAAGTAGAAGATTGATTACGAGTAACGAAAGTACAAATAATACTACTAAATAGTAAGATACATATAACAAAGATAACGGCTGGAGCTGAAGGTTGAACACTTTGATACATGTCAGTGTGCAACCATTTATAAAGAGAATTATGAACGGTAAAGTAAATGAGAGAAAATCCAATCAAAACAATTAAGCCAGCAATTCGTCCCATTCTTCCCTCTCCAAAAATAACAAGCTGTTTCCAAGAAAAGTATAGTGACCAGCCTAAGATTAACGCACTAACTAATTGATACCCCTCTCCAGAAGTTATAAACCAGAAAGCAATTGCTATAAATAACCCTAAAACACGCCCGACTATCATCCATAAATTGGACATCTTTTCATTAGACTGCTTCACCACCTCAACACGTTGTACTGAGGAACCAGCTTGTAAAAACAGTGTGGCTTTAAATAAACCGTGTAAAATTAAATGAATAATAGCTGCTAAATAAGCGCCTAATGCACATTGAATCAGCATAAATCCCATTTGTGCAATAGTGGAGCCTACTAGCTGACGCTTATAATCAACTTGAACTAAACTAATTCCTGTTCCTATTAAGACAGAAATACTAGAGAAAATTAGTAGAATGATTTGTGCAATATCATCATGAAAAAGTGGTGAAAATCTAGTTAACATGATACCGCCAGCATTTACTAAACCCGCATGCATAATAGCAGAAACAGGAGTCGGAGCAACAGCTGATTCAATTAACCATCTTTGAAAAGGCCATTGTGCTGCTGGAATCATCACAGCTACTATAATCAATAAGTTAATTCCTGTTTTCTCCAATGTTCCAAATTGGGCTACATTTTCATTCGTTAAAACTGATGTTAACTGCCACTGTCCAGTTATTTGAAACAGCCAAATGATAGCTAATAGTAAGGCAATCCAACTTATTGTAAATAAATAGCCTGAGATTTTTGTTGCTTCACTAACTACTTTCCACCCTTTATTTAGCCCGATGAGTAGAACCAATCCTATAAGTGTTGCACCCCAACACATAATCATGAAGCGAAGATCGTCACTTAACCATGCAACTGAAGATACACCTGTAGTACATGTAAAAAGTGCAAAGTATTTTCGATATGAGCGATCTCCCATTAAGTAACGTACAGAAAATCGCTGAATGATTAAACTAATTGTAAGAACGAAGAAAGCCATTAACCAAGCTAAAGTATCTAGATGCCAAGGCCCCACAACTCTATCTCCATTGTTATTAACAAGTGCAAGTAAAGAAACCAATGAAGGCAAAGCAGCGATACCAATATGGATATGAACAAAACGTAAAGGCATCCTTGCATGTAAAAACAATAATCCACTTAGCCAAGAAGCACTAAGCGTGATAAAAAATAATGTTAACAGTGTTGATGAACTTAGCGAAATTAACATGTAAAATACTCCCTTCCAAACGAAAATAACCTATAAAAATTCCTTTTCATTACGATAGTTTTTTAATTTCAATTTTTATTCACTCTTTTTAGTACATCGTTTTTTCCATAAAAAAAACCGACAACTTCCATAATTCAATGATTTTATATCATCATTGAATTATGGAGATTGTCGGTTTCACTTCAACTAACTTCAATAAAGTTTTTTGAAGAGCTCCCATTTTATAGAGGATAATAATGTATGTATTAATCCTATTAAAAATAACAGTATATCTCTGATCTCCTAGATTATGCAATCAATATATCAATTTATGTTATGCGCTATCTTTCAATTAAGAAACTTTTTCATTTAGTCAATATTACATATTAAAAAAATGCTAAAGCCTTAATTATAGCAAACAGTTAAAATAAGCATCTATTAATTTTTAAAACAATTATAAGATAAACCATATTAAGCAGTTTGTCAATTTATTTATCCGTTTTTCGAATCAAAATTTATTATACATAAATAATTTCAAATTTTCTTATTTTCTAATCATTACCATGTTATTAAGATAAAATAAAGTACACAACTTGTAGATTTCTTAATTATCTCACTGCATTTTTAGTGTATCTTCCACTACCCTTACAGTGGTTTTAATTTTTAAAATTTCTCCTCAAGATTATGAAACAATTTAAAAATCATTACTCGTTCACCAGTACGCGAACTTATATCCGTATGAAAACTTTTCACTTCTTCTCCAGTTAATTCTAGTATGATCTCTTTTAAATCGTCAATTCCAGATTCAACTAGCTCCGAACGATTTTTCTTTATCGTTAGCATACCGTCTTTCGTTTCACAAACAGTATATTCAGCCGGTGTTAAAATACCTTGTAAATTTACGATAATCATATCCCGTAATATATCTGTCTTAACGGATATAGACCCGCGTCCTAGGTAGTCCTTTTCCCAGTGCGTAATTGCTTTACTTATCTCTGACTCAATAGAGCCTTTTGAGTTTTTCATTTATGTATCCTCCTTCAATAAAATAAATTTACAATAACAATATAATAATCTGGATTGATTTTATTTTCAATTATTGAGAAGAATTTATAGGGATTGTAGTCAGGAATTCTTTAATATTATAGTGCAATTTTAATATAGAATTTTTCAATTATCCTCAACACGTTACTCCTACTAAAAAGGCTCTGTTGCACAGATTTCTAAAAAAACATTCTGGAAAAAATAAGAAAGCTCTTGTAACGTAATACATAAACGAAAGAGCCGATTTCTTTATAAAATAGGAAATCGACTTTTGGTTTAGTTATTGATTTAGTAATAAAAACACTTTTTAAAAGAAATAGGCTTATACTATAGACGTTGATCTTTCTGGAAATTTAAACGAAAATGAGCCTCATCATTGTATACTCCAAATTCATATCCTTGCTCTTTATAAAATTTAATAATTTCAGGAAGAGCTTGTAATGTTTGCGCCTTTTCATGCATTAAAACAACTTCTACTTCTTCTGTTGTCTGTTTCTTTACATTTTCGATAATCTGAGTGGGATTACCTTTTAATTTCCAATCATTTGAATCTATCGTCCAATCCCAAACTTTTATTCCTACTTCTACAATTTTGTTACGAATTTCCTGCCCCTTTAATCCTGGTGCCGATCCGTATGGCGGACGGACTAGTTTAGGATTTGTACCCGTAATATTACGAATAAGAGCTAACGTTTCTTTCATCTCCGTTACAAATTGTCCTTTTTTGTATAACTTATCACTATTATGTGTCATACTATGTGCACCAATATAATGTCCTTCTTTTACTGCTCGTTTTACATTTTCCTGAAAACCAGTATTCTGTAAATTGCTACCTTGCATAAAAAATGTCGAAGCAACATGTTGCTCTTTTAGTACATCTAAAAATTTCCCAGTTAATTCGCTAGGACCGTCATCGAATGTTAAATAAACAACCTTTCCTACTGGTTTCCCATCAGGTTTTTTCTGTTTTGCCGGTGGTGTTTCTTTTTTCTTTTCTTGTTGTTGTGTATTAACTGGGTTACTACTTTCATTCGCTACCCCTTTCGCTGGGATAGAGTTCCATTTTCCTATTAAAAAGAACGTGAATAAGGTCGTTGCTAAAACAACTACTAGAGATAGTATTGCCTTAGTTACTACACTTGTTTTTTTCTTATTTTGTGATTCTTTCATTATGTTTCGATCCTTTCCCTACTTATTTTCATATTCATTATTTATGCAGCTAAGAATTAACTTCAGCTGATATTTACAATAAATAGATTAATAGAGGAAGGTGAAGATAAAATGCAGATAATGTCGAAATTAGTTAAAGAATAGCGTATTGCATCCACTCTTTAAAAAAATATTTGTTTCTCTACTACAGTTAAATTTGAAAACTGAATATACATCCAAAATAAAAAATACTACTCTTTCTAAACAATATTTTACATCAAGATAACAGCATGTCGGTATAAAGATAAAATACAGAGATGGCCGTACAATTGAAATTCTATTATAATTTTGTAATTGGAATTCATTTGAACCAAATGAAGAACTAGAAGAAATATTATTATGTGGAGGTACTCCGATGAACCTTGTAATTAGAGAGTTAGAAACAAATGATTTAGATACTCTCCCGGAGATTGATGACAGTTTTATAGTGAATGCTCGGTTAATTCTTTCTCTTTCCAAAGGAAATAGACGCATAGAATATACAGTAGAAGACGTTCCAAGTTATGAAAAAAGTTATTTACAAAATCAAGATGATAATGAAGAACTGGCTTACAATGAATATATAAATAAACCTAATCAAGTCATTTACATAGCTCTGTTACATAACCAAATCATTGGATTAATGGTATTAAAAAAGAATTGGAACCACTATGCTTACATAGAAGATATAACGGTAGATAAAAAATATCGTACACTCGGAGTTGGTAAAAGATTAGTTGATCAAGCAAAGCAGTGGGCAAAAAAAGGCAATATGCCAGGTATCATGCTTGAAACGCAAAATAATAATGTCACAGCATGTAAGTTCTATGAAAAATGCGGATTTGTAATTGGTGGGTTTGATTTTCTTGTTTATAAAGGTTTGGATATTGAAAATGATGAAGTTGCAATTTATTGGTATTTGCATTTCAAATGAAACTGTTTTTAACATGAAACAAAGTCAAAATAAAAAACCCAATCTCTCTATATTAAAATTGAGAAACTGGGGTTAAGTTACTTAACAATATTTTTCATTTAAAACAAATAACTAATTAATAATCCTGCTGATAATAAGAAGCCAAAAATCGTATTTGTCATCGCTGTTGATTTCATTGCGATGCGCATATACCCAGGATCCTTTGCCCCTTTTTGGAAACTTTGAATCGCAGAAATTGGCTTTCTCAAACCTAGGAACATAACTAGTGCCCAAGGGCTTATATAACCCATTAATACAATTACGGCAATCCAGAAATACGCAATGAAAAAGGCTATCGCTAGTGTTACCACAGCTTTCTCTCTTCCAAGGAGGATTACTAATGTCTTTCTTCCACCTTTAATATCTTCTTCGATATCTCGGATGTTATTCGACATATTGATTGCACCTACTAAAATTCCAATTGGAATGGAAATCAATACACTTTCAATCGTTACAGTATTCGTTTGAATAAAGAAAGCAATGAGTACAAAACATGTCCCCATTAACAATCCAGAAACTAATTCTCCAAACGGGGTGTACGCAATTGGTAATGGACCGCCTGTATATAAATAGCCAACTGCCATCCCAATTAAACCAATAACCACTAACCACCAACTGCTATTCATACAAATATAAATGCCAATAAAAGCTGCTACGACATATAATAAAAGCGCAACTGTTAACACATTTTTTGGCTTCAATCCATGACGGACAATTCCGCCACCGATGCCAACAGATTCAGCAGTGTCTAATCCACGTTTGAAATCATAGTACTCATTAAATAAGTTCGTTGCTATTTGCAGCGCTAAACATGCAAGCATCATCGCAATAAATAAAAGCCAATCAATTTTGGCAACATAAAGTGATGCCACTGTCCCTAAAATTACAGGAGAAAACGTCGCCGTTAATGTATGCGGGCGCGTCATCTTCCATATTAATTTAGCGGAACTAATTTCCTTTTCATTCCCCATAACTCTGTTCAATCTCCCTACATTTTAAGTATAAATTACTAGCAGTATCTTTCTATCTATTTCCTGCCACGCATCCATTCATTATAGCAATAAATGATTATCCTTTCTAACAAATCAACTTTTAATAAGATGAAAAATTATAAAATGAAACTTTCATCAGTAGGAGTTTTGTCATCCCCACTGATTATTAGTACATATCCATTGTTTTTTTACGGGCAGCCCTCCCTCCCATTCGCTGAATTTTGTGGTGGGAGTCTTACTGTCCGTTAATGCGGGATAAAAAAGAAGTCAAATTACTTCCAAACAACACCTCGCCTCTCATATTCCATTCTGTATTCAACAGCAGCCGCAATTTTAGGACTTGCGAATCTTTCCGTGATCCAAAGTCCCAAATCAACTCCTGAAGTGACTCCTCTTGCAGTGATAACATCGTCTTGATCTACAATTCGGTAATGAAGGAGCTCTGCCCCGTATTCACTCATTTCATCCTGTGCCAAATAGTGCATCGTTGCCTTTCGACCGTTCAATATACCAGAGGCTGCTAACAGCATACCCCCTGTACACACGCCAGCAACGATTGTTCCTGCATTGTACATCTCGCTAATCATTTTAGTCAAAGTTCCAAGCTCTGCTTGCTTTCGTGCCCCATGCTCTGCTTTATGATTCCAGCCACCACCAGGTACAATTAACAAATCTGGACGATTCTCCATTCGTAAAAAATCATGTAGTTTAACTGTAACTCCAAACGAGGTAGTAACTTCCTGCTTTTGTTCACTCGAAACGAATTCAACTATAAATTGAGCCCCTTCTTCTATCGCTCTTTTCAGTACCTCAAACGGTGCGAAAGAGACAAGTTCTCCGAAACCATCAAACAATACTATTTGTATTTTCATTTTCGCACACCTCATATGCTTTCTTTTTTAAATTGTAGATATATATAATGATTGGACAATCTCAAAGTGTAAATTGTAAAGTATACCTAGATTATTCAAATAAAAAATAATATCCCACATAGTTAAATACATTTGTAAACCCTACATTTTCTACAACTGCAACAGAAGGCTTGTTCAATTCCATACAGTCCCAATATGGAATAATATCACTCTCCAAACAATCTTTCACAAAACTATGCGCTATCTTTTGAGCTAATTTTCTCCCTTGGTGACCTTCTATCGTTTCAATATCTATACAGTGTATATTTTCAAAGACAAACCCTGAAAAACAAACACTCACAATTAAATCATCATAAACAATGCAATAGCCAATCCCCTCATTGAAAAAAGAATCCGGTGAAGACCAAAACTCTAAAATTTTTGATTGCAAAAAATCAATGTTCTTAAATGTATTATTATTATTTTCATAGAGAGCTTTACTCATTTTCAGTACAGTATATCTCTGTTCAAATTTAGACTCATGATGATTTTCATAATCCTCTTTTCCTAGCATATACACTCTTTGATTCCAACTCTTTAATTTACGATGCTGAAATATTCTTTCGATTGTTTTATTCCACTTCGAATGATTCCCGATTCCTTCAAAGCAATCTAGTCCTACTTTCCTCGCCTCAGGTACTATTACATGATTAATAAAACGATTCACTTCTTTATTAAACTCTTCATTTTCAGCATCTCCAATAAAGAAGAAGCCATCATTATTACCTAACCAAATGAGTCCCGAATTAGGAGAAGTCACGTTATCTACAAATATACGACCAGGATTCACTCCTGCAATTACAGCACGTACCTCTAATTGACCTTGTTCATTCACTAAACGATTACACCTATAAAAATCATCCTTGCTTAGTTCACAGATCATACGTTACACCCCCTTTTTTAAACTGTTCTATTCTAACTTTACCATTTTTACATAATATTCTGTATTTTTACTAAGAGTAGTTTTAAAGCGATGCGATAAGTAAATGAAATACATAATAAAAAAGAGCCAATCTCCAACACAATAGAAGATTGACTCTTTCCTTTATTTATTCCCCTGTTTCAGAAAATCGCTTTATACGTTCACCAATTTCATCGCGAACACGTTGAAATTCAGACCATTCTTTTCCTGCCGGGTCATCAAATCCCCAGTGAACACGATTTACGTGCGAAGGTGTCGAAGGACAAACAGAGTCCGCATGACTACAAAGTGTAACGACTAAATCAGCATTATTTAAAATGTTTGTATCAATCATATCTGATGTTTGATTTGTTATATCGATATTCACTTCATTCATTGCTTTAATCGCATTGGGATTCACTCCATGTGCTTCGATTCCTGCAGAATATACATTCCACTTACCTCCTAAATATTGTTTACCCCACGCTTCTGCCATTTGGCTTCGGCATGAATTTCCTGTACATAAGAAATAGATTGTTTTTTTGTTTTCCATGTTGTTTTCCACCTTTATTTTTAAATTTAGACTGATTGATCATTAAAATATTTACGTTTAAACCAAAAAGCAACGTTTACAAGTGCAATCATGACAGGTACTTCAACTAAAGGACCGATAACAGCAGCGAATGCTGCGCCCGAATGAATACCAAACACACCAACTGCTACAGCAATTGCTAACTCAAAGTTATTACTACCTGCTGTAAATGCTAATGTTGTTGTTACCGGATAGTTTGCACCAATTTTTCTTCCCATAAAGAAAGAAACAAAAAACATTACAATAAAATAAATGAGTAATGGAATTGCTATTCTTACTACATCTAGTGGTACGCTAACAATCATCTCCCCTTTTAAAGAGAACATAACGATGATCGTAAATAGCAATGCAAGTAATGTAAGTGGACTAATTTTAGGTATAAACACCTTTTCATACCACTGTCTTCCTTTTAACTTAACTAGTACAAAGCGTGTCAACATACCTGCTATAAAAGGAATTCCCAAATAGATAAATACTGATTTTGCTACTTCTATCATTGTAATATCGACAATAGCACCTTCAATCCCTAACCATTCTGGAATTACAGTTACAAATACGTATGCATAAACTGAGAAAAAGAGCATTTGGAATACCGAATTAAAAGCAACTAAACCTGCCGCATACTCTTTATCCCCATCAGCAAGGTCATTCCAAACAATGACCATTGCAATACAACGTGCTAACCCAATCATAATGAGACCAACCATGTATTCTGGTTTATCAGGAAGAAAAATAATTGCTAACACAAACATAAGTACCGGACCAATAATCCAATTTTGTACTAAAGATAGCACTAACACTTTTACATCTTTAAATACTCGGCCCATTTCCTCATAGCGAACTTTCGCTAACGGTGGATACATCATTATAATTAATCCAACAGCAAGCGGAATAGACGTCGTTCCAACCTGTAATGTATTCAGTCCGTCTACTACACTAGGGAACACAAACCCTAAACCAATCCCAACAGCCATCGCTAGAAAGATCCATAGTGTTAAATATCGGTCTAGAAAAGATAAACGTTTCATTTTATTTTCCATCTCCTATTAACAGCAAGAATTTTTAACTATCTCATTTGAAGTCGTGCAACAAGATGGATCATCAATTTTATGAACATCACTATGTGCTTTTGTATAAAAGAACTCCCACTCATTACCATCAGGATCCGTTACCCAAAACTTATCTTGCACCGCATAGCAACAAGTCGTATCCATCTCATCACGCGCAAAGAAACCTTCTTTTTCTAATCGTTCTTTATGTAATGTAATTTCTTCAGCTGTATCCACTTGGAAACCGAAATGATTTACTTGATTTCCATTCACCTCATCTCGTACGTTCAGCGTAAAATTAAGTCCTGGCGTCTCTAATAAAAATTTTGCATAATCCGTTTTCACTTTAACTGGTGAAACACCAAATACCTTTTCATAAAATTCAATAGACTTCTCTAAATTCGTAACGTTTATACCGACGTGAACATATCTCATACCTTATTCCTCCTCTTTATATATCATTAATCAATTTTTTTTGATTAATAAATTAAAACTTTAACAGCAGCTACCTTTTCCTGTTTTTCTAAAGATACAGCACAATTCTTCTGATAATAAATTATTCACTTCCGCATCATTTAAATCATAATAACTCCACGTACCTTTTGTTTCTTTTACAATTAAACCTGCATCTAATAAAATCTTTAAATGATATGACAACTTAGATTGCGTCATTTCAAAAACTTCAGTTAAATCACATACACACGTCTGACCTCGCTGGCAAAGTTCATACATGATTTCTAAGCGTTTCTGATCCGCCAACGCTTTAAACTTTTTCTCATAGAGCTGAAAATTTTGTGCCACTGTAGTTCACTTCCCTTCATCAACTTTTTTTGATGTTTATAGTATATACGTAGATGAGTTCTATATGCAACTTATTAATCAAGTTTTTTTGATTTATCTAAAAAACTTCCTCGCATCATATCTTTGTTACAATTAAAAAAGACCATAACCTTTTCAAAAATGAAAAACTATGGTTCTTTTTACAACTTAATAGTTACAATATTTCTGAGGAATGGAGTCTCTATAACTGTTTTAAATTTTAATTTGATCATTATAGAGTAGTGCCCCATCACCCTCAATCTAAGAAAAACAAATACCCCAAAATGAGAAAAATCGATATAGCTCTTCGGCAAATAAAGATAACTCTTGTTTTTGGTGCATATTCATAAAAAGCACGTCATCCTTTCTCATTAACATAAGAGAATAGTAACGTGCTTTTAATTTCAAAAATAGTCTAAATCCTTAAGTTGATGGTTGTGGGGTCCCGCCCCATCGCTATCAACTTAAGAATTAATTGTTCCCCAAAACGAAAAAAAGAAACATAGAAGCGAAAAAAACCTGTTTTTCTTTTTGATAAATATATTTATTGGAAAATACTTTGAACTTTCGGGTACAGATGCTCCTTCTATCCCATTATAGAAGCTATTTTGAACGTAAGTAATTTGTAAGGAATAGGTAAGAAAAAAGAGATTTTCATTGTGTAGGATAAAAATATAAGGAGGTGTGAAAGGCGGAACAGACATGACTTATATATGAAAAAACAAACCAGTAATAAGAGTGTTTCAAAGAAAAGAAGTAATTTCTGGGGTTAACATACATGTGGAAGAAAAGGGATTTACCGTTTGTTAAGACAGAATAGCCTTTGTAAAAATAATAATTATGAATATGATTACGAATTTAATTCTGACTTTTTTGTCATTGTTGGAGATGATAGCTGTGTGATTAATACGAAACAGCAAGCAACTAACTTTACAATTTAAATAAAGGAGAGGATGCTTTATGAAAACATGCAGTAAAATTACATGTGCAAGTCTATCACTTTTAATAGCTGGAAGTTCCCTGTTATACATAACACCAGCCTCAATTGTAAAAGCAGAACCCACGCAAAATGTATCTAGTTCGTTACAAACAAGTAATCAAAGCGATCGTACTTCCGTTAAGAAAGCAATACGGGATTCACTCCAACTTGGATACCCTGGAATACTCGCTCAAATTTCTAAGGTTAGTAAAAATTGGAGCTATGCCGCCGGGATAGCGGATCTGAGAACCAAGAAGCCGATGAAAACAGATTTTCGCTTTCGCATTGGCAGTACGACGAAGACATTCATTGCAACAGTTCTACTTCAATTGGCTGGAGAGAACCGCTTGAATTTAGATGACTCCATCGAAAAATGGTTGCCTGGCGTCATTCAAGGAAACGGATATGATGGTAACCAGATTACGATCCGGCAGTTATTGAATCATACAAGTGGGATTGCTGAATACTTAAAGTCAAAAGACTATGATATTATGGATACAAAAAAATTGTATACGGCTGAAGAATTAGTAAAGATGGGAATTTCTCTTCCACCAGACTTTGCTCCAGGTAAGGGCTGGTCTTATTCAAACACAGGATACGTAATACTAGGTATGCTTATTGAAAAAGTAACTGGAAACAGCTATGCGGAAGAGGTTGAAAATCGGATTGTTGAACCGCTCGAATTGTCGAATACATTCCTACCTGGTAATTCAACTGTTATTCCAGGTACCAAACATGCCCGTGGATATGAAAGATATGACGGAGAAAGTGAGCTAAAAGACGTTACTTATTCTTACCCAGGTAGCTCGGATGGAGATATGATTTCTACTGCTGACGATTTAAACAAATTCTTCTCTTACTTACTCAGTGGCAAATTACTGAAGGAACAGCAACTAAAACAAATGCTTACTACAGTTCCTACAGGAATTGCTGAAATCGGCAGATATGGTCTTGGAATCTATGAAACTAAACTTCCAAACGGTGTCTCGATATGGGGACACGCAGGTTCCTCTCCAGGGTTTTCTACTTTTGCTGGAGGCACACTTGGAGGCAAGCATACATTGGCCATCAATTTGAATGGCCATAAAACTAGTTATAGTCCTTCTGATCCTTTTAAAAATATTTTACTTGCTGAATTTAGCAAGTAGGTAAAAAGGAAAAACAGATAAATCTTCCCATAGTTTTTATAGTTAGAAATATATATTTCTAACTATAAAAACTTATTCTAAAAAATTTTTGGGGATTTTGGAATTACGGGGGCAAGCCAATGTTATTAAGCTAATAAAACAAAATAGTCCCTAAAATAAAAAATACGCTATTCTTTCTGTAGAATCATAGAAAAGGATGGCGTATTTTTAAACTTGGGGTTAAAGAAAGTTCTTAAGTTGATGGACATGTGGCGGTACCCCACATCCATCAACTTAAGGGATATTTTCAAACAAAATGTGTTTTTTTTATATAATTTTTTATTATCTTTTATAGATTTTATAAAAGTAGGCATATCAAATAAACCCTGACAGGTTTCAATTTTTTACTATGCTACCTGAGGATTAGAAGTGGTATACTCATAAACAACACCCAAAATATCAAAGACTGTCTTTTTCTCGTACCGATGAGATTTTCGTCCGTTGTGCTGTAGGAGGTTAAACAGACGAAGGAGAACCTTTGATAATTCTTGGGTGTTTTTGTGTAATGCTTGGTAAAAAAGTGAAAAATAATCCTTAATTATATACATTGCTTTATATTCACTTAGTTCTTTCTGTTTTTTACGTAATAGGAGTTCTCGCATTTTAAACATAGTAGAAGAACATAATAGAATACTAATGAGTTGCCCATAAAGATGACATTCTAATCGCTCTTGTTTAATAGATTTACAACGATGAATTTGAAACCAAGATTTCCATATTTTAAATAACAGCTCAATTTGCCAACGTAATGAATATAGGTCATAGATTTTCTCTTTTGGTACCCATTCCGTAGGAATGTTTGTCATATATACCGTGATACCTTGTAAAAGCTTCGTGCGCTCTGTATATGTAATCCCTTTTTTCTTTTCACGAATAGCTCGGTCACGTAAGCGTTTCTGTTTTTGCTCCTCGGTACATCTATAAACTACAATACGAGTAGGCAGTTTGTCTTTACTCCTACATATACATCGTGTAATTCATAAACTTGGCCAGGTTTTAATTGTTTCATAATGTCTTCCAAATGAATTTGTATATATACTGGTTTCAATTGAGGAGGTTTTGTTTTAAATACGACTGTTTCGAACTCTTTTCTATATATTTTAGTCGGTAACTTAAGACGGGATAAATAATACCCCTGCTTGTCTTGAATAGACTTAAAGTCTTGTAGACGAAAATATCCTAAGTCACGGATATACAGCTCATTCTTTTGTATCATGTCTGTTCGAGTCGCACCATACGCCTGATCACTTCGTTTTCCTGGTTCAATTTTCACATCAGAAAACTCTCCACTCAACAAGTCATACTCTAGTTGAATTTTCACACCAGCTTTATGACTACATCCTCCGGCACCAGGATACATAGCTGCGAATCGATCTGGAACTTGAAAGGTTGTAGAATCAAGGATGCGAATGCGCTCAAAGTAGGAAGAAAGAGAATGAGAAATCTTAGATACGCCTCCAATCTTAGCCTGTAGAAGCGTAGTAAATACAGTACGAAAAAAGGCTACAGAAGCCGAGTTAAATCGCCGATTAAGTCCTTCCGGACTTAATAAAACTCCTGTTGAAGTTTCTAATTGACTACATAGTTGGGTAAGAGAGGTAGTAGCGACTTGTTGATTTAGCCATACACACAAAGATAAAAAATGATGCCCGTGGCACTTCCGTTTTCGTTTCATCCCGCCTGCTTCTATAGCTAATTGATTAAGTGTAGCGGAAGACATATATCGATATAACTCTTCGGCAAATAAAGACAACTCTTGCTTTTGATGCATATTCATAAAAAGCACGTCACCCTTTCTCATTAATATAAGAAAATAGTAACGCGCTTTTAATTTCAAAAATAGCCCGAATCCTTAAGTTGATGGATGTGGGGCGGGACCCCAAACAGTACGATTTTATTTCAAAGACACAACGATCTTACTACACACTTTTTATTTATCCCACACTCTCATCTGCTAGTATTACTATTTTTTATTACTAATGTTGCCGTTTCACTCGGATGGCTAAGAGGAAAATGATGGCCATATGGAACAAAATCAACCTTACCAAGATGCGATGGAGCAGAATAGGCTCTGTCATAATCCCCCCAAATAATGTGAAGATTATACTTTGTTACTTCATTGAAATCACCTTGATCGTTTTTCAGGAGTAAACTGTTAAGCTGAACCGTAGTATTTAAAATTCTAGGAGAAGTAAAACTGTTACTTATTTTTTCAATATAATGCTCAGGGATGCTCTCCGTACTTTCAAACAAACCATTACTTAATAAATAACGCTCTATCAAATTAGTAGTTGCCAATTTTAATGTCCATTTGTTCATAAATTGAGGAACATTTAGCGATTTAGCATTTTTTTTAGCAACAGGTGGCTGAAGTAAAGTGATTGAATACCTCTTATCTATGTACTCTTGTACCAATGCTTCCAGAAGAATAAACGCACCGAATGAATGTCCAATTAGATGCGCACCATTCGTAGCTTTCTCCAATAACTTTTTCACTACATTCAAATAGATATCTAGAAGATTTTTCTCTTGTTTAAAAGGAGACCGTCCCAAACCTGGAAGATCCAAGATCCATACAGGTTGACCAGTTTTTTCATGAAGCTCTTGTGCTAAAGGAAATAAATCCTCTCCATCACTCAATAAACCATGTAATAAAATAAACGGTTTACCCGTTCCTTGTAATTGGTAAAGGGTAGTGTTATCGCATAATGTTCGTTTAAATAAATGATTATGCCGGCCATTTTGATACATCATTCGATAATCCAGATCAGCTACTACGGCAGGGAAAAATTTCATTACACTCGTCTTCTTAAACCAATCTCCTCCCATAATTTTTTTCGCTGAAACATTTGAAAATTTTTGTTTTGTAATAAAATTCAGTCCATCAGAAGGAATTTTTGTTATTTTACTTCCTCCACTATTCATAATTGCTTTCATAAATGGCATTGGAACAGAGATTTTTGGTGCCCTCATATTCATACTTTCCGACATAATACTTAATAATTCAGCAATGTTTTGATCGTGCTGTTTGTCTTCAACAAGTGTATATGTTTGAATAGTCGGTTGCTCCAATCTGAAAACCTGCACAATAAACTTCGCAAGCTCATCGTTTGAAATAAGTGGTAACCTATATCCCTTACCTCCAGGAATCACTGGCATGAGCCCTCTTCGCATACTCATCACAAGCAAACCTAATCCTGCTATCTGCTCTGTACTCCCTGTTTTACTACTACCGACTACAGTTGGCGGATTAATTACAGAAAGCGGATAACCTACTGCTGATGCCTGCTGACGGATATAAAGATCTGCTAAAAATTTTGTTCTCTCATATGGATTTTTTATTTTCAAATAATTGTTTCCTTCTTGAAACACATCAATTGCAATCTTGCTATTTTTATCATCAAAAGGACTCATATAACCTACAACATGAATAAATTGTTGCAAACCCTTCAATTGATGAATACTTTTAGCTAATTCACTAATATGTTTGGCGCCATTTAAAAATACGGAAGCTGCCTCTTTACTTGTCGCTTGAATATCCATGGGGCCTCCTGCATGAATAATCACATCCGTTTTCAATACCCTCTCCTTATCTTCAGCACTTAGACCTAAATCTATTTTCGTCAAATCACCTTCAATAAAGTGCATAACTTCCTTTTTTAAGATGCCTCTTTCTTGAAAAAGACGTGTTGCTTTATTTTTCGACCTCACTAAAAGAAGAATTTTAACATCCTCTTTGGCTAATTCTTTTACTAATTGTTTTCCAATAAAGCCTGTTCCACCAGTTAAAAATACTGTTCTCATATAAAATCCCCCTTTTAGTACTGATTAGTACTAATTTGATGTAAAAAAAATGCTTCTTTTATCGAAGCAATTTTAAAAAATGATCTGCTGTTTTCGTGATTACAGTTGCATCCTTCAATGTTTCTGAAATAAATAACGCTCCTTCAAGATTTGTAATAAAAAGTGATGCAACCTCATCAATATTAATCGTATTTCTAAATTCTCCATTCTCTACCCCTTGTTTAAGTAATAGAGAAACTTTCTTTTGTAATCCTGTAAAAAAAAGACCTATTTTTTCTTTTATTTGCGTGGCCTGTGTAGGACTTTGAATATAAAGAGTAATAAATGGACAGCTTCCCTTATACTCTCTCGATTGAACTCCTTGTGATAATTGCTTTAAAAACAGTTGGATACGATCTTCAACTAAAAATTGGTTCTGAGAAAGTACGTCATCAATTGCAGATTGATACATTTCAATCCAATAATCAACGACCCCTTCTAATAATACTTCCTTATTAGAAAAGTGATAATACACATTAGACTTTGAAACTTTGCTTACACGTACTAATTCATCCATACTTGTATAAGCAAACCCTTTTTCTAAAAATAATGTTGCAGCTACTTCAATCACACGTTTTTGATTCATTAATTTTATCTTTGTCATAACTAGAACTATATAGTACTAATTTAAATATTGCAAGTATTTATGTTAATTTTTAAAAAAGTTTGATTAAAAAAGTTCCACTAACATTGATTTTGCTGCAAAAAAATCTTATTTTGAATAAAGTTGAACTGAACCCCGAAATTGTTAATTCACTATCGTCTAATAGAGATCACCATACTACCCATCAACTTAAGAAAAAGAAATGCCCCCAAAACGAAAAAATGAGCGGCTTCTCAGAATAGCTATCTGTAGAAAAAGAATTTTTTAATTTAGGGATATATGAAAGTATTAGCTTGATGGTGATGTGGCGGTACCTCATATAAAGAAATTTTAAACATCTTAATCTGCCTTTCCTTTATGTAAATATGGGAATAACGAAATTACCCCAAGGATAGCTAAACAAGCTCCAATCCATAGAGGAGATACAAAACCATATCCTTTACTGATCCCAAGACCACCTAGTGACGAACCAATAACAATACCTAGCGTAATAAAAGAACTATGAACGGTATTTATCATTATTCCATTACTAGCTGTTTTCATCACCCTCGCAACCATAGCTGGATTCAATGCTACACCAGTTAAACCAATAAAAATCGTAGAAATCACTGCAATGTATTTATTCTCTGCACTTAAAGCAAATAAAGACAACGCTATGATTAATATAATTAATCCACCCATAAGTATTTTCATTGTAAATTTATCAGCGAACTTGCCAATTATTATATTCCCAATTACCGTCGCACTACCATAGAGAGCAAGTAAATATGGAATACTTGCACTTGAAAATCCTGTAACATTTGTAAAGATAGGAGTGAAATAGCTAAATGCTGCAAACGTGCCACCAATAATGAACATACTTGTTACGTACGCTGCCCAAAGATGAATATTCTTAAATCGCAGAAGTTCATCTTTCCAATTTAATTGCTCTTTATTTGAAGAGGATGGTAACAACCGTTGAATCATAATCCCTGATACTAGCACAAGAACAGAAACAGCCCCAAAACTAATACGCCAGCCAAAATATTGCGAAATAACGGTCGTTATAGGTAAACCTAATACAGTTGCGAACATTAAACCTGCAAGTACAATTGATGCAGCTTTTCCCCTTGAATCAGAGTGAACCAATGTCGCAGAAAAGGAAATCGCAACTCCAAAAGCTGAAGCTGAAGCAATACCAGTTATAATACGTGAAATCATCATAATATCATAGTTCCAAGCAATAGCTCCGAGCGATTGACCAATTAAAAATATGAACATTAAAAACAATAATGCTTGTTTGCTGCGCATTCGTAAGAGGATTGCAGTTAAAATGGGGCCTCCTATTACCATTGCTCCTGCATAAGCTGAAATTAAATACCCAATAGATGATACAGGAACCTGGAATGCAAGAGCAAGTTCATTCATCATACCTGCAACCATAAATTCTGATGTAGTCATACAAAAGATTGCTAAAGCTAATAAATAAATAATCGATGACATAAAAACACTCCATATTCATTATTGTAATGATCGGTACAAAAATAGTGCGAAAAAAGAGCGCACTAAGCGCCACAAATAGACTCTACTGTTCCTTTGATAACTTGTTCAGACAACATCCGATTTTGCATCGATACATTAAGAACACGGAATCCGTAATAACTGCTTAAAAGCAGACTAGCTAATTCCTCAGCTGATTGCTTCTTTGAAATTTCACCTGTTTGCAATCCTTCCTCCATCACTGTTTCAATAGCTTGTTTAAGAAGTTCAACATGCTTCGAGAAAATTTCTTGTACCATTAAATCGTTTTTAGCACGTTCTATACTGGCATTAATCAATAAACATCCTTTTTGATCCATATTCTCAAAGTCTTCTTTCAATGCCCATTCAAAAAAATTACTTAATCGTTCTTTAACTGGAATTGGAGTATGTAACAATTTCCTTTGTTCCCTAATCCCAATTTCATGGTAGCGTTCTAATACTTGTTTATACAGTTCATGTTTACTACCGAAAGTATTGTATAAACTTCCTTTTCCAAGTCCTGTATCACTGCATAAATCTTGTGTAGAACACCCTTCATATCCTCTTAACCAAAATGTTTTCATTGCAACATCTACAATTGAGGAATAATCAAACTCTCGAGGTCTGCCGCGTTTATTCAATCGTATCCTCCTCTCATTTTAAAGATAACATGAATAGAATACCCTTTTTGTACCATGCGGTCAATAATTTTGTTTTATTGTACTGTAAA
Source organism: Bacillus cereus group sp. Bce041 (assembly GCF_052646455.1). NCBI lineage: Bacteria > Bacillati > Bacillota > Bacilli > Caryophanales > Bacillaceae > Bacillus > Bacillus cereus group sp. Bce041. The sequence continues at coordinate 251,975 of NZ_JBQXON010000005.1, forward strand.
ATAAAATTTGATTATTTTAGATTACGAATAATGAAAAATAGCCCCTTTATTCAAATTTCCTAGCGAAAAAATCACGTTTTAATAGACTTCTTTATCATCCCTACCTTTCTATAGATTACTAGTTATGAAACAAGGATCGTTTCATAACTAGTAATTTACTTGATTAGCTTGATGAGTATGGAGTAGTGCCCCTATAAGCAAAACCCTCCAGAAACATCTAAAATCTGCCCAGTTACCCAGCGGCTATCAGAAGAAGCAAGGAATGCTACTGCATCTGCAATATCTTCAACTTGCCCTATTCGCCCGAACACAGATGAATTCGTAGCAAAACTTCGTATTTCCGGATCATCTAGCAATTTTGCATTAATATCTGTCTTCGTATATCCAGGCATAATTGTATTCACTGTTATACCTCTTTCTCCGAGATGTTTAGCTAGAGGAAGTGTCATCGTATTTAATGCACCTTTACTTAAACCGTATGCAATAGACCCTGTAAAACCAAGTCTTACTTCAGCTGATGAAATGTTAATAACGCGCCCCTCTGCTCGTAGTAACGGTAATGTTTGCTGAATTAAGAAGAATGGTGCTTTAATATTTACGGCCATAATTTCATCAAAAACTTCTTCTGTCGTATTTTCAATCGTTCCTTGTGTACCTATCCCTGCATTGTTTACTAAAATATCAATCTCTGATGCACCAACTCTTATTTGTAATTCATTCTTCAATTGTTCTACTAACTTTTTGACACCATCAACTGAATTGAGATCAGCTTCAATTAAGAATGCTTTTCCTCCATTAGATTCAATCTCACTAATTGTTTCATCTGCAGCTGCCTTATTTCGGCCGTAGTGAATCGCTACTAATGCACCGTCTTTTGCCAATCTCATCGCAATCGCCCGACCAATACCGCGACTCGCCCCTGTTACTATCGCTACTTTCCCATCAAGATTCTTCATTTTTTCCATCCTTCCTAAATTTCCGTTTAATAAAAATCTATACTTATATTTTCATGTAAACCCCAATCATTTTAAATATAAATTTATAGGTAATTTAGTTCCTTTACTTATGATATTATAGTTATAAATCACAATTTACTTTAGAAAATAAATCAAGGGAGATACCCCAATGCAAAATGCAGTAAAACTGGATGAAATCGATCATAAAATTATGAACTTGTTGTATGAAAATGCGAGAATTTCCGTTTCAGAAATAGGACGAATTATATCCATGACGCAACCTGCTGTAAAAGAGCGTATTAATAAACTTGAAGATCAAGGAGTTATAGCGGCTTATCGAACGAAATTTGAGCCTGCAAAAATTAATAAAAACATTCAAGCATTCATCATGTTTAAAACGAGCCAATGCTCTGATTTTATTCAATTTTGTAATGCCGCTCCTGAAGTAACAGATTTATATCGAATTAGTGGGGAGTTTAATTATATGATGAAGGTCATGAGCGATTCGATGGATTCTCTCGCTACATTTTTAGACTCTTTAATGCAATTTGGCTTGTCATCTCCTTTAATTGTTTTAAAGAGTGAGTTTGAGGAGAAATTGTCATTCTAATAAAGGATACGTATTATCCTCCGCTAACAGTAAAAGCTTTTCCTTTATGAGAAAATCCAACAAAATTAATGATTAGTAACAAAAAAAGAACATTGATTTTCAATGTTCTTTTTTATATCTCTACTTATTATTTAGATTGCTATTCGAAAAAAGTACCTTAATCCCCTTACCCTTGATTCCTCTGCGCCTCTCTAAACTCCTCCTTCACCTTCTCTAACAACCCTTCTTCCGTAATTAATCGATACGCCGTATTTGCTAATGCTTTTGCCGATGTAATTAATGCTTTATCTCCAAGTTCTGAACGTGCTGCTTCTCTAAATTCATTCGTATGTGCAATTAAATCATCTGGTCCGATTTTAATGTACGGATGAATTGTCGGTACGACTTGACTTACGTTTCCTGCGTCGGTTGAACCGATTCCTACTCTTTCTTTACGATTTACATCTTCACCTAATAGTTCTAGTTCTTCCGCTACAATATCGTTATATGTTTTTGTTACGAGTAATTCATCGATTTCATTTTGGAATTGATGGATTTTTACTTTCGCACCTGTTGCTAACGCTGCTCCCTCAGCAATGTTTCTTACTTTTTCTGTTACTTCCGCGCATCTTTTTCGCGTTGCTGCACGGATGAAGAACCTAGCCGCGGCATAGTCAGGAATAATGTTAGGTGCTTTTCCTCCTTCTGTAATGACGCCATGAATTCTCACGTCTGACGGAAGTTGTTGGCGAAGTGCATTAATACCGTTATAGAGCTGAATAACCGCATCTAATGCGTTAATCCCTTCTTCTGGCGAAGCTGCAGCGTGAGCTGTTTTTCCGTAAAAATGAAAATCAAGTGGATCGACTGCTAGTGAAGGACTCGTTGTCGCTGTTTTTCCGCTCGGATGAATCATAAGCGCCGCATCAATGTCTTTAAATAAACCTGCCTTTACATAACTTGATTTCGCGCTACCATTTGGCCCGCCTTCTTCTGCTGGCGTACCAAACACGACAACTTCTCCGCCAATTTCTTCAAGTGTTTCTGATAATGCAATTGCTGCTGCAACGCTAATTGTGCCAATTAAATTGTGACCACACGCATGGCCAAGTCCTGGTAAAGCGTCATACTCAGCTAAAAATGCGATTGCTGGTCCTTGTTTTCCAGAGCTTTTTCGCGCGATAAATCCCGTTTCATGTCCAGCTATATTGTGCTGCAACTGAAACCCTGCACTACCTAGTAATAAACTTAACGTTCTTGATGCGTAAAACTCTTGGTTTCCAATCTCCGGATTCGCATGAATATCATGACTTGTTTCTATGTACTTTTCCTTATTTCTTTCGATACTCTCTTCAATTGTTTTTCTTTGTGACGCTACTCCTGTCGCTCCCATTTTTCTTCCTCCTTTTATTTTCACGTAAAAAAGCCTCTTTCTAAAAGATAGAAAGAGGCTTTTGTATATACAGTCAAAATGAGCTTCTTTCTTATCTTTCAAGTTACCTTGCTGGAATTGGCACAGTATTCATAACGAATCCGCTGCCGAGGTATCATAGGGCCAGTCCCTCCACCTCTCGCGATAAGAATTTTCATAAAATTATATTAAATTATTTTTTATTCTAAGTTCATTCCAAGTAAAAGTCAAGGAATTCCTATCCGAATTTACCGAATATCTAAAAATCCTTTTAATACACCAATTGTCTCAGGTGCTTGCAGTCTTGCACATACGTACGGAAATTCCGTACTACCTTCAAACATCATTTGAGATGTAAGCGGTGCGCCTGCCCAGAAGATTTCATCATCGATTACTAGGAACGGGAATGCTTTATTTTGTCTTTGTAACTTTACATTTTTCAGTGGAACTGGTCCGTCACTATACACTGTTATTTGCGCATTTGTACGCATTAACGCTTGCCATACTCGCTTATCCACTTGTTTTGTACTTGGAAGTGAAATAATAATTTTTCGTTTTGCTGCTAAAATATCTTTTAATAGCCCTTTCGTTTCCTCAAGATTCATTTCCATAAACCAGCGTAAACGTTTCGATATTTTTCGTTCCCACAATTGTCTTGATGTCGTGCGATCATACACATCTCCGTGACGTTCTATATGAGCTGTTAATTGTGATAACGCTTGTTTTCTCGAAAGGTTTTTACGCATATAATGGCAATCTGATAATTGAATGAACTTCCCTCTCGCCCTTGTCACTGCTACATTGACGAGGCGATGGTTTTTGTGATCAAAGAATAATACGCCAGGTCGTTCTTGCGGATAACTATCCACCGTATCAAAAATCATCATATCTCTTTCAGAACCTTGGAACTTATGAACTGTCGCCGCTAAAACTGGTATGTTTTGATATTTCGTTCTCTGCAACATTTCTCTAATACACGTCGATAAAAAGCGTGACTGCGCCCTGTAAGGTGTCACAATACCAATTGATTGAACACCGTCTAACAATCCGATTAACATCATTTGCATTGCTACTAAACCAGACATAATGTTAAAACGTGAACCAGAAGCAGCATCTTTTAACGAAAAAGCTCCCATTTGGCTCGTATCAAATAAAACACTCGCTTCATTTGCAAACGGCTGCAATTGCGCAAGTTCTTTACGCTCTGAAACAGACGGATGATCGTATACTCTATTTTTATAAATAAACGAATTCGTAAACTTCGATATATCCGCATGCATACGTCTTTGTTCCTGCAACATAAATAGGTTTGGGTGTGCTTCTGATTTATTAACAGACTCAACAATCCCAGCATGGTAAAACATATCTTCCCCAAGCCATTTGCGAACCAGTTCATGATTTGCCATAGCAATTGGAGGTAACTGTAAAAAGTCACCGCAAACGACGATACGTTTTCCAAGTGAAGCAGCTAATGCAATTTGCGGAACGAACGCCATACTCACCTCATCTACGACAACTAAATCAAATGTACGCTCATAAATTAGCGCATCAATGGCACATTTCGATAAAGTTACGCCGATTACTTTCGCATTTTCAATATATTCTTTTTCTACTTCTTTAATTTTAGCCCTTTGCTTTCGAAGATCACTTTCAATCTCCTGCATACGCTTCTTATCAGAGGACGTTGCCTTATACGATAAGATTTTTTCACGAAGCTCTTGGCGTGTTTCTTCCAAGTAGAGTCTTTCCTCACCCCATGATCCGTTCGTCGTTTCAACTAACTTAGATGCAAGTAACGTTTCATGATTTCGTATATGTTCATGTTGACTATAACCGTAACGAACAATTTCGCCAGGCGTCCATTTCTTTTTCTTCTCAATTTGCTTCGTTACTTCACTCATTAATACGTCTACTGCCGCATTACTATGAGCTAACACAAGTACCGATTTTCCTTTTTGATAATGAGCCGAAATAATACGTGATAAATTGTAAGACTTCCCTGTTCCCGGCGGTCCCCATACGTACGTTGTCGGATTATAAAACGCGCGATATGCCAGTTCATTTTTTGGATTTTTCATCTTCTCAATATGTTTCGGGCTGCTCGTCCCATCAACAAGACGCTTTATACGATTACGTTTCAGCTTATCTTTACGTGCTTCTTTCAATCGCTCTTGCAGTTGCTCTAAAAGTTGCCACGGTTCACTGTATAAAACCGCTTCTCTTATTTCACCTTGTATATAATCATTTAATTTCAGTTCTATTTCTAATCCATGTACAGATAATACTTCTCCTGTCGCTTCCTCACCATCGAACTCAATTCGAATCGGTGAACCTTCAGGTAAGCTTACTTCCGAAATAAGCTGAAATACGTACACTGTACTTTCATAATCTGTATATAAAAAACGACCATTCATGATAGAAATTTTACTACCACCTATCGTTTTCCAATGTTTAATTTCATATGCTAATGCATAATGCCACTCTTTCATCGTTTCCGATAATGAAGGAGTTTGAGTAGTTGTATTCATCGTATAATCTCCTTCCTTCTCCCCAAACATACTTTCTCACTATACCATATAACACGCTAAAATTTGTAAGGTTTTTATCTTGCTTATTTTCTTAATTTTCAATAATATATTGTATATAATTTTCAGAAAGAAGGAATCTACATGCCAGTTAGAAGAATAGAACACGTTGGACTTATGGTTGCAAACTTAGAAGCATCTATCTCATTTTATGAAGAAGTAGTCGGCTTACAGCTCCTTAAACGTATGGGGCACCCGAACCCAGACTTAAAACTCGCTTTTTTAGGTGTGGAAGAATCGAAGGAAACGATACTCGAACTCATTGAAGGTTATAACTCTTCTCTTCCGGCAGAAGGAAAAGTACATCACATTTGCTTTAAGGTAGATTCATTAGAGGATGAAATTGAAAGAATACAAAAACACGGCGTAACCTTTTTACTAGGAGAAGAAATCGAAACATTACCAGATGGAACACGTTACATATTCTTCGCTGGCCCTGATGGAGAGTGGATTGAGTTTTTTGAGACGGAGAGATAAAGTGAAACTTTAGTCAGCCCACAATAAACGGGATAATAACTTTATGATTCACATAAGGAGTAGAAACTGATGAATACAGTTTTTATTATCGTTTTTTGGGTACTTATACTATTTCCACTTCTTAATATCATTCTGATAAAGAAGTGGAATATAAGTCCCATTGATCTCATGGGGGTATTTGGCAATTTAAAAATGCTGTTTACTTATAGCACTTTTACGAATGCAAAAATAGCCAAAATACGCAAGCAGTTTCGCATAAAAACTTGCATATTTTAGGCTGTTTAATTGTACTCCTTATTTTGTTAAAGTTACCCGTCAGTTCAATTCCAAAGATCTCAGCTGACGATTAACTCAAGTACCGATTTCGGATGACCCTCATGTGATGAAGTTCGTGTTCTGTATCCGCTACACTATCTGTAGCAACAGTTGCTATCTCATTTTCTTCAACACTTGACAAGGTAACACCTTCTTTTCAAATTCAAAGAAAAGTTTTTATTTTTCAGCATAAAGCATTATAACTCAACTGTTTTCATACAAAATTTTATGTAAAAAAAGAAAAGCGAGGCTCCCTCATATCCCCGCTACATCAATGATGTATAAAATCCTATATAAGAGATACATAGACCAAAAAACAAGATCCCCTGTACATACAAGGATTCTATGAAATTATTTGCTATCGATAATGGGACGTTATGTTAACTATATACGAATATCATATTCATCCAAAATTGCCCTTATTGATGGTACAATTAAAGTCTTGGAGGGGGATTATGGGAATTATTTTATATTTTGCATTTTATTTTGGAGTACTGTTTCTTATAATTGGTACTGCATTAGTTTTATTTATTATGGCTGCATTACCAAAAATCTGGAGTAAAAATCTATCATTCGTAATGATCGGTTTAGGGATAAATATACTTACTATTCCGTTGTCTTTTTTTATAGGTGGGATGGCAACAAATTGTCCTGATAGTACTAGGTTAGATTTTTGGAAAGGATTTTTCTTTATTCAAAAAATACCGCTCTTTTTACTGAGTTTTTTATTATTTTTAACTGTGGTGTTGTGGTTTATTCGTAAGAACAAGAAAAAAGTAAACATATAGAATTTCAAAACGACTTCCAATAACAAGAATTATGTAAATAAGCTGTCCATGTGGACAGCTTATTGTTTTTTTTTGCTTAGCGTGCAAAATTCGAGTCTTGTTGGCGGTACCCCATCGCTATCAAGCTAAGTTCATACAACATCAAAGTCATTACAGCTCCATGAGTGCCTAATACTACTTTCCTTTTAAACATATAATTACATTTCTATTATTTATTTTACCACTTGTACAGATGCTGGTTTCCACCCTTGATTCTCTACCCAATCAATATTAACCTTATATTTTTTATTACTTTGTTTATCTCGTACATTACCGTAGGCTTTATTATTACCATTATTTCCAATAAAATCGAAAATCAATTGGCTCTCTGGAACATCAACAGCATAAGAGATTGCTTTTTTCATCTCACTCCAATCTACTGTTCCTTCTTTAAATTTCATATCAGGTTTTGCTCCTTGCTCTGTACCAATTGGCTTCCATGAAGGATTAGTTTGAGGATCCTTTTCTTGAGATACCGTTTTTTCTTCCTCTTTATTTTCAGTTTCGTTCGTTTTTACCGATTTTTCTACTTTTTGTTTCCCTTCTAACTGTGCTGCTTCTTTATCTTCGCTTTTCTTTTCTTCTATCTTTGCTATTTCTTTATCTTCAGTTTTCTTCTCTTCTAACTTTGTTGCTTCTTTATCTTCAGTTTTCTTCTCTTCTATCTTTGCTGCTTCTTTATCTTCAGTTTTCTTCTCTTCTATCTTTGTTGCTTCTTTATCTTCAGTTTTCTTCTCTTCTATCTTTGCTGTTTCTTTATCTTCAGTTTTCTTCTCTTCTATCTTTGTTACTTTCTTTTCTTGAGCAATTGCTTTCGTTGATGTATTAGAAGGGGTAAACAATTGGTATGTCACTATACCAACTGTCACTAATACCAAAGTAAATGCAATATTAAAAATTGCCTTTTGACGACGATTCTGTTGTTTTTCTTGAAATCTGCTTACTTGTCCCATTCTTCAAACCTCCGTGTTTACTTTCTTCTCTACTCTTTATGTATTATCCCTAAAATTCTTAATATTTTTATTAAACAATAGAAATAAACTACACTTTCCATACAGGATTTCATATCATAATAAAATTTGTGTTTTTTCAAGTATCTGACATATGTTATTCAAAATAGTTTAATACATTAAAAATTGATAAGCTTCTGCACTTAAGAAACCTTCAATTTTATTCAAAGGTGATTCCAATTACGTCCACATTAGATCTCCTGTAGAAAGCTTTTTAACAATTAAACCTCTTCTTCCCTTATTAATAATTTTAAAATTAAATTTCCCTCTATAGTATAATAAAGATGTTTCGTTTTCTAATGGGGTATGTCGTAAAATCAAAAGAGATTTTATCTCTTTTACCTTCTTTTCAGAGTAAAGTTCACCACTAGGAAATTCTATTATTCCTAATGTAATCTTTAATTCGCTCTCATCAAAAGCCCAATCTTTATTAAGTTCTCTTATCTTTTGTATAAAGCTTCTTTTAGTTTGTCCTATATAGAGCAATGTTACATTCTTAGCATATACTCTAGAGATTGCAAATATCCCCTTCTTAGAAGCTTCTTCCCTATTATAAAAGTCATTTATACTATACATGCCATACCACTTAATATGTACTGTTTCTATGAATCTCACCTCGTTTTTAGACAATATTATAATTTCTGAATGTTCAAATTATTATGGATACATATGCTTGATTACTTGAATTATAAATTGTGCTTTTCAATAATACATTTTATTATTACTAATTTCAATAATGAAGAAAAAATACAATATTATAGTTTAATTACAAAGCTGTATAAAAACAAAGTGATGTCGTGCCACATATTTTCTTTTTTTACAATTTCAAACTATCGTGAACAAAATTTTTAAATTTATGGAATAAAAATATAATGTGTATGTACATACATTTCTATTAATTGAAGAAAAAGAGTAGAAATTTAATCTCTCTACCCTGTTAAAATTATTCAACTCCCAAAAAACTGTACATCTTCTAGAGATACTAATTTTCTAGTTTTGATGTTTTTATAGTGCTTGAGCGTGATATTATTCAAGTTTTTTCATTGATAATGCATAAATACAAACAAAACCAGTAATACATCTTTTCTGTGCCGTACTGGTTTTGTTTAGATCATCTTAAATTGTAGCTAGTTCACCGAGATTGCAAATTCCGATTTCGGTGCCCCAGCGAATACGATTGTTCCGTTCTTCGGCAGTTTCGCCTTGTTATTGCCACTCACGATGCTAAAGTTGACGCAAACTCCCTTCTCATCATACACCGCAAACGAACCCTTTGGTGGCAACGTCACGGTCATTCTTTTCTCTGTTGCCGCTTGTGGAATTGTAAACCATTTCGCATGCCCATTTGCTCCCAGCGTAACTTTGGATGATTGGCCTATATCAATTGGTTTTACATTTGATTCACTTACGTATAACAATCCAGCCATCTCCATATATTCATTGCCGCCTTCTGTATAGAAATGCGTTTCCGTCGTATCACGACCATTCATCACGGGTACTTGGATCTGATGCACCGCGGTGTTCGGACCTGTAATTTTTCTGCCATCCCAATAGCCTGCTGGGCCTTCCTTGCGAGTAATTTGAGTACTAAAATGTTTCGACTGAACAAGATATTGAATAGAACTAAATTTCTCGTTTACACGATAAAACTTGACACCTTCCCTCTTTGCCCATGCAGCAGCGGTTTTCTTCGAAAGCACGTTATCTTCTAGTTTCTCAGCTAAATAGTGGGTCATCATACTTTGCCCTAAACCTGGATGAGATTTATATGCGCTCTCCTTCAAATAAGTTCTTCCATTCTTCTCGGTTACGAAGTTGAGCTTGGAAGTACCCCCCTCATTAATAAAGCTTCCATCAGCAGTATATACATATTTTTCTTCTGGATTAGATGGTAAGAATAGTTCACCGTTCTTAGTAATTTCAATCTTGAAATGAGTTTCGCTATTACCATAAAATCCAGCTTTCTTTGCTACGCCTTGAGGCATTTTGACTTTGACCGGCTTACCAAAGGATTTGTTCGGCTTGATTTCCTTAATAGTACCTTTTTCTTTAAGCGTAGCGAGCAGCAATTCAGTTGCCATTAGCTGATTTGTAGAGCTCCGTCCACCAGATGTCAATACAGCCGCTGCTATTTTCTGTTCCGGAAGCACGACTAATATAGCATGTTGCAATGCCGTATCGCCGCCCTTAGCCAAAGCTTTGATCCCATATTCGCTGAATGGGTATAGTTTCACACTATCCCAGCCAAGACCATAGTTAAAAATATTCTCGCCAGCCCCCGGCCACATTCCTTTTTTATATTCCTCTTGCTCCATTGCCTTAACTACCTTATCAGAGAGGATTCCTTTTCCCTGTCCCATAAATAGTTGTGAGAATCGCACCATATCTTCTGCCGTGGAAGATATACCTCCCGTACCAATAACATTCACCGATTCAATTGGAAGTTGCCCTTGGTACGCCGGGTAATATAGTCCAGCCCGATTTTCATCCCTCCATTTGTCCTGCGGCGTTTTCGTATGATTCATCTTTAAAGGCTCTGTAAAGTTTTGATGTAGAAATTCAGTAAAGCTCATACCACTAACTCTTTCCACCAAAATTTCGGCCAGCGTAAAACCATCGTTACAGTATACCGAGAAAGCACCAGGATCCGCCTTCAAGTTTTGATTTGACAATTGCTGTAACAAGGTATCATGGGCATAGGTATCATTATCGTTAAATAAAAATGCATTACCTAACGTAGAACCTTGCAATCCAGAGGAGTGATTCAATAACATACGCGGTGTAATACGTTTGTATCGACCGTCTTTCATCTTAAAATCAGGAACATAGCGGACAACAGGAGCATCCAAATCGACTTTTCCTTCATCGACCAATTTCATTACAGCCGCTGTTGCATACATTTTACTAACTGAACCAATCCCGTATAAAGTATCTTTGGTTAGCGGCTTTTCCCCTTCCATATCGTTCTTGCCAGCCTGACCCGACAAAATAAGTTTTCCATTATCAATTAGTGCATACTGCACGCTAGCTGCCCCATGTGACTTCGTAAGTAGCTCCGCCTTCTCTGCTGCAATCTTCTTCAGTTCCTGACTAACTACTTCTTCACCAGTTACAACAGTAGTCTTACTTTCAGAAAATGCTTTCGCTCCTGTTGGTAGAATCATAGTTACCGCTAATGCAGTGGCTAACACACCAGTTAGCGTATTTTTCATCACGAAATTACCTCCTTAAATAATTGATCGTTTTCATCATTCATTTGTGTAACTATGAAACTATGATAAATTTTACCCGTTTTTACTTTTAGACTACTTGCTAAATTCAGCAAGTAAAATATTTTTAAAAGGATCAGGAGTATCAGCTTTAAGGCTGTTCAAATTGACTGCCAATGTATGCTTGCCTCCAAGTGTGCCTCCAGCAAAAGTTAAAAAGCCAGGAATGGTTCCTCCATGCCACCATATCGATACACCGTTTGAAAGCTTCATTTTGAAAATTCCAAGCCCGGAATCGCCAAGTTCATCTGTTCCTGTAGGGACTGTTGTAAGCATTTGCTTTAGTTGCTGTTCTTTCAATAACTTGCCCCCAAGTAAATAAGAAAAGAATTTGTTTAAATCATCAGCTGTAGAAATCATATCTCCGGCCGAGCTCCCCATACTTGGGTTATAATAAGTAACATCTTTTGGCTCACTTGCTCCGTCTAATTGGATATATCCATGGGCATGCTTGGTTCCTGGAATGACGCTTGAATTTCCAGGTAAGAATGTATTCGCTAATTCAAGTGGTTCAATAATTCGATTTTCAATCTCTTCCGCATAGCTGTTCCCAGTTACTTTTTCAATAAGAATTCCTAGTAATACATATCCTGTATTTGAATACGACCAGCTCTTTCCTGGAGCAAAATCTGGAGGCATGGATATTCCCATCTTTACTAATCCTTCAGCAGTATAAGATTTTTTTGTATCCATCATATTAAAATCCTTTGACCTTGTGTAATTAGCGATACCACTTGTGTGATTCAATAATTGCCGGATAGTAATCTGTTTATCATCATATCCATTTCCTTGAATGACACCAGGCAACCATTTTTCAATAGAATCGTCTAAATTCAAGCGGTTTTCTCCTGCTAATTGAAGTATAACTGTTGCAGTGAACGTCTTTGTCACGCTGCCAATTCGAAAACGAAAATCTGTTTTCATTGGTTTCTTAGTACTCAGATCAGCTACACCAGCCGCATAACTCCATGTTTTTCCACTCTCAGAAGTTTTAGCAAGTATCCCTGGATATCCTAGTTTCAATGTATCCCGCATTGCCTCTTTGACGGAATTATGATCTCTTTGGGTGCTTGTTTGTAACGAACTAGATACATTTTGAATGGACTCCGCTTTTACACTTGAGGTTGGAGTTGTATAAAACAGGGAACCTCCAGTTATTAAAAGGGCTAAACCTGTACATGTAATTTGGCGATGCTTTTTCATCAAAATATTCCTCTCCCCTATTCATATTGTATAAATGGTTATTTGCTGTTTGGAACTAATCACACAGCTTTCTTCTTACCCCACTGCAAAAGGACGACATTGAATCTGTAATGTCTCTTTTCCTCCAAACAAGTCTTATTAATTGATTTGTTTTTTATAGAAATATATAGTATTTTTCTCCTCTCACTCTTCTTTACATTTTCATCTTACACAAGGAAAATCTCTTTTTTCTTACCTCTTCCTTACAAATTCCTTACGTTCAAAATTACTTTTATAATTGATTATTTTTTATGCGAGCCCCCTCACCATCAATTTAAGAATTAAAAAAAGAAGGGGATTATCCCCCTCCTTTTTACGCTTGCTCCGACTGTCGGAATTATTTAATAAAACCACGATTCAACTTAGTTAACTTTTCATTGATGTTAAAAATTCTTACTCTAATATCTTTAACACCAGCTGCTTCAAGTCTGTTCTTGTGCATTTCCGCGTATTTTTCAGCATCTTGTTTTTCTTCAAATACATAAATGCCTCCAGCTTCTTTTGTTTCTTCATTCTCAGTCCATATTTTCCAGTGGAATCCTTCTTCTTCGTTAATACTATTTGCTAAATCCCAAAATCCTTTTTCCATTTCTTCACCAAAAGGACCTTCAAACGGAAAATCAACTTGTAATAAATATGCCATTTTCACTCACTCCTATTTTTAATATAAAATTCTTGCCATTCTTTTACTGATTATGATCCGAATGATCGTAATGTCTAAATTCGTATTGCTATTATTATTCAAGCACTAATTGGAGAATCCCCCTATTTGTAACATAATCACAAAACGATAGTAACTTGAACGCATAAAGTGAAAGTTTAATAGTTTTCAGTTATGTTTAAAAAATATGATACAAACTTACCCCTAAACTAAGGACAAACAAAACAAGCGCAGGTATTGCTTTCTTAAAAGGATCTCTCGCTAATACAATTAGAGTTAATGCGGCTGCAAGCATCGTACCAGCTAATAACAATCCTGCCCATAAAGCTACTACTGGAATCCAGATTCCTATCAACATTCCAATCGCTCCTACAATCTCAAAAACTCCAGTTAAGAAATTAAAAAACGAAGGTAAACCAAATCGTTTGAACTCATCTGCCATTTTCCCGGATATAATTTTCATTCCTGTCATTAAAAAGAACAGAAACAACACTACTTTTACAATATTGATGAAAATTAAAATAGTAATCACACCTTTCTTATTATTTGATAAAAACTCAGTATTGTTCAGGTAGTAGTCACTACCTTTACCCTATTTCCTGAGATTACCAGTATGGAAGTCGCTTCCATTTACATTACCCTTTTCCATATTAAAGGGCTGAAAATTACATGCTATAGCATATATAATGCGGGAATTTGACTGGTACTAGGCAAAAAAGTTAACCTGAATCAGATATGATACAAAATAAAGTTATCTTTCCATTCGTCCAAACAAACAAAAATTATATGCTATAGCACATATAATACCTAAAACAAAGTTTGTTCCTTATGAATAGCATAGCATCAATAAGGAACAAATATTAATAGCGTGTATCATACAATTTGTTTAATAACGATTGTAATACTTTAATTTCTTCCTCGCTCAAATTACTCGTAACGAAATGGTGAGCGTCTTTCACTACAGGCAAGATTGTTTTCTTTAACTCGTCACCTTTTTCAGTTAAAAAAAGGTTATGTGAACGCCTATCTTGGTCATTCAAAGCCTTCCTTACAATCCCTTTTCTCTCCATTGACTGTATCATTCTAACAACAGTAGTTTGATCTTTATCAATAGCTTCCGCCAACTCTTTTTGAGTAGTGCTCCTTTGGCTACAAAGAACACTAATAATCCCCCACTGCTCTGGCGTAACTCCATAAGGCTTTAATTTCTTCGTAAAATAATTGGTCATTTTCACATCAGTACGATGAACAAGATAGCCTATTAAATCATGTAAGTTCATATATCACCTCTATAAATTAAGATATAAAAGGATATAGCATACCAGTCAATCATTCACAATGAATGTATTTGTTTCACCATATATATGCTATGGCACATATAATAAAGTAGATTATTTTAATTGTCAAATGATTTACCTATTATTTTTCGAAAACAAAATCGCCCCCCCTTAGATTATAGAAGGAATGACTAATTTGACGTATTTCTCTGGCGATTTCTCCTCTGTCGTTTTATGATATGCTAATAACATTTGATAAAATATGGTATCTACAAATAGTCAAATACCTTTAAAGATACCTCGTCCAGTTCTTGCTGTTGCAAGATAAACAGCATATAATCAGTTAACCACCCGCATTAGTAACGAAAACATAAAGAAAAGGCATTCCAAATATGAAACACCTTCTTTCGTTTTATAAAACCATCCAACACGCTGCACTTTTCAATTTAATATAATCACTCGTTTAACTAAAGAAATTGATTACATGCATAACGCTCTTCTCACTTTTCTTGCAAAATTTAGTGGATCATCAACGTCTTCGATATTAACGTAAATCAAATTTGGATCATCACATAACCACTCATTGTGTATAGACGAAACAATTATTCCTTGTTTAATAATTATCGCCACAAATTCAGTGACTTCTTTTTGTAAGAGTGCTACTCGGCCTAGGCATAATGCTCGTCCAGTTTTATTGTCTCGTGATTCGAATGAAAAGGAAGTTGTTACTCTAAAACGTTTTCCCAAGATTGTTGCTCGTATTTCATCCCTGTTTATTGTTGCCACGCATTTCCCACCGGCGAATCCTTCTTGCCCGCCGATAATTCTTGCAAACTGTTGACAAATTAATTCATCATTAAACGCCATACCTTTAATCATTCCCCCTTTTACTGTTAGGTTATGAATGAATACATAGGTCTGAAACGGTAATGAATCTAATGTATTATAAAAAAAATGATGACAATCTATCGAGAGCTATTAGCTCAATTATTCTTGATCGTATGAATTGTTATCAGAGTTTAAATGGTGCAGAATTTTCATTTTATGTTTAATGGGCATCGGAGACTGAAAGCAAAACTCAGCTATTATATGATAAGACATTTTTAAAAAGCATAAAAAAGACACCCTAAGGTGCTATCCTCCGACTTGAGAATCTTATCTATGTATGGAGAAATTTAGAAAAGACAAATACAAAAGAGAAAATTCGAACTATAATTTATAGAACTCTTATGCCATGAATTACTTACATATTTCCTTATTTACCAGAAGAAGAATCTCAGTTACATTATTTTCTGAACAGTCTCGTTAAAGCCATCCCAAGAAATCCAATGCCCATTCCTATTAGCCATCCAGTTTGGGCATTACCTAACATAGATCCCACTCCTCCACCAAGAAACATACAGCCAACGAATTCTAATCCTCCAATTCCCCAATTTGGCCGTTCCATAATTCAATCACATCCTTTCAATAAAACATATGCGATTAGCTCCCTCAACTTTCTTCTATAGGATAGTTCATTATTTTGCTTAAGTTTAGCTGTTCAAGGAATTCATAAGATGTGAAGTTTAAGCCATTTATATAGATTGTAGAAGTATGAAGATTTTCCACATTTCAAAATAGTAAAGTATAAACATGAAAAAACTCCAAACAAATTTTGTTCGGAGTTTTTTCAAATACGCGATATTTATTTAATCTTCATTATCAATTTCTATTGTACCTGTCCTTGCACTAACTTTTAAAATATTTAACAGATTATCAGGTGTCTTGATTTCCACTTCATATTCAAATTTTGATTGTGCTAAGTTGTCATCTTCTAATTCGAATTCTTTTTTCACATTAATAATTTCTCCATTTGTATGAGCTAAAGAAATTTCACGAACTTGTTTCTCTGTGTAGTTTTCATTCTTTTTTGCATAATTGTAACCCATGCCATAATATCCACTAATAATAGCAATACCACTTACTAAAATAGCAATTACACTTATCATTATTTTCTTTTTATGTTTTAACATTTCCATCCACTCCTTAATGATTAATCCTCTATTCCAAATCTTGCTTCAAGTGCATTTTCTGCTTGTTCTAATTGATCTTCCAGTATATCGTGTTCTCTTTCTTGCGTTTGATATTGTTCAACAGTTATCGTTCCAGCGTGATAATCTGCTTCTAGCTGATTATCAGATAGATCTATCTTGTCATCCAGTTGGTCAATTTCTTTTTTTACTGCTAAGTACGTATTTAGGTTTTCTTCTTTTGCTCCAACTGGTTTCGTGTTATTTGCCTTTTCTACAATAGATGTGACTTCGTTTTTGAAATCTTGTGTTTGCTTCGTATCATTCGTAGCAGGCCCTATTTTGCTTGGTTCTTGTTGTAATTGAGCAACTTCTTTTTGTAATTTATCATTTTCCACTTTCAGTTGTTGTACTTGTGTATTGTTATCAGCTTGAGTAGAACAAGCTGTTAACAATACACAAGACATTGCTCCAATCAGCATCCATTTTCCCATTCTGTTTTCCTCCCTTTACATGTGCACCTTATCCTTGCCTTTATATTACTCAACAAACATTAAAGGAAGATTAATGTACAAAAAAATAAAGTGAAGGCTTTTACAAGTAGCCCGACTCCCCCCTCGCATTCGCCGAATTTTGAGGGAGGAGTCTTACTACCCGTTAATACGGGATAAAATGATATAATTAACTAGTTTCTAATCTTTCTTTAATGTTTCGGAATTATAGTGATACATATTAATAAGAAGAAAAGGAGAATGTTAATGCGAGTTCTTATTGTCGAAGATGAACAAGACTTACAAAATATATTGGTAAAACGATTAAATGCAGAACATTATAGTGTCGATGCATGTGGGAATGGAGAAGATGCCCTGGATTATATAAACATGGCTACCTACGATTTGATTGTACTTGACATTATGATTCCAGGAATAGATGGTTTACAAGTATTACAAAGATTACGCGCGGACAATAATACAACTCCTGTCTTGCTTCTTACAGCTAAAGATACAATTGATGATCGTGTAACAGGACTCGACTTAGGTGCGGATGATTATTTAGTAAAGCCGTTTGCTTTTGACGAACTGTTAGCAAGAATTCGAGTGTTAATGCGAAGAAAAACAGGAAATACATCGAATGTGTTTGAAATCGCTGATCTAGTGGTAGATTGCAATATGCATAAAGTAACACGAGGAGACCAAGTTATCACTCTTTCCAGTAAAGAATTTGCTATTTTAGAATATATGATTCGTAATAAAGAAGTTGTGCTGACACGAGATAAAATTGAGCAACATGTGTGGAATTACGACTATGAAGGCGGCTCGAATATTATTGATGTTTACGTCCGCTATCTTCGTAAAAAAATTGATAGCCAGTTTGAAACGAAGTTAATTCATACAGTGCGCGGAACTGGTTACGTATTGCGAGTAGAACCATGAAAAGACTATCAATAAAAATGAGAGTGACCCTGTGGTATACGGGGCTAATTGTAATTATTATGGCACTCGTGTTAGCTTTTATTTTAACTTCTTCAGATAAAGTTTTACTTTTTAATATGAAAGATCAATTGAAGAGCACAGTAAAAGAAAGCATGGAAGATATCGAATATAAGCATGGGCAGTTAAAGATTGACGATGATTTTGAAACCTTAGAAGATGGAGTAAATATAAGCATTTATAGTAAACAAGGTGAGCTGTTGGTAGGACATAGTCCAACAAGCTTTAATAAAAAGATATCCCTTAAATCCGATGAAATACAAACCATTAAAGACGGCAATAAAGAATGGATAGTATATGATTTTCTCCATAATGCAGGCGGCGATGAGCAAGTCTGGGTTCGTGGAATAATGACTATGAACCAATTATCCTCAACGATGAATACGCTTATCGTGGTAACAATCATTTCATTCCCATTACTTATTCTTATTGCGGCATTCGGAGGATATTTTATCACGCAAAGGGCGTTTCGACCTGTGCAACAAATGAGTGATTCCGCCAGTAAAATTGGTGATGGTAAAGACCTTTCGAAGAGAATTAATTTACAAGGTTCACCGAAAGACGAAATGTATCATTTAGCACAAACCTTTGACAAAATGTTTGAGCGATTGGAGACATCATTTGAAAGTGAAAAACAATTTACATCTGACGCATCTCATGAATTAAGAACGCCAACATCTGTTATTATTTCACAATGCGAATACGCTTTATCGCAGAGGAATAACCCGAAAGAAATGGAAGAATCGTTAGAAGTAATTTTAAAGCAATCACGTAAAATGTCCGCTCTAATCTCACAACTCTTATTATTAGCAAGAGCTGACCAAGGAAATCATAATACTTTCCAATTTGAATGTATCAATATGAGTGAATTAACGGAAATCGTTGTAGAAGAACTTTCATTAATGGTTCAAGAAAATTCGATTGAAATAACAACTAATATAGAGGAAGACCTATTTATTAAAGCCGATCAAACATTGATGATGCGTTTATTAATGAATTTACTAACGAATGCGATTGCTTATAGCAAAGCGAGTGGAACTGTGAATATGCAACTATTCCGTGATGAAACCAACATAATAGGTAAAGTCTCCGATAATGGCATCGGCATCAGCGAGCAACATATTACTAAAATATGGGACCGCTTCTATCGAGTTGACGCAGCACGAACATCTTCAAACATCGGAAACACAGGTTTAGGATTGTCGATGGTAAAATGGATTGTCGAACTACATGGAGGAGAAATTACGGTTGAAAGTAAATTAGGAGAAGGCAGTACTTTTACATTTAAACTACCAATTGAAAAAAGAGCATAATTTATACGTATCTGTCGCTTCAGAATAAAGATTGATTCAAAGGCTCTCTACAATCCTTATGTAAAAATAACTGACGCATTTTAAACATCATCGATTTTATCATTTTGGACAACCTATTCTGTTAAATTAATATACATGCGAAAACACTATCAAAATAAAACCCCAGAAATCCAATGGTCTCTGGGGCTTCATTATATATTTAGCTCTTTTTGCTTTTTGTTTTGTTTATGTCTATAGAGCAATTTACGACTTATTAGAGAAATCACTAATAAGGTCAGAATTAATAAGATAAGTTGCATAAATGATAAATCAAAATATTTAGCACCTGTAACGATTAAAAGTGTAGAAATCGTGCCTTTTACAACGAAAAAAATAATAACCCATAATCCGCCTTTTTTCCAGTTCATTTTATATTACCCTTTCCTACGTTTAAATTCTTAAAATATTTAATGATAGTTCGTAAATATGACAACTTAATAGAAATCTATTATATTAACAAAAAATTCATGTCTAATTAAATGCGACGATTCTATATTAAGTGAAAATGATATTCATTGTCAATTTTATTGATTATTTGAATACTTATTCTTAATCTCTTTCTACTTTGTTTCTTATAAGCAATACACTCTTGTATTCAAACAAAAACACCTCCATTGCATTTGCACACTTAGTATGCGAATGCAAGAGGTGTTTTTTCATATACCATCAGATAAGATTTCCTGCTTTGTTTATTTCTTGATACGTAGCTATTTTCTAGTACACGATAACTGGATCATACGTGTTCAAACTATCATATACAGTTTTTGCAACATTAGGAAGAAGGTTCACACATCCACCTGATCCTCCTGTTAAATAAGCATTATTTCCCCAGTCTTTTCGCCAGCCGGCATCGTGGAATCCTTGACCACTATTTGTGAATGGAACCCAGTAATCTACTTTAACCGCATAATCAGCTTTTCCTACTGCGTTACCTCTTAGCGTATATGGTGTTCGTTTATATAGGACGTACCACACACCTGGTGATGTATCTTCACCAGTACTATGTTTACCAGTTACTACATTTGTTGTAACGACTAATTTTCCATCTTTGTAAATCCAAATTTGTTGCTCTGCAATTGAAACTTCCGCATACGTGTCTCCGATGCCATTATTCGCTGTTGTTTTATAACCGATACCTTCCTTCTCCCAACCATTTCCGTGAATGTTAGAAGCAGAAAGCGACTTTTCGCCTTTCTCAAAGGCTTGTTGAACTTGTTTAGTTTCTTTTTCAACATCTAGTGCCCAGCCGTAGCCTTGCCCTTTTACTGATATGACTGAACCAGAATGCGTTTTAAATGAGAAATCTTTATTTAATGTTGATTTGGCATTATTAATTTCAGTAATTTTATTCTTAATGTCGCTCGCGTCAATTGTAACTTTCATATCCTTTGACATAGAAGCATTTTGAATTAAATCTTTTGCTTTTAAAGGATAAACTTCATTCTGCACTTTATACTCAACAGACTGTCCAAGAAGATTCTGTAGTGCTTTCTCCTCTTTTTTGACAATCGGATCGTCTTCTTTAATAGGTTTTATGTATGCAGACTTCAGATGAATTTCGCTTTTATATTTTTGCTTATCGTAATCTTTCAGTAGACTAGTAACGTCATACTGTTTTCCTTCAACACTTTTCGAAATAACAATTTTTCCTTGTTCTAGCTTCGCCATAGCATCTTGAGGCGCTTTTAATTTCTCATTCATAGAGATGAGCTTTTCTTCTACAAGTTTTTTCATCGTTTCACTACGATACTGATCTGCCTTCTCTGGTAGCAATGAATAATTTTCTCCCTTTGAGGAAGGGAAAAATGTCCACTGACTTTTTAATAGTTTCTTAACTTGAGGCAAATCTTTTTCCGTAAGTTCCGTTTTTGTATCTTTTTCATCTAAAATTTGTTGTTGATCAACATAGACTTTGTTTGCTAGTCCAGATGTCTTTAATTTCTGTATTGCCTGATCAGCGCTCAGACCACCAACTTTTGTGTCATTAATTGTAACATTCGAATTGAAGTGAGTTGCCTGATAATAACTCATTCCCCCAATAAGAAGTGCAATTACACCAATACCCGCTGCGATAAACTTCCAATTTGTATAACGTTTTTTTGATCTTACTCGTTTTTGATCAATTTCTTCAACTGATTCATTTGTTGTATTGTTGTTCATCAATCTTTCCCCCGTATGCATTAACGTCAAACGATTTTCAACTAAAATCATAGACTAGTGTACCTTATTTTTCCTAAAATTTCATTATTTCCGACCACATTTTATCGCAATTTAATGATTTAATTTAGATTTTTTAATAGTACGATGCATTGAACAGCCCTTTACAAGTCATAAAGTGAAACTTAAATTAACCGTCACACCAAGATATTTAGCTTAATATTCTAGGGGGAAATTTTTCTCTTTACGTAAAATACGAATTATATTATCCATTTTCATGAACATCAATCCCTAATTTTGTTAAAAAAATAAACGATAGTCCTTCTACATTTTTGATAAAAGGACTATCGTTTTTTCAGTTAGAGTATTTGTATAATCGTTTAACTTTTTATTTCCTGAAGGTCTAATGTGATGAAGATGATGAAATTTCATCTCATAGCCTTTAAATGAAAAACATTATTTTTTTATGACAATCAAGTTTATTTTTATAAATTAACCCCTTAGCTTGATGCCTTCCATATATCCAGCAGCCTAAGATTAAGTAAGAGTCCGTTCAACTAGATTTTTTCTAATATTTTTAGGAGCATCTTATTTCAACCTTGTCATATTACACTAATTGAATTTAAAACACATCCGTATGCTATTTAGTAAAATTTACGATTCGAGACATAATTATTGCAGTAGCCAAGATAATAATAGCGGTTATCAAACCAGATTCTCCAATCCAAATCTCAGTTTGATCTCCTGTACTTGCACGTGCGAAAGGTCCTTGAATAATGGCATTCCAAGTAGTATGAATGATAACCGAAGGCCAAACGCTACCTGTGATAAGTCGTAAATAAGCTGTAATATAACTAAATGGCACAATACAAAAATAGATGCCAAGTACTGAAAGTAGGGCCGATGTTCCCTCTACATATAGACCAGCTATAACAATTGGAACATGCCACGTTGCCCAAATCAATCCGCTAATAAGGATTGGGCGTGAAAACTCTGCATCGATTAGTCTTGTAAGCATATAACCTCGCCAACCCATTTCTTCTCCCATAACTGGAATTAAGTTAAGCAAGCTACCTAAAACTCCGCTCAATACTACTATAAAAATGAAACTTAATGGTATCGGTAGATACTGAAATCCAAGTATATTGTAAATAGGTTCTAGCATACCACCTTGCGGGGGCTGAAACCTCGCAAGTCCGCTAAACCAGGCGATAGAATAAGTAATTCCACATATTATCATAGGTATTAACAGCGCAAAACCAATCCCCTTCCATATCTTTAAGTTACCGAGACTAAAAGATACATCTTTAAACCCTTCTTTCAATATTATGCGAGTCAAAATAGAAGAAAATGCTGGGGTAAACATATATACCACAATAAGCGGCATACTTTTAGTAATCATTACTACTACATTTAGAATAATAGAAGTAATGGTTAAGATACTTAGAAAGAGTTGAAGTCCTATTTTAGCACGTTGGATTTTATCTTTATTGTGGAATGCTTCTCCGTGTAATAACATTGTAATCCCCCCTTCCCCTTTTATTCATTTGTTTATCAAATTTACTTCCTGTCATTTCAACAGCTACAACTTAGAATAAAAATATTTTGACATACAGATCATTCATCTTTAAAATCCCTCCCAAATTCATAATCTAGTCTTACTTGCGATTCAACAATTTAATTATTATTTATAAACTGTCATAGCCGATAGTACAAAAGTGTAATGATTAACCTATGACTTGTGTCAATTAATCTTATGACAATATGTAACTAGAAAATATGATATGGAATAAATAACAATTAAATTAAGGCAATTGATTCGTGCAAGTACATGAATCAATCTTGTTTATAAAAATAATTCAATTGAGGTGGGCAAAAATGAATAAGAAAAGAATGATTGCAATGGTTAGTACAGCTTTATTAGTCACAGGATGCGCGGAAGTAGGAAACGCTCAAACTGTAGCAGTCGAAAATTCAGGTCAATCAGTCCAAAAAAATATAGTTAAATCAATACAATCACAGGCTAACCCATTAAAAACGATAGAGCCGTCAAAACCATTTGAAGATTTAAAACCACTTAAGAAAATGATTGGGAACGCGCAATATGTAGGATTAGGAGAGAATACTCATGGAAGCTCTGAAATTTTTACTATGAAGTTTCACCTTGTGAAATATTTGGTTACTGAAATGGGTTTTACGAATTTTGCAATGGAAGAAGATTGGGGAAACGGCTTAAAACTAAATGAATATATCCAAACAGGAAAAGGAAACCCTAGGGAATTTTTAAAATTGTTATATCCTACTGATGAAATTATAGCCATGATTGAGTGGATGAAAGATTATAATGCTGATCCATCCAATAAAAAAAAGATCCAATTTATTGGGCTCGACTTAAAGGCGTTGGACCAAGGTAGCTTTAATAAAGTAATTGATTATGTAAGGCTGCATCGACCAGATTTGCTGGCAGAAGTAGAAGAAAATTATAAAGAATTGTCTTCTTTTACTGGAAGTATACAGGAATATATGAAACTTGCTCCTGAAAGGAAAGAGAAGTTTAAAGCAAACGCTGAGAGAGTAGCCCGATTACTAAAAGATGAGAATGAACAAGCCAACACAGAAATAATTCCATCCGAGTACATCTGGGCGAAAGCAACGGCAAGTGCAATAGAGAAATTTACCACAATGCTACTCCCTAACGACTATCCAAGTATAATAAAACTACATGAACAATACTTGGCCGATCATGCAATGTGGGCACAAGAGACATTTGGTGGTAAAACGATGGTATGGGCACACAATATTCATATAGCTAAAGGAATTATCGATGAGAAATTATACCCTTATGTTGCGGGGCAGTTTTTGAAGGAACGTTTAGACAATAATTATGTCACAATTGGTAGTACAACTACGGAGGGGAATTTTACCTTATACAGCGAATATGATCCTTCCACTGGAGGTAAGATTACAACAGACACTATTCCACAAGATGTAAAAAGTTTCAATTATACTCTCGGAAAAGTGCCATATAAAATGTTTTTATTGGATAACCGTCACCTTAAAGGACAAGCAGAAAAATGGGTTAAAGCAAAAAGACCATTACTAAGTATAGGGGGACAAATCCTCCCGAACAGTTCGGTGTATTTTGATACTTCATTGCTTGAGCAATTTGATATTATTTTTCATATTCGAAAAACAAGTCCATCTCATATTAAATAAAAGTACAAAGCAATCCCGTTCTTGCAGATGTAAGAACGGGATTGCTTTGTGGAGGAGTAATAAAGTGAAACTTTAATCAGCAGGTTTTTGTTCATCCCCCACTGATTATTAGCCTTCACCAATCGTGCGTTTACCGGCAGCCCGCCCCCCACCTAACGCTGAATTTTGAGGTGGGAGTCTTACTGCCCAGTAAATAGCGGGATAAAAGCATCTTTTTTAACCAGAAGTAAGCTGCTCTCCCCTTTTTAACATCATTTAGAACTGTCATATGACACTTTTACACTAGTGAGAATGACAAAAAAAGCAGTATGATTCGGTTATTACACAGATAGGAGCGATGAACTTTATGAAATCAAGATTCATCCAGAATGGTTATTTTTTATTGCTAACTTTCGGTACAGGATTGTTTTATTTTTGTTTTTACCTAATAGCTCTGCTATTTAGTTTAACCCTTTCATTTACTGTTGTTGGGATTCCACTAGTTATACGCGTACTACAGACTACCACACCCTTTATCCAATTCGAGCGCATACAGACGAAAATTTATACAGATATTTCAACAGACTCTTACGATAGAAGTATAACAATGGATACATCGAACTGGTCTCAGGTGAAATTAGTGCTAACAGATCGTCGCACTTGGTGTGCTGTCTATTGGCTAATGCAGAAATTTACGATTGGCATTTTCAGTCTCATTAGTGCAATCATTTTTTACGTAATGCCACTTATGTTCCTGTTGACACCACTACTGTATCGATACATCGATATGAATATTATATTTATACAAATAGATACTTTTGCCAAGTCACTCTTTGTAATGTTTATGGGTATAGTATTTACCGCCATAAGTATTAGAATAGTCGATGGTTTGACAAAGAAAATTGGGGGCTATACACGTAGTATGATTCGGCAACTAAATCAATAGAAGTTTGAAGTTTGTGAGTAGTATCGTAGTTTTAAATTAAAAAGTATAATAAGGCAGGAAGGATTAAATTATAATATAGGAAGTAAAATGGTAGGCTATTTAGGGGGTAAAGAACTTGTTAGATATGGTTAAGTATTGGTTTTGGTATGATTGGATTATGTTAGGGGTACGCCTACTTGCTAGTGTGTCTATCATTCTAGCTACATTAAATTTTCAGGATGGTTTAACATTACCACTTTGGATTATTATTCTTTGGGAAATTATTGCCTTCTCTGTTCCATGGGTAGCCTTACTATTCAATTATAAATATTATTTGTTCACAGAAATACTGCTGTATGGTGGACTATGTATATATTTAACCTCATTATTTCCAGGGGCTTACAACACATTTCTTATATCAGTGTTTCTAATTGCTGCGAATAGTAAGCATTTGTCCTATTATTGGACAGCTCCAATAACGGTTTTTATAACAACTGGAATTTTCTATGCGGTCTCGCCAAGTAATAGCTATTGGATTATGGTCACCTATTATGGATTCGCATATGTAATGGGCTTCGCTTTTCATTTATTAATCGTCAATCATAAACAAAATGAATCAATTCGTAAACAAAACGCAGTACTTGAGCAATATATGTCTCAGATTGAACGCATTACACTGGCGGAAGAACGAAACAGACTGTCGAGTGAGCTTCATGATACAGTTGGTCACGCTTATACTTCTATTATTATGGGGATGGAAACGTTGCGCACCGAACTTGCTACTGAAATGGGTATACAGAGGCTAGATTCTCTGCTTGAAATGGGACGTAAAAGCATCGAGGACGTGAGAGGTTACCTACATCAAATGGAGTCTCCTTGTCAATCGCCTTCCTTAATTCAATCTCTCCAAAATCTTGGAGCCGAATTTCAGGAGCACGCTCAGGTTAATGTAAGTTTTCGGGCATACGGAGAGGAATATGAATTGTCTCGGCAAGCGAAGATAGCGTTCATTCGTTGCTTACAAGAGTCCCTTACGAATGCAGTACGTCATGGTCAGGGAACTGAAATTATAGTTTCATTGCAGTTTGAACAACAATATACGAGATTAGAAGTTCAAGATAATGGAAAAGGAAATGTAGAATGGCAGGAAGGCTTCGGTCTGAATGCAATGAAAGAACGAGCAATGAATTTGCAAGGTCAATTGTCTGTATATACAAAGCCAGATGAAGGAATGCTTGTTACATGTACCATACCGCGACAAACTGAAATAAAAGATGGACTTATTCGTTTGTTAATTGTAGACGACCAGCCGTTTGTTCGGGAAAGTTTGAGGACACTACTCGATAGATATGAAGATTTAAATGTAGTCGGTTTGGCCGAGGATGGCAATGAAGCCATCGATTTGTGTGGGCGCCTTCAGCCTCATGTTATACTTATGGATTTAGATATGCAACACATGGATGGAGTCGAAGCAACCAAAAAGATTAAGCAACAATGGCCACATATCCGCATATTGATTTTTACCACTTTTCAGGATACCGAACAGGCGTTGGAATCGCTTCGCAACGGTGCGGATGGTTTTTTACTCAAATCTATTGAAACATTGGAGCTAGCTAATACGATCCGACTTATTCACAAAGGTGGGACACTGATTGATCAAGGAATGTCTCACAAAATATTTGAGAAATTTGATGAGCAAAAAGAGACACCACAATCAAAAGCAACCGCTTATGAGCTAACAGCTAGGGAGATAGAAATATTGCAGCTAGTAGCAAAGGGACTTCGATACACTACCATAGCATCAAGGTTATATTTATCGAATGGTACGGTCAGAAATTATGCTTCCACAGCTTATACAAAGCTGGGAGTCCGTAACAAAGAAGAAGCTGTTCAAAAGGCTCTAGAAATTGGAATTATTGAATAAGAAAAATGTTTTTTTGTTTCTCTACAGCAAGGTAAAATGTAGTTACAAGGTACAGTAGAAGATAAAGTGAAACTTTAATCAGTGGGGTTTGTTCATCCCCCACTGATTATGAGCCCTCACCAATCGTGCTGCCCGTTAATGCGGGATAAACAACATCATTACATTAATCTTTTTTAGGGAGTACAATTCCTTTAAATAATTGAACAGTAATCCAGTAATACATCGAGTAAATTACTACAAAAATAACAAGTGGTAACCAAATGCGAGAGTACGGATCGATTACAAGAGGGCTAAACATGTTCATACCAACTAATATATGAGTAATCCCTACAATTGCTGGGAATAAGAATATGAAGAATAACTCTTTATAAATCGATTTTGTTAATAACTCTCGGCGAACACCAATTTTATGAAGCATTTGATAACGTGTTACATCTTTTGATGCTCCCGACAGAACTTTAAACATTAAGCAGCTTGCCATCATTGCTAAAAATGCAATTCCAACGAAGAAACCCATAAACATTAGTCCGCTGGCAAAATCATGACTCATAATATATGTTTGATACTTACTACCCAATTCTTCCGCTTTCACATTTTTATATTTTGCTATCTGTAATTCATCAAGTTTTTTCCATTCTTTTATGTATGATCCAAAATCATCTGTTTTCCCCATAAACACAATACTTTCTTTCCCCTTCAATCCATTGTATATGTTATAATCTACAATTTTTATTTCATAATCAGGATATAAATAATTGGGCTGGATCGTTCTGAAAACCTGAATCCATTGTTTTGTGTCTGTCTCTCCTTCAGCCCGTTTTATTGAAAATGCACCAATTGGTATTTCCTCTGAAGCTTTCTCTATTTTCATACCTTGCAAGAAAGGGCGATTTTTCTCTACATCTTCTTTAAGATAATAAACATATCTATCATCAAATTTGTAATGATATTCAAGTTTTTCTTGAAATAAGATACTACCCAAAATTGTCTTTTCTTCCACTGTTGGATTATGAATGACTGAATCGTAAATTTGTATTTGATCTGTAATTTTTAGGATGTTGTTTTTAAATGCCATACCACAAGCAATTCCACCAGCACCAAGAGCCACTAAAATTGCTAGTGTTGCAAGCACATTTGTTAGACTATTAATGCGGAAATTTAATTGTGCAAAAGTAAAAGCATTGAGGCCTTTTTCACTACGTTTTTTATTACTCTTTAGCTTGTTAATCATAACTGGAAGAAGTGATCCAAATATAAGGTAAGTACCAACAGTTGCTGAGATTAATCCAACAGCCATTAATCCCAAAACAATTAGCGAATTTGCATATGATATATAAATAAGTGATGCATAACCAATACCCAATAAAAGAATACCAAGGAATGCAACTACAACTGTCATTTTTCCTTTTATGGCAACACGTTCTGTTTGTTCATCAGCATGTACAAGTTGCAGTACAGAAATACGAGATAATTTAATACTATTCATAATTGCAGATAATACAAAGAGTGCAAAGAAAAAGATGCAAGTAATAGCTATAGATGGCAGATAAAATGCTTTATAACCTTCGCCAGCAAACTCGAGTTGTTTCATTAATAGCTGACCGATACCTTCTGCAAGTCCTACACCAATTGTAATTCCAATCAAAAGAGAGGTGGCACCTAATATGATTGTTTCAATGAACATAAGTAAGGTAACTTTATGCTTTTTTGCTCCTAACATCATATACATACCAAATTCTTTTTGACGAAGAGCTGATAAGAAAGAGTTTGCATATAAAATATAGAAAAATGTGATAATCGCTAACAAAACGGAACCAATTTTAAAGACAGCCACAATATCCCTAATAGAAGAGTTAGATTCAAGGAACGTTTTATTGGATGCTAGCGTTTGAAACATATAAAAAGTTGAAATAGAGACAATAAGACCAACAAGTAAAACAATGTAATCTTGCAACTTACTTTTTAGGCCTGACATAGAAAGCTTAAATAACATGATTGAACTTCCTTCCTTACGCTTTTTGTGTGCCTAAGTTTGCAAGCACATCTAAAATTTCTTTATAGAATTCTTCACGGGTACTACCGCGATGAATTTCTTTATATAACTCACCATCTTGAATGAATAAAATACGTTGACAGTAACTTGCGCTGTAAGGATCATGCGTAACCATCATAATGGATACACCTTGCTCTTTATTTAAGCTTGTCATGGCATTAAGTAAACTCGTTGCATTTTTAGAATCTAGAGCTCCAGTCGGCTCATCTCCCAAAATAATTGCTGGTTCATGAACTAACGCACGTGCTGCTGCGGAACGTTGCTTTTGTCCACCAGATACTTCAGAAGGATATTTTTGAAGTATAGCTGTAATTCCTAACATATCAGCTACTTTTTCTACTTTCTTTCCAATATTACGAGATGAAACACCTTGAAGTGAAAGTGGGAGTGCGATATTTTCATAGATAGATAAATTCTCCAATAAGTTAAAGTCTTGGAAAATGAATCCTAACTTTTGTGAACGAAAATCAGAAAGTTCACCCTGCTTCATCCTCGTAATATCCGTTCCTGCAATTTCAACAACGCCGCCTGTTGCTTTATCTAACGTTGAAATTACATTTAATAATGTTGTTTTACCAGAACCAGAAGGCCCCATAATACCAACAAACTCTCCCTCTTGAATTGAGAATGATACACCTTTTAATGCGTGTGATTGATTCTCACCTTTTTTACCGTACAATTTTTGAATGTTTTTTACATCTACAACTGGCTTTATCATTTATATCCTCCTACATTTTTTTATTTCATTACAATAAGCTACAATGAAATCTTTCCTTTTATCTTCTTTGCTCACCTCATCACTTTGAATACACCCATGATAAACTATGAAAATTAGGAAACACCCCGTAAAATCCTTAAGATTTCTTAAGTTTAAAAAAAAGCTCATGGAACCTGTAGTTCCATAAGCTTTCTATCTAATTGGATGTTCAACAATAAAAGACATCCAACCATCTTTATATTCTGCATGTATATTACCATGATGAAGTTCAACAATTCTTTTTGAAATAGCAAGCCCCAGTCCATTTCCCTGGTCATCTTTTCTTGCCTTGTCCCCCCTGAAAAACCTTTCAAACAATTTATTTGGATCGCTAACAGGCGGTTTCTCGACTTTATTTGATACTTTCAACATTGCCTTGTTACCTATTAGTTCAAGACATATAGATAATTCGGATGGTTTCATGCTGTACTTTATCGCATTCATAAAGAGATTTTCATATACACGTACCATTTTTTCTACATCTATGAAGATAGGTATTGTTTCTTCCGCGATAGATCTTTGAACGATTAAACTTTCCTTTTCAAATATAGGTATGTATTCTCCAACTATTTGTTCCAACAAACCTGATAAATCAACTTCATTAAGGTTTAACTTAGCATCTATACCTGATAAACGAGTATACTCAAACAGCTCATCAATTAAATATTTCAGTCTCTGTGACTTTGAATACGTGGTTTCAAGGTATTCCTGTAATTGTATGTTACTGTTGTATTGCCCTCTTTTTAATAAATCTATATAGCCAATAACAGATGTTAAAGGTGTGCGTAAATCATGAGATACATTGGTGATAAGTTCATTTTTTGTACGTTCTAATTGTCTTTCTTGTTCAAATGTATTCTCCAATTCCTTGGACATATAGTTGATATTTTGAGCAAGTTGGGTCAATTCGTCCTTCCCCTTAATCCCAATTGTTAAACCCAGTTTTCCATTTGCAATATCATTCACATTTTCCGAAATGAGCTTCAAATATATTATTTTCTTTCGAACCAATAGCAAAAAGATTACTATAAAGTTTAAGATTGCGAACGTAAATAAGAACAACATTGCGAGTCTCACTTCAAACATGCCAAAATCTTCGTGTTTTATAAAAAATGGATCTATGACGTATTGCACAATGGGGATTGTTAAACCAAATGAAATAAAAAAACTAATTGCAACAGCACCAAGAAGTTTTATAATGATCTTATTTCTGAAACTAATATTTTTCATATTTTATACCCAATTCCCCAAACTGTTTTAATATAAATGGGATGTTTAGAATCTTCTTCAATTTTGTCTCTTATTTTTGTAATATGCACCATGACGGTATTATCTGATTTAAAAAAACCTCTTTCCAAACTGCTTCATATATTTTTGCTACACTTAGGACAATCCCTTTGTTACGGGCAAGTAATTCGAGAATAGCAAACTCTTTTGGAGTTAACCTTATTTCTTTTCCCCTTACCCATACTTGACGTGTATCTGTATTTACGGTTAAATCACCAATTTCTAGAATGCTTTTATTATGTTCTATGGACGTATTGTATTTTTTAAACCTTCTTAATTGGGATTTTACCCTAGCAATTAATTCTAGTGGGTTAAACGGTTTTGATAAATAATCGTCTGCACCAGAGGCTAGGCCCTGAATTTTGTCTATATCCTCAGATTTTGCAGATAGCATAATGATAGGCATATTGCGATCTTCCCTAATTTTCATACATGCTTCAATGCCATCCATATTCGGCATCATAATATCTAAAATAATCAAATCAAAGTCCTTTTCTTCTAACAGTTGTAAAGCTTGTATAGCATCTTCTGCCTTTTGAGTTTTTAGGTCTTCATTTTCCAGATATACCGAGATAAGATTTCTAATCTCTTTATCATCATCAACAATAAGAATTTTCGACTCCATTTTATTCCTCCACATTAAATGCAATAAGTATTCAATAAAGCATATATTTGTTGTTACTTAGTTAATAAACTTAATAGAGATGGTTTCTATCTTCTTTCTTTACTTAAGACGATCTTTTGTAAAATACACAAAAAGACCGTCACAGTATTGTGACGAAAAAACAAGAAAATTTCAATAACTAATACTATTATTATTTATTTTTAGCTTTTAAGACACCCAGCGCTATTTTGGTTGCTTCTGCAATAAGCTTATCATCGTATTTAGCATCCTCTTTATCATGATTAGAAAGTATCGCAAGAATAATTGGCTTTTTATTTGGTGGCCAAATAATTGCGATATCATTTCTGGTTCCATAAGATCCCGAGCCCGTCTTATCAGCTACTTCCCATCCTCCTGGAACTCCAGCACGAATTAAGTTGTCTCCCGTAGTATTCCTTTTCATCCAATCTATTAATAAATCCCGTTTCTCAGTTGAAAGTACATCTCCTAGCGCAAAAGCCTGAAGACTAGTAGCTAATGCCTTTGGGGTACTAGTATCATGTACGTCTCCTGGATGCACTTCGTTTAACTCTGGTTCAAAACGTTCAGGATTTGTAACGGTATCTCCTATTTCTCTCAGTGATTTTTTGAATTCACTAGGTCCACCTAATTGTTTAAGAATAAGATTTTGCGCAGTATTATCACTATATCGAAGGGAAGCATCTGCAAGCTCTTTCAGAGTCATACCCCTATCAACATACTTTTCTGTAATTGGATTGTAATTAACAAGATCTTCACGAGTATACAAAACTCTTTGATTTAGATCTTCTATTGATTTCTTTTGTAAAAGTACTCCCACAGCTAAAGCTTTGTGGGTAGATGCGTATGCAAACCGTTTATCTGATTGATACGTAACGGTTTGATTCGTATCAGTGTCCAATGCATAAATACCGAGTTTAGCATCAAATTCTTTTTCAAGTTTAGCAAAAGAATCATTACCAGTAGTTTCTTGTTTGGTTTGATTTGTTTGTTTTGTTTGTTTAGGTAATTCAGACTGAGTATTGCCATCGGAACAGCCTATAAGCGTTGCACATGAAAGAAATACTACAGGTACCATCTTTTTGTAATGTAAAATGTTAAAAAACTTGTTTAAGACTATCATACATTTTCAACCTCTTTCAAGAATATATAGTTTTTCTAGGTGTTATACATATCGATACAATTAAAGAGTGTATCGGATATCACTCTTCTTGCATCTCACTTTTCATCAAATGATTGAACTATCATGAACACCTGTTTTATACGTATACTTAATAGACAACCTAAGTAACAAGTTTGTTCCATTTTTATCAGTAGTCGTATCTAGAAACCTAAAAGAGTCCATTTAGAAGATTTAAATGGACTCTTTCACTCATATAATACTATCTATAGTTAAACAAATAAGATTAAATACATTTAAATTTTCTTGTTTTATCTAATAAACTGTTTAGGCATTTCTTTAACGTGCTTATCATCATCACGCCAATCATAGGTTTCTTTCTGCGAAACATCTAAAGTTTGATCTCCAATTCTAACATTATTCTTATTTACCCATTCAATATATGGATCGGTATCTGGATAATTCCAATATATATTCTTCTCTGAATCTGTATCAAGGTTAACTAATTCACCCCTAACAGCATCCGCACTTAATGATCCTGCATTATGAAAATAAGTCTTGATGAGATATTTTCCATCTGGAGATTTCACTGTTCGAATTAATTCCCCTTTTGGAACACCTTGCAAACTAAAAAGTTTCCAATATCCAAATCCAATTATAATTACTAACATAGTAAGTATAGTTAGTAATACTTTTCTTTTTGTTTTTTTAATTTCACCTTTTGTATTTATAATACTCATTCAACTCCATTTCATAGAATACGCACCATATTATACCATTAAGTAAATGGTATAATATATCAAAATTAAAAATCCTCCCGTAATAGTATTATAAAAAGGGCATGTGATGATCTCCCTATTTATAAAGTGACACTTTAATCCCCCTCACCAATCGGGCTACCCGTTAATGCGGGATAAACATGAAAATTCCCCTTTAAGAAAAATATAAAAAATCAGACAGTATACTTGAATTGCTCTTCGCAAGAGAATATACTAATAAAGCAGGCTATGACGTTCCTTCCTTCTAACTTCTTTGGCGAAATAGGGATGTTACTTTCCTGCTAAACACATAGGCTATGACAATTCTTCCTTCTTTGTAGAAATTTCAAATTGTTTTAGAGTTGTCAATTTCCTATGAAAATAATTAGACTATAAAACCTCTTTCTTCTTTGGGTTTGAATAAACTTTAGTTTATCAACCATTGATGTAGAGGTTTTCTTTTCTTAATTAACAAATTACCACTTAACAACTAAATGTTATACCCCTAATTTTTCACTAAAAAATAGCTTTATACCCTCAGTGCATTTCTCTACAATTAGTGTGTTTATGCATGTAAAAATAAAAATCTACCACTGAAAGGAGGACAGTCGGACTATTCCCCTCTTTTATAAGGAGTGAATAATCGGCGTTCTCATGAAAAATTCTATTTACATAAGAAGAAGTTTGAAAGTAATTATAAAAAGAGAAGAAAATAAACTACCGAACATGTATTTAGCCACTGCTTTAAAAAACTTGGAAAGTTTAGGATTTACTTTTTCTGAGCCTTTAATAGAAGAGTTGCAAACACTTTCGGTTGGTGCATTCACATCGTTTTACAAAGAGTTGGTAAAACATTTAAAAGAAATGGTTGGTGCACATATTCAGTTTACTCCTATGTATCCAAACTTTCCGCAACAAATGATGGATTTAAGTGACGCTGATTTATACATCAATGCCGTTATTCATTATGTGACGTTGCGCCTACCTGTATCAAAAGTAGAAGAACGACTTCCTCTTTTAGATAGCGTTGATTTGAAAGTTATTGACTTAGGAAGTGAAGAAGATTTCAATCAAATGATTTCTCAATTGATTCGTGCAAACAGCTCTATTTCCTCAACTGATAAGACAGATGTAGAATGGGCTATTACACACACTGAAGATGTTTCCTGTTTTCTACCTAATGTAATTCCTCATAAGGAAAATATGTCTTTTATAATTAGGGTTTTATTAATAAACAGAAAAATATCAGCCGATGCTGCTGCAAAGTATTTTAAAACAGCAACTGATGTTCTTCGCCTTGCAGTTGCTTTATCTGAAGGTGATGTGAGTTTAGCATCCTCCGTTCGATTCAAGAAGTTTAACCGAGCAGAAAGACGCTTCCTTTTAGGATTGTTAGAGCAATACGGAAACATTACCGAAGATATGATTCGATACAAAAAACGTTGGATTCGTTTAGGTGAAATTCTTCATCCAGCAGAATATCATACTCGTTTCCCAAAAACCCACCGAGCATTTGAGATGCTTCGCAACAACATTAAAGTTGAAACATTTAATGGAAAAATAGAAGCAGCTTTGTTGAATCGTGATATCATGACAGCGAAAAATCTTTTAAAAACTCGCCCGGGGGAATTTGCCAGACGCTTGGATCATTTAATCCGTTTATGTAGTTATAAGTCAACAGATGTTTTCAATATTCTCGAAGATTTTCTAAGTATAATAGGAAACGTTTCTACTCCTGTATTACTTCAACTCACGGCTCATTTTAAGCATCGAAATGATAAAAATGAATTTCGTACCTTTTTTCCAAAGGGAAATGTAGCAAAAGCTATAGGTATTGAAAATACACTTCCATTTATCTCAGAGGATATTTGTTTAATGATTGTAAAAATGTGTGAAGATACTTTAAAAAATCGCTTTGTAGAACTTCCAAGTCTTGGAAAAGTATTTTTGGATGAACAGTTAAAAAATCACTTAGTTCCCTTCTCTCAACGTTCAGCCAGCAAAGCGCTTCGCACATTATCTCGAGGAAGTAAAGTAGATTTGCCAGAAGGAGATACGATTCGTTTTTTCCTATGGTGGAAAGAAGGCTATGTGAATGGACAACATACAGGACGTGTTGACATTGATTTGTCTGCTGCAATGTACGACGAAGATTGGCAATACAAAGAACATGTATCCTTCACGAACTTACGTTCAAAAAATTTCAAAGCCTACCATAGCGGAGATATTACTTCTGCACCAAAGGGAGCATCTGAATTCATTGATTTCGATATTCCGTCTGTGCTGAAATATGGTGGACGCTATGTAGTTATGACTTTGCTTTCTTACACAGACCAACCATATAAAGATTTACCAGAATGCTTTACTGGTTGGATGGTTCGTCAATATCCTGGTTCAGGTGAAGTATTTGAACCTTCTACTGTTCAAGATAAAGTGGATATTACTGCCGACACCCAAATCTCTATTCCAGTTATTTTAGACTTAAAGGAACGAAAATTGATTTGGACAGATTTGTCTCTTACAACAGATCTAACTTATGATAATACCATCGAGGCTAATCAAAAAGGTATGATACTAGTTGGAAAGGCTTTAACTAATTTAGTTAAACCGAATTTATATGACTTGTTCCGATTACATATTGAAGCTAGAGGTGAACTCGTTCAAGAAATCGAAGAAGCAGAAAGCATTTTTTCTTTGGATAAAGGGATTACTCCTTTCGATATCGAAAAAATAATATCTGATTTTATTGCTGACCCACAAGACTAACTACATTACAAACATTGATAATGTGTGGAAAATATCCATGTATAATGTCTATGTGAAACAGGACCTGATAGATAAATATCAGGTCCTGTTTTTTATTTAGTAGATACTAAATAGTCCGGTTAATCACTATTCATCTAAATACACTATACTAATAAAGTGAAATTTATTCGAAAGAAATTCATTAGTTAATACGTAACTAATTAAGAAACATTCATATACCAGCCCAAACATCTTTTCCATATCGCCCTTCATCTTGCACACGATCCAACCAATTTCTTGCTTCTTGTTCACTGACTTCATGAATTTCTTGATATGCTTGACAAAGGGTATCTTCTACATCCGGAGCCATTTTACTTCCATCACCACATATATAAAGATGAGCTCCATTATCTAATAACGAAATTAAATTGATTCTATCTTGTTTTATTAAATGCTGTACATATGTTTTTGGATGTCCCTCTAGACGAGAAAAAGCTGTGTGTAAAGAGATTAATCCATCTCTTTCATCATTTTCTAATTCTGTACGATAGAGATAATCTTTTTCAGGATGACGACAACCAAAATATAGATGCGCTTGTCCTAAGTTAATACCTTTTTGCTTTTGAACACGACGCGCTTGCAAGAATCCACGGAATGGTGCAATTCCAGTACCTGGCCCAACCATAATAATTGGTGTTTCTGGATCTTTAGGTAATTCAAAGTTTGATTGTGGCGTTCGAATGAAACAGATAATCTCATCTTTATTATGACGCTGAGCTAAGTAATTAGAAGCGACTCCTTCATATGTCCCTTCCCCACTCCATGCAGGTGCATTAACAACACCGACCGTAATGCTCAGACGATTGTGTGCAACGAGTGGAGAGCTTGAAATAGAATAGTAACGCGGTTTGAGCGCAGGAAGAAGTTCTAAAAAGCGTTCAAACCGGATTTCACAAGCCTCATACTTTTCAAGAAGGTCCAACATTGAAATCCGTTTCTTTAATATTTGTTCATGATAAACTCCTTCTTCTAATAATGCTTCCAATTCTTTTTTATGAGGAGGACATGCTGTGAATGTTACCATTTCTCGTATTTGTGCTCGAGTGGCAGCTTCTTGAACTTCAACACTATAACTAAGAAGGTCCAATAAACTAACAGGACTGTCTAAAGGTATGTGATTTATACTTCGTCCACTTGCACTCAGTATAACTTGATCCTTCCCATTTAACCCAAAACGTTTTAAAATTCGGTTGATATTTTTCTCGCTATTAACTGGCAACACTCCAAGGTGGTCTCCTTCTTTATATGTAGCGCCTTCTGGCAAAGATACCTCGATATGTCGTGTACTTCTATCACTGCTGGGTGATTGGAGTTCACGATTTTCTAGTATAGATGCATAAACTGCTTCATATGTTCGTGCAAGAGGAGATCCTCCAAGACGACTGACAAATTGTAGACTCAAAGTACTACGCTCTTTTTCCATATTTTTGTTGAGTTCCAATCCAAATGCCTTCATCGCATCAGACCACATACTTTGTTTCCATTGCTCAAGCTGTTCCTCGAAATCACCACTTGCATCTGCTTCTCCGCGTTTAGAAAATCTTGTTGCTCCTTTTTGAGCCATCTGCTCATCAATGTATCTTGGAATCCGTTGATAGGTACTAGCCCAATTATGATCTCCACAACCAAAAACTGCGTATTGAACACCTTTTAGCTCATCTGGTTTTAGTTCCTCCAACCATTGCACAAACTGCCCTGCATTACTTGGCGGTTTTCCATTATAAGAAGAAGTCACAATAAGTACCGCTCCTTCTTTTGGCAAACTTCCAATTCGATCGTTAAGAGCTACCACTTCCGTTTGAACCCCTTCTAAACTAGCTGTATCTGCTAATTCTCTTGCAATACCTTCTGCTACACCTGTATCCGAGCCATACAGAACAAGAAGTGAAAGATTATCGGCCCCAATAATAGAAGGTGTCTTCTGGACGTGTTGCTTAATTTCATCGTTTTTCAGCTTGCCCTCTGTAGGTGCAAGAACAGTAGGATGACTAATAGTTTGTTTTCGGGGTAGAATCCTAATCTTAAAATCACCGGGCTTTAGCGTTAATGTTTGTTTTACGTCCAGCTGATAGTTTTGATAATCGATTAATTCAAAATGTTGAAGAAGCATTCCCATCACAAGAGTGGCTTCATGAAGTGCAAATTGCATACCGATACATGCTCTCTGGCCATTTCCAAATGGCTTATAAGCATGATGAGGAACCTTATCATGCTCTTCAAATCGTTCAGGTTGGAATTCTTCCACATTGTCTCCCCATGCATCTTTATCCCTATGTAGCTGTGGAATAAGAACAGAAATACGATCTTTTCCTTTCTTAATTGGGTATTTCCCGCCAATCACTGTATCTTCTTTTGCATAGAGACTGAATGCTGGAGCGGTAGGCCATAGACGTAGCGATTCATTTAAAATCATCCGTATATACTTCAGTTTCATAACTTGTTCGTATGTTGGAGTAGGATCTGTCAAAACACGGTCTACTTCTTCATAGGCTTTTTTCAACTTATCCGGATTCTTTAATAAAAAGTAAATCGCAAAAGATAACAATCCACTTGTTGTCTCATGTCCAGCTATTAAAAAGGTAATAATTTGAAAACGAATATTTTCATCATCTAATTTTTCACCAGTTTCCGGATCCTTCACATTTAACATACGGGAAAGTAAATCATTTTCTTCCTGATCTCCACTACTTTTACGTTCAGCAATAATATTATCTACTAAAGAAAACATAGATTGAATATCATGCTGAAATTGACGTTTCGTTCTCCACATGAGTTTGTCTTCTATATCCAGCCTCTGTAATTGGTGCATCGCCTCATCTAGAGCACGGGTCATGCTAGTAATAAAAGGATGAGGGGTCTCACGATAAAAGCTATTGAATCGGTAATTAAAACCACATAGACCAATTGTATCTAACGTAAGACGAGTCATATCCTCCGGAACATCTACGTTTTCATTCGGATTAAGCCGTGCCCATTTTTGAACGAGTTGTACAGCAATATCGACCATCATGGCATGGTAATCTTTCATTGCCCGTTGGCTGAATGTAGGCATCAAAATATTATGAGCTTTTTTCCAGTTAGGCTCGTGAGTCTCGCTTGTAAATAATCCGTCTCCAGCAAAGGCACGAACTTTTGCTAAAGCACCCTCTATACTTTTATCGAACCGTGTTTCGTCACAAACTTCTGCTACCAATTCATGTCCAGAAACGACAATGATGGTATCACTTAAAGTTTGAATTTGAAAAATGGGACCATACTCTTCCGCTATCTTGATAAAGGATAGGGTCGGTTTATCTTTATCGATTAATGGGAGATTACCCAGCGGTCCATATGTTTTCGGCTGAGGAATGGCAGATACTTTTTTTTCCATTAAAAACACCCTTTCAAAAAGCATGAAATAAAGTGAAACTTTAATCAGTGGGGGGTTTTGTTCATCCCCCACTGATTATTAGTTGAACCAATCGGGCTTTTACGGGCAGTTGATCCCCCACCTAACTTCTTTGCTTCCGCTAAATTTTGAGGTGGGGGTCTTACTGCCCGTTAATTCGGGATAAAATATCCCATTTAATAAAGAAGAAATAGCAACTAATCGCCTGGGATAAAGATATGTAATTGATTACCTTATTTTATCTTTTCCCTAACTATTCATGATTATGATATTGCGTATAAGCTTGGCAATTAGATTTATAACTTGTAGAAAAATACTAAATTAAAATGAAGCGAATAAATATAGTTGGAGCCTTTTAATGTTGGTATTAAAAGATAATCTAAACTTGTAATGTTTATGAGAAATTGCAAACGGATCTCATCTCTTGTATTTGTTCATAAAAATGATTATTTTGATTCATTTTCTTCTAAAACACCCCAAAATAGAGAAGTTGACGAGCTTAAGATTGTAGTATTTGAAAAATCAGTGGTTTAGTTAAACCAATACAATCAGCAATATACCTTGTTACTAATGAAAGAGGACCTCATATGAACATCAGGTCCTCTTTCACTATATAATTATGTCACTGCTTCTTTCAGTTCTTTTCCCATTTTAAATACCGGCGCCTTAGTAGCAAAAATTTGTATTTCTTTATAGTTTATCTAATCAGCAAACAACTTGTAGGAATCATTATCTAACGTTTTATTCTTCTCTACCGATTTAACTTCTCGACGGCTTCCGCACTTGTATCTACACGTTTAACGAAAAAAACTAATAGTAGTGCAACAACA
Organism: Bacillus cereus group sp. Bce041; assembly: GCF_052646455.1. Classification (NCBI taxonomy): domain Bacteria; kingdom Bacillati; phylum Bacillota; class Bacilli; order Caryophanales; family Bacillaceae; genus Bacillus; species Bacillus cereus group sp. Bce041. The sequence goes on from NZ_JBQXON010000005.1 coordinate 293,287, forward strand.
TTCATGCCAAGCGCTACATAGAATGAATATTGAATTCCGGATAATAAAGCCTTCTGAGTTACTATTGCCTTCGTAGTTTCTGTGAAGGTTGTTGGATCTATATAAGACATTAAACTTTCAGCTTTTGTTTTTGTTACAGAATTCATAATCGTAACAAGAATAGCAGTACCAATGGAACCGGACACTTGTTGAGCTGTATTATTAACAGCTGTACCGTGCGGATTTAAGCGAGTTGGCAATTGATTAAGACCATTTGTCATAAGTGGCATCATCACCATCGCCATCCCAAACATCCGCAGTGTATAAATAAGAATAATATGTGTATGACTAGAGTCAATTTGCAGACTTGCCAACATATAAGTTGAAACAGCTGTAATGGAAAGCCCTACTATGCCAAGAATCCGAGGACCATATTTATCAAATAGTTTACCTGTAATTGGTGACATAATCCCCATTATTACCGCACCTGGAAGCATCATCAACCCAGAGCTCAGCGGCGAAATACCACGGACGTTTTGTACATAAGCTGGTGTTAAAATCATACCCGAAAACATGGCCACCGCGTTGACAATTGCAATTACAGACGCAAGTGCAAACATTGGGTACTTGTAAACACGTAAATCCAATAACGGCTCATCCATTTTTAATTGACGGATAATGAAAGCAATTAAGGCAATAGCGCCTATGATTAAGGCTGTTAAGACAACTTTATTCGTCCAGCCATCGGAGCTTGCAGAACTGAATCCATATAACAAACCGCCAAAACCGACAGAAGATAATAGTAATGAGAGATAATCAAGTTTTGCATTTTTGTTTTGTTTCATGACATTCTCAGATTTCCAAATCCCTAACAGTAAGCTAATGATTGCTAACGGTAAAATCATTTCAAAAAGCAAACGCCAGTCATAATACTCTACAATATAACCTGATAGTGTCGGCCCAATTGCTGGAGCTGTAATCATAACTAGTCCAAAAATCCCCATTGCTGTTCCCCTTTTTTCTCTCGGAAAGCTTACTAGCATAATATTCATTAACAAAGGTCCCATAACTGAAGAGCCTGCCGCTTGAACCATCCGACCAGTAAGTAATAAACCAAAATTCGGTGCTACAGCCGCTAAGGCAGTACCAAGAATAAAAATCACCATAGATGTAATAAATAGGCTCCTATTTGAAAAACGCGTTATTAAAAATGCTGAGGCCGGAATTAATATACCACTTACAAGCATATACCCTGTAGAAAGCCACTGGATCGTTGAATAATCTTGAATGTTTAAATCTTTCATTATTGATGGCAAGGCTACATTTAAAAGGGAGTTATTTAGAAATGAAACAAATGCCCCAATAAAAAGGATTACAAGCATTAAATATGGTGGTTTTCTTTTATGTAATGTTTCACTCATATATTTAATTGCCCCTTCATTATAAATTTCATTGATTCGTTTAAATCGTTTACATATTTGCACAAGAAAACATTACCCTTGCAGTATTTTGCCAAACTCTTCGAATGGATATTCTCTTTTTAGCAATTCCACTTGCTCAACATACCATTTTAAAATCTTTTTGTTGATGAAACCTTTATAAAAACGTTTGTTAACGGAATTTAAATTAGGCTGAAATACAAAAAGAAGCAACTGAAAATACCCTTCTAAAATAAATTGAAACTTTAAATCAATGGGAATTTTACAGGCAGTGAGAAAAATCAACAAGACCACGCACCCATTCCTTTAAATACAGGCTTGTAGATCTAGTTATGTAACCATCCCAAAAAAGGAATATTACATAGGCTAAGTCTAACATTACATTTTTAAAGTGAGGGGAATTAGCGTATGCACCAATATTGGTATTTGAAGTCACAGGGAAACGGGGAACAATATAATAACCAAATTTCATTATATTCACAGCCCGAAATAACTAAATCTGAGGTAATGAATGATTTGAAGCTTCCTGAGAATTGGAGTTACCGAGTTTATCCAGTTAGTTGGGATTCATCAGCCAATTATACGGGGGTCAATCCCCAACCTCCTCCCTTCTCTTTGGGGCAGCAGCCAATTAATTATGCAGGGATAATACCACAAGGTCACCCTGCTAATTGGACTCCATTACCAGGTCATGCAGGTTTTAATTTTCAAAAACCTCCCTTCCCCTGGGCGCAACCATTCAATCATACAGGGATGTTCGCACAAGGTCATCTTGCAGCTTTACTATCGCCGCCAGCCAAGCCTTTTCATTTCAATACCAATAACTCGGGTGTTTTTGGAAACCCTCCAGGATGGGGTGGTCCGTGGGCCCCAATGGGATGGGGAAATAACGGAGGTAACGGTCAGCTAGGACTGCTTGGAAACTTACTTACAGCAGGAAAAGGCACCATGAGTGGAATAGGAATGATCAGTAGTTTAATCGGGATGGGGAAGTTCTTCTTTTAGTTAATTAGAACAGGAGAATGTGGCTGTAGCTTTAATCAGCCACATTTAAGGACAGTAATCTCCCACCTAACTTCCTAGCATAGCATTCGCGGAAATTTTAGGTGGATATGTATTGTTACAAGTTACTGTTTTACTTTGAGTACTCCTTTACTTTCTTATCAAGTGCCTTACTATAAGCATCTTTGTTTTCCTGTGATAACTCATAAACTGCTTTTTTCCAATGCTCTCCGTCTACACCTGATAAAAATTCAGTACCTTTCATTGCAGCTTCTTGAATCTTCTGTTTATCTTCTTTACCAGCATCCTTAATTAACTTCGTTGCTTTTCTTGCCTCTGTTACCCCTTCTTGTATGGATTTGTGAATGTCTTTGTATGTATCAGGTACTTTTATGTGTTCCATATTATCTAAAATTTTATCTATCTCGTTTGATGTTTTTAAAACAGCTTTTGCTTTTTCTTTATCCTTTAAGGATTCTCCTAAGTTTAGTAATAGTTCATCCTTCTTAAATTGGAACTCTACCACTTGCTCACATATGTAGTACGGATACTGTTGTTCGGAAAGTATTGTTATTGCTTTACTAGTTTGCTCAGTCTTATGAGTAGAATCTTTATCTCCTACCTCGCATCCGACTAACAGCATAAATGGAACTGCTAACGTTACTAGTTTCTTTGCTCTCATTATGTATTCTCCTTGTGGAAAGTATTGTAAGTAATTAACATATCAAACTATAACATATATTACATTATGGTTCACTTCCATTACGCTTTTAAAATGTAAAATAAGAATACACCCCATAAGCCACAAATAAGATTAATAGAATAGAAATGCCGAGTACCGTATATATAATCCATTTTAAATTTGAATTCATATCATCCTCCTACCTCTCAATAATTCCAGTATATAACAAAAAAGCATTGGATACCCAATGCTTTTTACACTTACGCAAATAAAGAAGTATTCGCATATAAAGCTGGTGAACCACCTGAATGTACGAATAAAATATTGTCTTCCTTATTAAAATTACCTTTTCTAATTAAGTCGATTAATCCCGCTACTGCCTTACCTGTATACACTGGATCAAGTAAAATACCTTCTGTTTTCGCAAGTAACTGAACTGCCTCTACCATTTCCGGCGTTGGTAACGCATAGCCTGGTCCTACATATTCATCAAAGCACGTAACAGCGTCGCGCGAGATAAAGTTTGGAATACCAACATGTGCTGAAGTTTCATCTACAAGTTTTGCTACTTTCTCTTCTTGCTCAGCTTTTCCTCTACTTACATTAATCCCGATTACAGGAATATGGCTTTGTGTTCCAGAAAAACCAGTAATTAAACCAGCATGCATACCGCCGCTACCACTTACACAAACAACTGAACTGAAATCAATTCCTTGCTCAAATGATTGCGCCATAATTTCTTGCGCACAAGCAACGTATCCCATAGCGCCTGTAGGGTTTGATCCACCAACTGGAATTACATATGGTGTATTTCCTTTTTCACTTACTTCTTTTGCTACTTTATGCATTTCTTCCATCAGGTCTGCTCCGTTCGGTACAACAATGACGTTTTCAGCACCTAATAAGTGATATAAGAAATAGTTTCCGTTAAAGTCTCTCTTCTCTTCTGGCTCAAGCCCTTCCTCTAATACAAGAATACATTTCATTTTTTCTTTTACCGCAGCAGCAAGTGTCAGGCGGCAATGATTTGACTGAATACCACCAGCTGTAATTAACGTATCTGCACCATTTTCCTGTGCATCTGCAACTAGAAATTCTAACTTTCTCGTCTTATTGCCACCGGCTGTTAAACCAAGTAAATCATCTCGTTTAAAATAAATAGTCGGACCACCAAGTGCTTCAGAAAAGTTGTTTAACTTTTCAATTGGTGTATATGATTCTGTATATTTTTTCCTCGGGAATTTAGCTAAATTCATTGTAACGCTCCTTTTGTACTTCTTTCACAATATATGTAACGTTACTATTATTACACGTAAAAATGGTGAAGTCATCTTTCTCGGTTAAAAATGTATTAGAATTTCATTTTGATAAGTAAAACCGTATTAATGATTTTAACTTAATTACGGTACATGAAATTTATATCAACGATTTTTTAAATATATCGTTCATTACTTACAATATATCAACGATTTTTCAAATATATCGATCGTAACTTGCAGTATATCAACGATTTTCTTAATATATCGATCTATCGACAAAAAACGACAGACAGGCAACCCCTTTCTCATCAACAAAAAAAGAGCCCACACATTCAAATGCAGACTCCCTCCAATCACTTATTTACCGAAAAACGAAGTAACTGCGTTAATCCCGGCTCTAAATTCATTTCACCTTTATGGCGTACGTATACAGTTTTATCTCCATCAAATTTCGGAGGATTTGCTTGACTATACGTATGCCACTCATTCGTTCCTTCTATAGAATACTCCATATATTCATTTGCACCGACAATTATATTTTTACGATCATCTGCCATTACATTTGGTGCCATCTGCGCAATTTTTGAATCACTAATTAATAACTTCTTTATATCCTTATCACATTTGTAATCGTAAGCTGTCACAATTACATCGTTACCATATGCTTTCACTTGTAACCCTTGTTTAAATGAATAGCCATCTGGAGCAGTTTTCTCTCCTCCATTCGGTCCTGCTGACATCCAGCCTGTTTCAATCCCGCCCGTATTTACAACAGTGAAACCTTTTTCATCTCCGCCTGCAATTTTCTTTTTACCAGCCCAGTCCGGTAAGTTTAAATCCCAATGCGTATGACTCGTAAAGAAAACGACCTGCGGATAGTCTTTTAATATATCGTACAATTTATCAACGTTTAAATAGTCTTGTAAATATGGTGATTGTCTTGACCCAGACACAGTATCAGGTAAAACGTGATGAGAGAAAATGAAAATTGGTTTATTTTTATCTTTTTGGCTGTACTCTTCTAAATTTTGTTTTAACCAACCTAATTGCTCATCACTCATATATACTTCGTCCCACATTTTTGAATCGTGGTATTTCATATATTTTTCCGTTCCTAAAAATAGAAACGGATAACCGTCTAATTCTTTTTTATGATATACCTTTTCTTGTCCACTAAATTTCAGATAGCGGTTAAATAAAGTTTCCTCATTTACACCATTTGGCCATGTACTTTGAGAGAGTTTTCCATCTGCTGTCCATTTACCAGCATAAAACTCATGATTCCCAACAGTAGACCATACATTTTCTGGATGCTTATTTTTATTTAACACACGCTTTACATCATCATATTGTGACTGTTGTCCAGTCGGCGTTATATCCCCATTCATAATAAGCGCTCTAGAAAGTGGCGTCACTTTGTTCATATCTTTTAGCACATGATCAAAATCCCCTAAATCCCCTTGAATATCACTAATAACGTTAAAAGTTGTAGCTGATTTTCGGACTTGCTCTTTCCCTTCCGCATGCACTGAGAACGTCGGTAATAATGCCGCCATAACTGCTAACGAAGCAACTGTCTTTTTCATACAAATTCTCCCCCTAATAATAGAATGTACAAACTGACATGTTCTGCTTTCTCTTAGGTGCTTGTCCAATTCACATTATAAAGAGGGATTGTAAAGATAGATGGAGTAAAAAATTAAGTGTTTTTTAAGAGATTTTGTTGTTTTTTGCACTCCACAATTCGCGATTCACGCCAATCTAGCTTTCTAGCCTTTTACATTACATAAATGTAAATGAATATAATGAATCTCTTAGTTTAATATGTTGTCTTTTTAATCTCTGTTATATAACCGCCACAAAATATGCTATCTTTTCAAGTTCTCTTTCTTTAATAAACGTTACTCCTCTTTTAATTCGCCTTAAAATTGTAAAGTGGCTTAATAATATGTTTAATATCAATTGTTTCTTTTGTATTCTCAATAATTTCTTCCATTGGCTTATATACCATTGGCGCTTCATCTAAAGTACTTTCTGCAACAGATGTAGTCCAAACCTCTGTCATTGTATTTTGAAAATCCTCTAAGTTAAGTACTTCTTTCGCCTTCTTACGGCTCATAATACGTCCTGCTCCATGAGGGCCAGAAAAGTTCCAATCTGGATTTCCTTTACCAAATGCAATGATAGAACCGTCTCTCATATTAATTGGAATGATTACTCGTTCATCTTTCTGAGCTGAAATAGCACCTTTTCTTAGAATCATATTGTCCATATCGATGTAGTTATGGATTGTAGTGAATTGATCTGTTACTTTCCAATCCATTTTAGTGACGATTTCATCAATCATTGCTTTACGATTTAACTCCGCATATTTTTGAGCAATTTTCATATCATTCATGTAATCTTTAAATCCTTGTCCTTCTAAATAAGCTAATTCTTTGCGAATCACCGGTTTCTTAATTCCACGTAAAGCTTCATGTATTTCTTGTTGTCTACCTTCTTTCGTTAAACGTTCAATAATTTCTTCTTTAATAGATTTAACGTTTATAAGTTGCTCGTAAGCAAAGTTTTGATAATACTCTGCTACCTGTTTCCCTAAATTACGCGAACCACTATGAATGACAATGTATACATTTCCTTTATCATCCTCATTCAGTTCGACAAAATGATTGCCCCCTCCAAGCGTACCAATACTTTTTTGAGCACGTTGCAATGTAAACGGGGCTCTTACACTATCAAAATCAATCATTTCTGAAAATCTATGTTCCTTATCTCGAATACGAAAACCACTTGGGACAAATTTGCGTATCGTTTCGTCTAAGTGATCGAAGTTGATTTCCTCTTTTTTCTTATTAATCATAACAACTTCCATGCCACAACCAATATCGTACTTACCTCTCAGTTTCCTGAAAGAGTGGACTATACCTTCTCTACAGTCATCGAGATATGCAGTCTCTACTGTAGGCTCACCGTATTAATTATTCCTCTTCAATTCAAAATGGATGAGGAATAATTCTGTACCTTAGTCTGCTAACATCGTACAAGTCTCTGAACCATTCGATTATGTCACCATAACCACTGGCTGCTGATTGCCCTCGCCTTTTATCGTTAGGGTTTCCAGTCAATTGAGTGAGTAGTTTAAAGTCTGAGCCGCTTAGTTAACCCCGACTAAATTAGGAACAATCTTATCTTGAATTGTCATTGTTGTCCCAATCGTACAACCTGCGCCCGCATGTGTATCTGGCATAATACGGATCTTGCTATCCTTTACGAATTGTTGGTTACAAAGATCAATAATTTGACCTGCTGCAGTTTTTTCTACATTCGTAGTAAACACTTTTGCTTCATTGTATTTCCCTTGTAATTTCAACATCTTCTATTACCCCTTTCCTTTAGTTTCTACAAAACATTAATTTATATATATTATATATTTATAATTATATTTTCCACCACTACAGCTCATTTCCTTTTTTATAAAAAAAGACACAGAGATTCCTCCCCATGCCTACTAATTTCCTACCTTTTTACCGCATGTACATAATGTACTGTCTCAAAAGCTTCTAAATAATCGTTTCGTCCTTCAAAATATAATACATCAATATCCTCTGGCGATAAATGCTCATAAATAAGTAAGCCCGCCTTCTCTAAGAGTGCTTCCATTTCGGCATAAGAAAAACATGATTTCATCGGTTCTCCGCCTACCGCAGCCATTTTCACCATATTTTCAACTCGATTGGACAGTCCTTTTTTCGTAAATAAGTTTTCATCGGGATAATCGAAAACGATAGAACTCCCTACTGGAACTATCTTAAACAAGCACTCTATTAAACTAGCAAGTTCCTCTTTCGTTAAATAGTACGTAACACCTAAAAGGCTAAAGAAAGTCTTTTTATGTTCAAATCCTTCATTGCGTAACTGTTCATAGGAAAATCCTTTCGTAAAATCCATTGAAACAAAATGAAGGTTATTTGGAACTTCAAGTTCTACTTCTTTTATTCTTTCCTTCTTAAACGCCTGCGTAGAAGGATGATCCACTTCAAATATTTCTATTTTATTTTCTAATTCTCGGTGTCTAAAACTGAACGTATCTAAGCCTGCACCGAGTATGACGTATTGTTTCGCTCCTAATGTAATTTCATGTAGTAATACTCTTTCACAATATGCCGCACGTGCTAAAGGTGTTGGTGATAACTGAACTTGCGTAATCCATTTTAATATTTCTTTTGGATTGTCTTGAAACTGCTCTGCAATGTCTGTATTGAAGAAATGTATTCCTTGAACCATATTCGTTTCAAGATTAATTCGTTCTTTTGGCGAAATGAACTCTTTAGCTACATAATCATCAAAGATTTTCGGATTATCAAATTCACTATGATATGCCCTGCTGAAAGCTGATACTAACGACGTTACACTTGCTTCACCTTGTTTCACGCACATACACTCTCCTTCATTTTCACAACAAAAATAGGGTTCCCCTGGCCAGGAGAACCCTATTATACACCTTATTTTTACATTGGTAAATTATAGCGTAAATAAGTTTTTTTGTCAAGTTTTCAGCCTACTAACGCTCCAACAATTTGTGTAATCTCTAGCAGGAAGATTTCGATCTACACCGAATATTCCAGTTCATAACAATACAAATGGAGGGCGTCATGAAAAGATTAGTCATCATTACAGTTGGAAAAACACACAGTGGAAAAACTACATTTGCAAGAGCATTAGAAAAAGAGTTACCCCACTCTTTCGTTATGGATCAAGATAATCTAGCTGAATTTATTAACACGCATTATGAAAAATTACAGCCGGCTGAAGGTGCTAATACATTTAAGCACGGTCTTTCAAAATTCATTGTTGATTATGCGAAAGAACATTCAAATTTACACCTTATTATTTGTAATTCCAATCGCAGTAAAAACGGAAGATTCTATTTACTAAACGAATTATTTCCATAGAATGAATATGTACGCATATTAGTTCATTTTGACATTCCAGATGATGTACTTTACGAAAGAGTGGCTCAAAGCACGCGAAGTACGAATATTTTTAGAGGTGGATATTCTAGTTTCAAAGAAGTACTTGATCGACAACAAACTGAATCACTTCACGATGATGTGGTAGATCCTGTAGAAAACGAGGCTGATTATTTGTTTGTTATTCGCAATAATAAAGATGTAAGCTTTACTATAGAAGAAATTGTTCATCTAGCTAAAGGTTTATCCCCTACCCCAAATAAGAGATTATAAAAATTACATAATCATAGATTATTATGCAAATACTTCCTCTAGGCGGCGCAGATGGTATATAATGATGGAAGAATCTACTTCTATATGCTCAATTTTACACAAAACAGCTCATGCATATGAAAGAAAAGAGGTACAAAAATATGAAAACAAAACAAACAATTGCTGCGTCTACACTAGCTTTAGCAATGATTGCTGGCGCGAACTCTACTCATGCGGAAGTAAATGATGCTACTCCTCAGCAAAGTACGGGAGATCGATTAGCTGAAATTAAGCAACATAAACAAGAGTTAGATGCGAAATTACAGCAACACAAAGAAAACGTGGATCAAACATTAAATGAACTTAACAAAGTTAAGGAAAATGTTGATACTAAGGTGAATGAACTCCATGAACGTAAACAAGTTGCTGATGAAAAAATTAACGAGATTAAACAACATAAACAAGAGTTAGATGCAAAACTTCAGCAAGACAAACAAATCGCCGAAGATAAAATCGCTGAAATTAAAGAGCATAAAAAACAAGTAGAAGATAAAGTTGCTGAAGTAAAAGAGCATAAACAAAATATCGATAACAAAGTGAATGAGATTAAAGAACATAAACAAACTGTCGATGAAAAAGTGAATGAAATGAAGCAACATAAAGAGAACATTGATCAAAAGGTTAATGAACTTAAGGAAGTTAAAAAACAAGTAGATGAAAAATTAGCTGAGTTAAAGAAAGCGAAACAAACTGCTGAAGACAAACTCGCTGAACTAAAAGAAAACAAGCCGAATACTGGTAACACGTTAGAGGAACTTAAGAAAATTAAAGGCAATTTAGACAGTCTTTCCGCTAACTTAGAACTAGCTAAACAAGATGTAAAAAACAAACTAGCTGAATTACAAAAGGCTAGAGAAGATTTACTAAATAAAATAAACGAAATTAAACAATCGAAACAAACTGTTTCAGACGATTTAACAAAGAAAAAACAAGACTTAGATATTAAAATCAACGACTTTAAGCATACTGAGAAAAAAATTGACGACAAATTAGCTGAGTTACATACAACGAAGCAAAATGTTGATAACAAGATTAATGAAGTATCACAGTCTAAACAAACGCAAGCAGATAATGGTACTAAAAACAATAACGCTAAAGAACTTCCTAACGCTGGTAGCGAGCAATCAAACAATATGGCTCTAGGAATGCTATCTGTATTAGGCGGGATTTTATTAATAACACGCAATAAAATTAAAACGTTATTCTCAAAATAAAGCCATTATACTTATTAAAAACAATGATACAAAGGCCAACCGCATATACGGTTGGCCTTTTTCTTTATATTAACTGTCCATCTCGAAGCGTCAATATACGATCACATACATCAAGCATTCTTTCATCATGTGTAATCATAATTGCTGCTTTTTGGCTCTCTTTCACTTCACGTTTCATCATTTCAACAACTTCACGTGCGCGTTTTGAGTCTAAGCTTGCCGTTGGCTCATCCGCTAATATTAAATCTGGGTTGTTCATGAACGCACGAGCAATTGCTACCCTTTGTTTTTCCCCACCAGATAGTTGATTTGGATAATGATTTTTTCTTTCTCCTAATCCAAATGCCGCTAATAAATGATCCGCACGCTTTTCTGATTCTTGTTTACTTTCTTTTTTTAACTTAGCAATGTAAAGTAATTGTTCTTTCACATTTAAATATGGAACAAGATTTGCGAACTGGAAAATGAAGCCGATTTTTTTCAAACGAATGTCTGTCATTTCCTTTTCTGATAGCTTCGTAATATTTTGCTCACGAATGTAAATATCCCCTTTTGACGGTGATAATAGTGCACCCGCGATTGATAATAATGTACTTTTCCCTGATCCAGAAGGACCGACGATTCCGATAAACTCTCCAGCTTTCACATCAAGCGACATCGGATGAAGGGCTGTTACTTCCGTATTCCCTTCTCCGTACACTTTACTTACTTTGTCTAATTTCAATAATGAAGTCATTACATCCCGCCTCCAATTGCTTCTAATGCATCAACTTTTAATACTTGGTATAACGAAATAAGTGTTCCTAAAATACTAATTACGATAAAGATTGCTGCGTATTGTGCAATCATCGGTGTTGTTAATAAGAACGGCATACCCGCTGGTAAAATTTGTTCTAACCCTTGTACAAGAACGATACTAATTACCATCGCAACGACTGATAAGAATAACGCCTGTACGACTAAGCTATTTGCTAAATATGAGTTCTTTGTACCAATTGCTTTTAATACACCTAATTGCTGTGTTTTTTGTAGTGTAATAACATAGAAGAATACACCAATTAATAACGCAGCGATCACAAGTAAGAACGCAATGATCATCGTTAATGTTCCTTGCTCTTCTTTAAATCCTGGAATACTTTGCAGTACTTCTTTTTTATCAATAACGTGAGCATTTTTAATTTCTTTATCTGTGTTAAGTGCAATTGCACTATAATCTTTTTGGTTTGGTTGTGAAATAGATCCCCATACGTCTTCATTTACATAAACGACTGGTGTATGGCTAAACATTTGATCTTTCGTAAATCCGACGATTGTAAATTCTTTCTTTGAAACAGGATCGATAATTGTATCTCCAATATCGATTCCCTTCTCTTTAATCGATTCATCAGCAACCATCTCGTTGTTTGCTGTACCTAATTTCTCACCTTTTACAATGTTCGGTTCTAAAAATGAATCTCGTTCGCTTGAGAAAATAGCGATATCAACCTTTTTCGAACTATCCTTCTTTTCATATGTTGAAACTTTCACACGAAACGGAACTGCCTCTTTGTCACCTACTTGATTTACTACGTTATCTACATCGTCTTTCTTAATTTGTGAACGAAGTAATTTATTTTCCGCATCATCTGCTAAAACGAACTTATTTGCCTCCATATTTTGAATCGATGAAGCATTATCATATGATAATCCATTTGCTAATCCTGAAATCACAAGGACTAAAAATGATAATAACACCATAATCAATCCGATTAATCCGTATCTTAATTTTGATTGTTTTAATTCACGCAGAGCTAAAAACATTTCGCTCGCTCCTTCCTCTTTCTTTCTATGCACTTATCATAAAAAAGAAATATGAACGGAATATGAACAGAAGATTACAGAGGAAAGATTAAATTTTCAGAAAGTATTGAAAATAAATAGAATCCTTGATACAATTCAGTCAAATAATATTGACCGAGTAATTTTATTCAAGGAGTTGATCATTTTGAAGCCCATGTTCACACTAACTACCTATAGCCAACTAAAAGCAATGAGCGATCCACTACGTGTCGAAATGATGATGCGTCTATGTGAACGTCCTTATACAGGACAACTACTATCTGAAAAATTCGGCATTCCAAGGGCGAAAATTCATTATCATTTAAAAGAATTAGAGAAAAATGGCTTTATAGAAATCGTATATACAGAAGAAAAAAATGGCATCGTTCAAAAATTTTATCAATCTGTCGCTAGAGGCTTTACCCCTGCTGCCGAACTATTACCTCATTTAGAAATAGTAAGTGAATCAGGTCGCCAAATCTTTTTACAAATGACGGAAAGAACGAAAAGTCATATTCTTGCTGCACCCGAAGAAGCTTTTACATTAAGAAAAGAAAGTGAAGACCCGGCTGAGTGGAATTACGTTTCATCTTGCTGGGAGTTTGATGCTACGCCAGAACAATTTCAAGTGTGGGTGAAAAAATTTCATCAATTGATGGCTGAATTAAATGAAATCGCAAAAGACGCGGATAAAGATCCAAATAGTAAATCTTATTACATTTCTACTACTGCACTTCAAATCGCAGAGAGAACAATGCAGCAATTTGTTAAAGAAGAAGAAAAATCGTAATACGATTTTTTTTACATAAACGGTCAAATTTATTTTACCGAATAAATTTCTTATAAAGGAGTAGATTAAATGGACATATTGAAAAACCGGAATTTCCTCTTATTATTTTTAGGGAGAATTTTTACAAACATAGGAGATAGCTTGTACTACGTAGCAGCAATGTGGCTCGTATATAAGCTAAGTGGTAATCCTTTTTATTCTGGATTGGCTGGTTTCCTTACGTTACTACCTTCTGCATTACAATTTCTTACCGGCCCATTCGTTGATAGATGGCCAATTAAAAACACCCTCGTCATCACACAAGTTTTGCAATGCATTCTTATATTAATCATTCCTATTACACACTACTTCGACCTATTAACAGTCCAACTACTACTCATCATCATGCCCATCGTAGCCTTTATCGAACAATTCGCCTATCCTGCACAGTCAAAAGCTTTACCACTTCTACTGCATAAAACACAATTATTAAAAGGAAACTCTCTCTTCTCATTTGCGTATCAAGGCATTGATTTAATTTGTACGACGCTTTCTGGAATATTAGTAGCACTATTTGGCGCGATCACTTTATATGTAATTGACTCTTTCACATTCGCGATTACTGCCCTTTTGTTCTTTTCATTGAAAATACCAAAGCAAACCGAAACAGGTACAACACTTTCAACTAAACAATATTTCTCTGATTTAAAAGAAGGTTTTTCAATCGTCTTCCGTTCCTTAATGGGCGTATTCTTAATCGGTTCCGTTGTCGCTAATTTTTCAATTGGTATGACGATGGCCATACTCCCTTCTTTCGCTGATTCTTTAGGGGGCGTGAAATCATATGGCTTCTTCTTAGCTGCTATATCAGCAGGTAGTCTCATCGGTGCATTATTCAGTTCATGGGTTGGTAAACGTAATGTTGGCCGTGTCTCTATTATTGGCTTTGCGACTGGCGCTACCTTTTGGTTTCTCTCTACAATCGTACCGTTTCAATGGCTATCTATTCTCTTATTCGGCCTAGCTTGGATTCCAATTGGTGCAACCAACATATTATTTGCGACAATTAGCCAAATTGTAATTCCAAATCAATATATTGGCCGCATCAATTCAGTCATGCGAAGTATGAGTACAATTGCTATGCCGATCGGTTCTTTAATTGGCGGATACACTGCAAATGTATTTAGTAGCCAACTCATTTTCGCGCTCGCTAGCATCGGGATTTTATTTATTTCTCTCGTATGGCTACTTCATCCGAAATTACGAGCATTGCCGAAAGCTGATGAGATTACAGCGGATACTTTTGGGGTGCAGTTTAAGGAGGAGCGCGGGAAAGGTGCTGCTTTATAGCCAGCAAACATAACCCCGTTCTAAATTTGGGACGGGGTTAAAAATATAATAATAAAGTCGTTTGAATATCTAAATTTTATTCAACAAAAGCACCAAAACGGCAGTTAACGCTTTGATGGCCATGCCCCCTGCATTTTCCTTAATTGAATAATTTGGCCTGTATGATAAGCATCATGAAGCATGATGTCCAGTAATTTACCTTCAAGTGAATTTTGTTCAAGCTCTCTTTCAGAAATTGCACTTAATACCTGTCTTAAATTACGCTGAGCATTTTCAGAGCGTTCAACGACTTCCTTCCATTCCGTATCATTATTAGATTGCTTAGTCAGATAAAAGGTGTCATTACCGTCAAGATTATGTGTCCATTCACGTCCTTCCAAGTTTGCAGCAAGTCTTTCTTTGTAATAAGTGAGATGATTAACATTCTCCCAAATGGTATTCGTTGTCTCTCCAGCTGGTTTCCACATAGCCTGTTCAGCTGTAAGTCCTTCTATAGCATGTTTAAACGGTGCATACCAACTCTCTTTATCGAATGTTGAATCTAGTTTATTTAATAACAAGTCAATTCGTTTCAAAGTAATTTCCTCCCTACACAGTTCAAGTTTTAATACACTTCCTCTAACTCTGTAGAGATTCTACATTTTTAAATAAACTTCCTCCTAATCCCACTCCATAAACTCATCCGATTATGCAATTAAAATGACTCATATTTTTTCATTTTACACGTATACTAGCGACAAAAAAAGAAGAGGCTGTTCCCATACAGCCTCTTTCATCTATTTAGGAAGTTCAACCCGAACAGTCGTCCCTTCCCCTTTCGTGCTATATACCGAAACGGTCCCTTTATGCAGTTCAACAATCTTCTGCACGATTGATAACCCTAAACCGCTACCTTCTACGTTTCTTGCTCTCGCTGTATCCACCTTATAAAAACGATCAAAAATACGATCCATTTCTTCTTTTTCCATACCGATTCCGTTGTCTGATATAGAAATTATAACGCTAGACTCTAACTCTTCCACGAAAAACTCAATCGTTCCACCATCGTTTGAAAACTTAATGCTATTCGTGAAAATGTTACTCCATACTTGATGAAGTAAGTTTTCATCACCTTGAATTGTAATGTCCGGCACATCAAATTCAACGGCGATATCTTTTTCCCGCCATTTCCATTCAAGCATAAAAATGACGTCTTTAATTTGTTTTTGTAAGGAAAAGTCTTTTATTTGTAAAACCTTTTCCTCCTTATCTAATGAAGCGAGCGTAAGCAACTGTTTACATAAACTAGACATTCGCTTACTTTCACCTTCAATAATTTGTAAGTAATGATTTCTTTCTTCCTCACTCATCTTTTCTGTTTGCAACGTTTTTGAAAAACCTTGTATGGAAGAAAGTGGTGATTGAAATTCATGTGAAACGTTCGAAACGAATTCTTGTCTCATTTCATCTAGTTCTTTAATACTTTTCGTCATCTTTTGGAAGCTTGTAGATAACGTTCCTATTTCATCTTTTCGTTTTACGTCTAATTCAATTTTATATTCCCCACTTGCAATTTTTTGCGTAGCCTTCGTAAATTTACGGATTGGGCGAACGATATAACCTGCTGCAATCGCTATAAAGATAATGCTTAATAGTACGATAAACCCAAGTAATACCGCTAAGAAAATTCGCATTTCGCCAAATTGGTTCTGAATGTCGGGGCGAATAAATAACGCGTACTGTTTATCACCGTGCTTTACCGGTACACCAACACTATTTATTAATTCATTATCGAAAAATCCTGTAATAAAAAGACGCGTTGGATACGTAGAAACACCATTAAACGTTTCTCCTTGCAATACTTTATGAACAGTAGCATCGCTAATAGACGTCTTACGAAACGCATTACCGATACGCTTTCCATTCTTTTGATCATCGACAATATAAATTTCATACCCTAACTTTGCAATAGAATGCAAATACGTCTCTTGATTTTCTTCACTTTGCTTTTCATATAACGATTTAACTTCTTCCGCATACTTTAAAATCTTTTCACTATTATACGGTTTTAACTTCACTTGATAATATACGTTCGTTAATAAAAAGCCGATAATACTACTAAGTAGCATAATGCCGACCGTCATAAATACAAATCTAGAATATAGTGATTTCATCTTATTTCAACTCCAACTTATACCCGAGGCCGCGCACCGTTGTAATTTGAAAATCATCCGTTCGTTTTGAGAAACGATCTCGGAGCCTTTTCACATGAACATCAACTGTTCGTTCATCTCCTTCAAAATCCATTCCCCATACTAATTCAATTAGCTCTTCTCTTGAAAATGTTCTCCCAGGATAACTAGCTAATTGTGATAATAATTCAAATTCCTTTAACGGAAGTAGAATCGTCTGTCCGTTACACTTCACCTCAACACCTTTACGATCAATTGTCGTTCCGTGGAGTGTAATAATGTCTGCACTCAGCATTTGATAACGGCGCAGCAATGCTTTCATACGGAAAATCACTTCAGCTGGTTCAAATGGTTTTACGATATAATCGTCTGTGCCAGAAATGAATCCTTTTTCTTTATCCACTAACTGGTCTTTCGCCGTTAATAAAATAACAGGAATATCATGATACTTCCGTATTTCTTCACATAACGTATAACCATCAACAAACGGCATCATAATGTCTACAATCGCAAGATGAATATTTTCCTTCTCTAATACTTCTTGCGCTACCTTTCCATCTTCAGCTTCAAAAACTTTAAACCCCTCTTTTTCTAAATGGTAATGCAATAACTCTCTAATATGTTTATCGTCATCAGCTAATAAAATATGTATCATCTTCATTAAACCCTCTCTCGTTCATCCTTCTACATCACTACATTAAAAAACAATTAGATTTTTTGCAAGAAAAAGAAAAGGATTCCTTAGAAGATACTCTTGTTATCATTGTGGTCAGCTGCTTTATTTTTCTTATAACTTGGTAATGTACTCTGGTGTACGAATAAGTGATCTAATACTTTTTTAGTAAGTGGCATAAAGGAATTCAGTAATAGCCCACCTAAACAAACGGTTAATATAGTTCCAACACCAATTGGTCCATGTAAAATCGTTGCCATAATTAAGAATATAAGGTAAATACATGTTCGTGATATAAAGATATTCGTTCTCGTTAATTCTTGTATGATTAAAGTTAATCGGTCAATTGGAATGGGAGCAAAATTTGTTTGTAAATATATTGCAGTTCCTAATCCTGTAATAACTAATCCGATTCCAAAATAAATCATTTTACTGTACCATATTTCAGGTGTAATTAAATTGCGTAATAAAAATAGCCACACATCAATACCAATACCCGTTATGAATGCCGTTAACAACCCTAGTACCTCTGGTCTTTTTCTTTTTAATATCGAATTACAACATATTAATAATAAAGCTATTATTATTTCCCAGCTTCCCACAGTAAGCCCCACATTTAAAGAAAGTCCTACTAAAAGTGCATCAAAAGGTGAAGTACCAAAATCTGATTGTATTGTGAAAGAAATACCAAGGGTTAATATTAAAATTCCTAATACATAAAAAACATACTTCATTTTAATCAACCTCTTCATCGTTATTTTTGTTGCATTTACAATAAAAATATTTTATATTAAATGTAACTTCAAATTGTTGCATTTGCAATAAAAATAAAAGATAAGGAGTTCATTATGAAAGAAATTCTTCGTGAAATTGGCATGATTGCAAGGGCATTAGATTCTATTAGTAATATAGAATTTAAAGAATATGAGCTTACAAAAGGTCAGTATTTGTACCTTGTGCGAATATGTGAAAACCCAGGAATCATTCAAGAAAAGCTATCTGAGATGATAAAAGTAGATCGTACAACCGCAGCCCGTGCTATCAAAAAGCTTGAAATCAATGGATTTATCGAAAAGAAAGAAGATGAATCTAACAAGAAAATCAAAAAACTTTTCCCAACAGAAAAAGGGAAAAACGTCTATCCTTTTATTAAAAGAGAAAACGATTATTCAAATACTGTTGCATTAGAGGGATTTTCGGAAACAGAAGCGGAAACTATTTCTAACCTCCTTCAAAGAGTAAGAAAAAATATAGAAAAAGATTGGGAATTTGTAAAAAAGGGAAATAAGAGAAATTATTGATTATATAAAGGAGCGAACTATTCAAATGACTACACATACAGAAAAGTGCACCCTTAAAGATATACACAGACTTCAAGAAATTAGTTATGAAACATTTAATGAGACTTTTAAACATCAGAATTCACCCGAAAATATGAATCACTATTTGGAAAAGGCATTTAACTTAAAACAATTAGAAAAAGAATTATCCAATGTCTCTTCTCAATTCTTTTTTGTCTACTTTAACGATGAAATTGCTGGATATTTAAAGGTCAATATTGATGATGCTCAGTCTGAAGAAATGGGCAATGAATCACTTGAAGTAGAGAGAATTTATATAAAGAGCTCCTTTCAAAAACATGGTCTTGGTAAATATCTACTAAATAATGCTATTGAAATTGCAATAGAACATAATAAAAAGAATATTTGGCTAGGGGTATGGGAGAAAAATGAAAATGCTATTGCTTTTTATAAGAAGTTAGGTTTTGTACAAGCTGGCTCTCATTCCTTTTACATGGGCGATGACGAACAAGTTGACCTTATAATGATTAAAACACTCATATAACTTTTTTTGAAAGGTGGGCTATTATGTATATTCCAAAGTATTTTAAAGTCACAAATGTTGATGAAATTTGGGATTTTGTTCAAAAAAACTCTTTTGGAACAATCGTCACAACAAAAAAAGAAAAACCAATCGCAACTCATTTGCCTTTTGGATTAACTAAAAAAGGTGATGACTATTTTATTACTGGACATATGGCTTATGGGAATCCTCAGTGGAGAACATTTGAAACTTGTGAAGATGTTCTTGTAATATTTCAAGGACCACACTCTTACATCTCTTCTTCTTGGTATGAACATGCAGAAGTTCCAACATGGAATTATCAAGCGGTTCATATATATGGTAAAGCAAGTATTTTAGATAAAGAGGAATTAATAGATGAATTAACAACAATGCTGAAAAAATATGAAGAGCAACGTGAAAATCCAGTATTATGGGATAAACTTTCCCCTATTCTGTTAGAAAATGAACTGAAAGGCATAGTTGGGTTTAAAATTAAAGTAGGAGACATCCAGGCTGCATATAAATTAAGTCAAAATCGAAATGAGACGGATTATATTAACATTATTGAGAAATTGTACGATGAAGAAAATCCAGATGCAAAACAAATGGCGGAACTCATGGGGAGTAGATTAAAAAATCGCATATAACCCATTGTTATTCAACTCTCACATTTCAAAATTAAAGAACAGACTGAAGCGCTTTATCGGCGGTTTTCTTTAGAACGTAAAAGATTGAACTGAAAGTGACTGGCGTTTAATTAAAAAAGAATCTATTTTGAAAAAAGATTATTCAAAATAGATTCTCACGTTTTAGTATTAAGATTATTTTAATCAAAAACAATTTTTAAGCCTTCGAAATATCAACAAATCCTTCTCCGAACACATCACGAACATCGTGTATAGCGATGAAGGCAGCCGGATCTGTAGTTTGAACAATCCGCTTTAGCTTCACTACTTCTTGCTTATTAATAACAACATAAAGAATTTCCTTCGGAGTTTTCGTGTAATAGCCATGCCCTGAATATACAGTAACCCCTCTGCCCATTAAAGTAGTCACCTTCCCGGCAATTTCATCTGGTTTATCAGAAATAATTGTAATGGCCTTTTTCGGATTTAAACCTTCAATTACAAATTCCATTACTTTCGTTCCTACATATAGCATAATAATTGTCAGCATCAGTTTTTCTGCACCAATGATGAAATAAGATGAAAACGCAACGATTAAATCGAAGAACAGTAGACCATAGCTAATACTCCAGCCTAAATACTTATGCGTCATTCTTGCTAAAATCGTAGTACCTGCAGTTGTTCCACCAACGCGAATGATAAGACCAATACCACACCCGATAAATATTCCACCGAAAATGGCATTTACGAGCATTTCATCAGAAGCAATCGTCCAGCCTTCTGTTAAATGAAGAAATAGCGAGTTAGTCACTACAGCGATAATCGTATAAATCGTTGTAATCTTATTTAAAAATTTATAACCGACTATTAACAAAATCGCATTTAAAATTAAGTTAACTAAACCTGGTGACCACTCAAATAAATAGTACGTAATAATCGTGATACCTGTTACCCCGCCCTCACCAAACTCGTTCGGAATAACAAATAAATTGACACCTAACGCAAAAAGAAATGCACCGATAATAATAAAAATAATGTCTGTCGTTCTTTTTTTCATACAGTACCTCACTTCTTATGTAAATATTTATTCTGCCATAAACTCTCACTATTATATCGTGGAATATTCAAATCGAACAGTGGTTTGTTTTTATTTTAATATAAGATAAAAAATCAACATTATTTATTATGTACTGCAAATAAAGTTTTGATTTCACCCGTAATTTACTCTTAAAAAGAAATGCTGAACATTGACTTGCACAAATTTCAAATAAAAAAGTACCCATCTAATTGTCATACACAATGATAATTAGATGGGTACTGCATGATACATTTAGTTTTTACATGTATTGTTTGGAGGAAATTGCAAATAACGACTTATACTCGCCTTATTAAGACCAAATCCATACATCATCATTATTTTCAACGTTCGTCTTTGCTTCATGAACTTTTTCAATATGGTCAACTGTGTTCCAGTTAATAGAACTTCCGCCCCACCCTACATACTTCATATCAATTTTCACTTTCTCACCCACATTAAATACTTGTCCCTTTGTTAAGAAAACATCAATAATATCTTTCTTCCCATTTAACGATGGATACTCAACTACAACATATTTAGTAGCACCGTCTCCCTCATCTTCCATCGTTCCTACTTTTGATACTTCTCCAATTACATAATTAGGTGAGCCATCTTCTTTCATGTGCATACCTAACTTGTTTGTTGTATTTTCAACTGCAGTTGCAACCATATATTCTGTAAAATTACGCATCATAGATCCAGTAGCTTTTACTTCATCTCCTACTTTCACGTTTGAAAGTGAATCAATATACACACTAACAGGTTCCTCATATTGCTTAGATTTTACAACAATCACACCGTTATCTACTTCTACTACTCGTCCTTCTAACGTCGAGAAATTCGATTCAATAGAAGCTGCACTCGCTTTTGTTAGTTCTAATCCTGGTACATTTGTTCCTGATAATGCTGCGATCCCTAAAGCACCTGCTAAAATTATTTTTTTCATACCCATATGTAACATCTCCATTCATGATGATTTTATTTTTTTGATTGGTATCGACCAACCTGTAATCATTATAGTTACAGGTTATAAAAATAACAACCGTTTTCCTCATGCAATGATGCATACTGTGATTTTCAAATATAAATTTTAGCAAAAAATATTTGTAGATTATTCCTATATTCAGCACTAATACTAAATTCTCAAATTACAGCAGGTGAACTTATTGAAGGCGGAGAAACTAATGTCATGTACAATGTTCTTCAACTCTACGGTTTGTATAGCCGTAGTTCATTACATTATGTAGGAGCGGGATTCATATGTTAATAAAACCAAAGAGATTACAGCCAGGAGATATCGTAGCAACAGTAAGTCCTTCGTGGGGAGGAGCAGGTGATGCTGAAATAAGATGGCGATATGAGCAAGGAGTAAAAAGATTAGAAGAAGTTTTTAGTCTTACGGTTATCCCAATGCCAAATAGCTTAAAAGGTAGCGAATACCTTTATAACAATCCAGAGGCTCGTGCGGAAGATATAATGACAGCATTTAAAGATACACGCGTGAAAGCAATTATCGCGAATATTGGCGGTGAAGATAGCATCCGGTTACTTCCCTATATAGATTTTAATGTGATACGCGAAAACCCGAAAATTTTTATGGGGTACTCTGACGTTACTATTACAAATTTATTTTGTCATAAAGCAGGGCTTTCCTCTTTATACGGTCCAGCAATTCTGACCGATTTTGCCGAAAATGTAGAAATGGATCCATACACAATTGAAATGGTAAATCGTACCCTCTTTTCAAATGAAACGATTGGCGAGATTCAACCAGCTCATGAATGGACAAGTGAGCATTTAGAATGGATTGAAATAAATAAGGATACAAGACGTACGATGCAGCAAAACAATGGATATGAGGTACTTCAAGGCTCTACCACTGTACAGGGGCGCTTAATTGGTGGTTGTATTGAAGTATTGGAATTTGCAAAAGGAACGGAACTTTGGCCTGAGAAAAAACATTGGGAGAATAGTATTCTCTTCTTTGAAACTTCTGAAGATCATCCAGAACCAAGTTATATAAAATATTGGTTACGAAATTATGCAGCACAAGGTATTCTGCAAAAAGCAAAAGGAATCATTTTTGGTAAACCGAAAGATGAACAATACTATGAAGAATATAAACAGGAAATATTGCAGGTTATGAAGGAACATAACTTAGAAGATTTGCCGATTCTTTATAATTTAAATTTTGGCCATACTGAACCGAAGTTTATTTTACCTTACGGTGCAATGGCAGAAATTGATTGTGAGAATGGATCTTTCTCTATTTTGGAGAGTGGTGTGGAATAAAGGAAAACTTTAAATAAGTTTAGCCATAAGTTTTATAATTTTTTTTCATTTTAGGGTGTATTTTATTTTGATGAGCTTGATAGCAATATGACAGGACTCAAATAAATAAAAACACTCCTATGAGATATGACAGTGAATTGGTACTTTTTAAATGATATGGAGATTACTTATCTAATGATAAAGGGGGATTTACGTGTATGGAAGTAACATTTACAGTAAGTAAGTGGGATGAAAAACCAATTGATGATAATAAAAAAGATTCCCCTATTAATATTGCTCATGTCGAATATGATATTGATGGGGAATTAAAAGGAAAGGCTTTTGTTGAATACTTATTATATTATTTAGACTCAAATATAAATGATGGTCACTTGGCTACGGCTAAAATTTCTGGATTTTTACACTTTGAAGGGATTTATAAGGGGCAACAAGGGACATTTACAGCTATAGAGCAAGGAATATTTGATAAAGGAAATTTAGATTCCCCAGGAACAATTATTAAAGCTACCGGTAACTTAGAAAACCTGAGAGGATCCTATAATTATCAGTTTACAGGTCAAACTAGTAAACTGATTTTAGAGTTTGAATTTTAGTAAAATATCCTATAATTTAGTGGAAAGGACATTTCTTGTAATACTAGGAATGTCCTTTTTGTTGACGAGCTTATTCAACTATTTTCTAATAGTTAAGAAAAGAACAGAGTATACGTTATGGAGGGAATTGAAACGCTAAGCCTGGGAGGCATCGGGGGCCCACTTATTCATTACTTTTCCTACCAATCAAAGAATAATGCCTGAAAAGCTCCCCTGCATTACTTCTTTTCCAAGTTGATTCATACATATAAACATCGTAATTATCTTTGGACGTTTTTTCATCAGGTTCTAATTGTTCAATGCTTACGTCACAACGAATGGTTACTATTAATTGGTGACTTTCTATTAAATGAAAATCGCCTCTTATAGAGCGCAGTTTTACTTATGTTCATTCTTATGCAAATTCTGAAGCATATTCTTCGTATGTCTTTAATGTATTAAGCAATCGAGCTGATTCAATCATGATTTCGTTCGATGAATCAGTTACACAAATGACAATAAATCGATTATCATCTCTATCTCCAAACAACCCTTCTGATTCAAGTTCCATTAACACATTTAACGTTTCTTTCAACAGTGTATGTACTCGTATGTTAAAGTCATCTTCGACGATATTATGATATTTCTTAATAATTTTGTTCACTTCATCAAACATTCCAAAATCGTTCCATTCGCTCCACTCAACAGCTCCGTATCTATAATAATTGTATAAAGGGTCCGATTTATTAACTTTGATTAGTCTTTCTTTATTTGCCACTGGTCCAATGCTATTGACACAATCGTCTGTTAATATGGAGTACCCGTATATTGTGTCAACACCGCATCTTGTTAAAAGTTCGTTATAATGACAACGAATTGCATTTTTCAATTCAACATAAAAACTTTTTTGCAGCTGCATTTTCATCGTATTTCCTCCATTTTTTTTGTAGCGACCTGTTGTTACATATTTCAATCTTAACATTAAAATCAACATTAAACGTTTACTGAGCCAAAATAAGAAAAACCGAAACTAAAAATCATTTCGGTTTTTCTAACTAAAGAAGTCTATTTATTTTAAAGAATGAACAAACAACCCACTACGCAGTTTCGGTTCAAACCACGTTGATTTCGGCGGCATGACTTCTCCGGCATCTGCGATTGCTAATAAATCTTCCATAGATGTCGGATATAATGCGAATGCTGCTTTGTATTCGCCGCTGTTCACAAGGCGTTCTAGTTCTTCTAATCCGCGGATTCCTCCGACAAAATCGATACGTGAATCAGAACGCGGATCATGTATTTCAAGCACTTGGCTTAATAAATGATCTTGCAGGATAGATACATCTAAACCTCTAACAAGATCATTCGCATCAAACGTTTCCTCTTTCACTGTGAGCTTATACCACTTCTCATTTACATACATACCAAATGATTTGGGCTCATTTGGTTTATACGGAGAAACAGTTGCTTCTTCTACATAAAAGTACTGCGTAATTTGATTTAAAAACTGTTCCTCTGATAAGCCATTTAAATCTTTCACAACTCGGTTATAGTCCCAAATCGATAATTCATCATGAGGGAATAGAACCGATAAGAAGAAATTAAATTCCTCTTCTCCTGTGTAATTTGGATATTGTTCTCTTCGCATAAGTCCTACTTTTGCAGCTGATGCAGAACGGTGATGCCCATCTGCAATATAAAGATTAGGAATATCTTCAAATGCGTTTACTAAAGTCGTAATTACATCTTCATCTGCAATCTTCCACGCAACATGCTTAACACCGTCTTCTGCTGTAAATGTATAAATTGGCGCATGCTCTTCTTTCCAGCTTCTAATTAAATGCTTTACTTCATCTTTTGTACGGTACGTTAAAAAAATCGGACCTGTATTTGCGTCACACACATCTACGTGGCGAATACGATCTAGCTCTTTTTCATGACGTGTTCTTTCATGTTTTTTAATTGTATCATCTTCATACTCATCAATAGATGTACAAACGACAAGGCCTGACTGCGTTCTTCCTTGCATCGTCAGTTCATAAATATATAGCGCTGGCTCTTCATCTTGTATGAACACTTCTTCTCGTATAAATTGCTTTAAATTGTCTCCCGCTTTTTCATACACGCAATCATCATACGGTGACAGTTCAGGATCTAAATCAATTTCTGCTTTATCAACATGCAAGAAAGAATATGGATTCCCTTTTACAACTTCCCTTGCCTCTTCACTATTTAATACGTCATACGGTAAAGCTGCCACTTGTGCCGCTTTTTCCTCTACTGGACGAATGGCCCGAAACGGTCGTATTTTTGCCACATTCCTCTCTCCTTTACACAATCATTCGAACGGCTACAACACCTGTAATTTTGCTTATATTTTCTACAATATTCTCTTTTATTATATCATCAATTCCGTTATCGATATCAATCATTGTGTATGCCCAAGAATGTTTACTACGATTAATCATATCGGCAATATTAATATGATGTTCCGCTAAGCATCCTGTAATTTGCCCTACCATATTCGGGACGTTTTGATGCATAATTGTAATGCGTTTCTTTCCGATATACGGCAGCTCAACATTTGGATAGTTGACTGAATTACGTATATTTCCTGTCTCTAAATATTCACGTAATTGACGTGCTGCCATTACTGCACAATTTTCTTCTGATTCAGACGTAGATGCACCAAGGTGAGGCGTCGCTGTTACATTTTTCATCTTTATTACATTTTCATTCGGGAAGTCCGTTACGTAATGTGTAATAATATCTTCTTCTAATGCTTTTTGAAGAACCTTTTCATCTACAAGTTCTCCTCTAGAGAAATTAAATAGACGCATCCCTCTTTTCATCTTCTCTACAGCGTGTTCCCCAATAATCCCCTTCGTTTGATTCGTAAGAGGAATATGCAATGTAATATAATCACATGTTGCAAAAATTTCATCAAGGCTAAATGCTCTTTGCACATGTGTAGAAAGACGCCAAGCTGTTTCAACTGAAATGTAAGGGTCATATCCGATAACATCCATCCCTAACGCTAACGCATCGTTCGCAACTAAAGCACCGATTGCGCCAAGTCCGATAACACCTAGACGTTTCCCTGCAATTTCTGATCCAACAAATTGTTTTTTTCCTGATTCAACAAGCTGTGGTACTTCTTCACCCTCTAAGTTTTTCGTCCAACTTACACCATTAATAATGTTACGTGAAGACATAATAAGACTGGCAATAATGAGTTCCTTTACAGCGTTTGCATTTGCCCCCGGCGTGTTAAATACTACAATTCCTTTTTCTGTACATCGCTCGACAGGAATATTATTTACACCAGCGCCAGCTCTTGCAATCGCCTTTAAGTCTTTTGAAAACTCTTCTTGATGTAAAGAGTAGCTACGAAGCAAAATTCCATCTGGATGATTGATTCTATCTCCTACTTCATAACGTTCTTCAGTAAAAACTTGCAAACCTTTTTCTGCAATTTGATTTAACGTTTGAACACGAAACATATCCCCATCTCCCTATCTATTCTCAAGCTCAAATTCCTTCATATAATTTACTAATTGCTGTACGCCTTGTACTGGCATCGCATTGTAAATACTAGCGCGCATACCACCGACTGATCGATGCCCTTTTAACGTAACAAGTCCTCGTTCTTTCGCTTTTTGTAAAAACTCACTGTTCAGCTCTTCTGACGGTGTTGTAAACGGAATGTTCATAAGTGATCGATACGTAGGATCAACTGGTGAAGTAAACAATTTTGATTCATCTAAGAAATTATAAAGAAGTGAAGATTTCATTCTATTTTGTTCTTCAATCGCAGATACTCCGCCTTGCTCTTTCAACCACTCTAGTACAAGTTTCGTTACGTAAATACTAAAGGACGGCGGTGTATTATATAAGGAGTTATTTTTACTGTAAGTTTCATAATTTAACATTGTCGGACAAGAGCGATCTGCTTCCCCAATTAAATCTCTTTTTATAATAGCAATCGTTAAGCCCGCAGGTCCTAAATTCTTTTGCGCCCCCGCATATATAAGACCAAACTTCGAAACATCATATCGCTCTGATAAAATATTTGAGGACATATCCGCAACGAGCGGCACTTTTTCTACATGTGGAATGTCCACATATTTTGTCCCCTCAATTGTATTATTCGTTGTAATATGTACATAATCTAGTTTTTCATCACTTAATAAACCGTCCAGTTTAGGAATCGTAGTAAACTTCTCTTGCTCGGAAGAAGCAATCACTTGTACTTCCCCAACTTTTTCGGCTTCTTGCAATGCCTTTTTAGACCATGAGCCAGTTAGTACGTATCCAGCTTTTTTATACATATTCATTAAGTTCAACGGTATCATAGAGAATTGTAATGACGCACCGCCTTGTAAAAATAAAACTTCATACTCATCAGGGATGCTCATTAATTCACGAAGTAAGTTACTCGCTTCCTCTATAATACTTTGAAAATAAGAAGATCGATGACTCATTTCCATAATAGACATGCCTGTCCCGTTATAATTTAATAGCTCCTTTTGCACTTTCTCTAAAACTGGCAAAGGGAGTATTGATGGTCCTGCTGAAAAATTATAGACTCTCTCCATTACCCTCATAACCTCCCTATTTCTCATCGGATTATTTTTTAAACTTTCTGAATTATAACCTAAAATATAATATGTGGTCAATTTGTTTTCTATTATTAGGGCGCAAGACGCGATGGAATCGCTTGCAAGTGCAGACTTTTTTATGGACATATAAAAAAGTGTTAAGTACATAATCGTACTTAACACTCTAATAATGAAAGAATAATAGCTAATCGTTCGTAAAGAACCGATCAAAAATTTGATAAATAGCAGAGAGACCAATGAGCCAATAAATAGTGTCCACAAGCGCCGGCATAGAACCAAACCATTTCTCAACTACATTGTAATCTAACGCTACAAATAACCAATTCAAACCGCCAAGAATCACCAAAATTACTGTAAGGTAAGACAAAAATTTCATTATGATTGCCCCCTAGGTGATAAGATGGTGAAAGGCCTTTCACTAGAAATATATGTAGTAAACTTTAAAACTTACCTATTTTATAAAATTTATTTTCTGTACCACCCGTTAATAACTGCCTCTGCTTCTTTACTATGTATTTGATACGCATGTGTACTATCATTAGAGCCAATAAACCAAATTGAAAAACCTTTAAAATATGGTTTCGGTTCTAATACATCGCGGTAAGCACGCCATCCATTTAATTGCACATCCTTCGAAAACACATTTGAAACATCTGGATTCCATGGATTTTGTAATCCAAGTTCACGTGCTGGAACGTTAAATCCACCGAAGTAAACTGGCTTTCCTGTTGCATTATGTAATTGTTCCAATTGCTGAACAACATTTTGCCCACGATTATATACTGTTGTCGCAAATAAACTTCGCTTCACTTCTTCATATGTTGGATTTCTTTTTCCTGAAACTTCAAACCAACTGTCTATGCTAACAATATCCACCTTTTTTAAATACGGGCGATTGATTTTCTCTTTAAACTTCGCTTCATAAGAAGGGTCCCAGCTTGCTGTTAACCACCAGTTCATTTGATACAAAACATTTCCTTTATACTGATTACGAACAAAATCAATTGTATCGCTCCAGTATCCTTCTGCATACTCCATATTCACGAAATTAGAAGCAATCTTTAGTCCATACACATTGTATTTACTTGTAATGGAATTAAAAATATCTTGCAGAATAACCGTCTTCCAATTCCAGAAGAAATCATTAATGTTACTTGGGTTCCATTCTGTCTCTCCAACATTCCCCTGCTGAATATACGGGAACGGTTCCACTATAACTTGAATATTACGCTTTAATAATTCTTGAATTAAAATAATAGCTTGTTGCTTTTGCGCTTGATTAATTACCATGTTAGTAGAAGTCACATTTGGGATATCTACTTGAATCGGTACATTTACTGTATTTAAATTTAAGCGCTCCACATCCGCTAATACTTTCGCTACATTTCCAACTTCCCATACTGTTACGTTTCCTGATTTGATTTTTCCAGATTGAACAGTATTTACATCTGCCTGTACATTTCCTTGAAAACAAAAAGAAAACAACATAAGAAACACTCCTAAAAAACTTATTAAACTCTTATTTTTCTTCACAACTTTCCCCCTATAATTTTTGGCTTTCTTGATTATTTTATACAACGTTTCATATATATTCCACAAAAAATCCAATAAATTTTTATTGATAAAAATGCTATTCATCCTTTATTCACATCTTACTCATACTAAGCTCCTAAAAATAGTAAGATAAATAAAAAAGGAACGGATTTCCGCTCCTTTTTTATCTTTTTACAATTATCAATCCATTTCCCTTTTAGGCTCTACCAACATGATATGGGATTCCTTTTCAGTGAAAGGTTTATGCTCAACGCCTCTCGGGACAATAAACATCTCGCCTTTAGAAATTTTCACCTGTCCATCACGAAAATCGATGAACATCTCCCCTTCAAGCACAATAAATAGCTTATCTGTATTAGGATGCTCATGCCATATAAAATCTCCATTAGCTTTAAAAAGCTGAATTTGATCGTCATTCATTTCACCAATCACTTGTGGATACCAATAATCGTTAATTTTAGATAACTCGTCATTTAGTTTAATAGGTTGGTAATGGATAATAATCCCTCCTCACTTTCAAATTCCACTATATTACAGTAATATAAGTAAAAAAGTCGTTATTACGCTTAAAAAGAAAATGCTCCGGCCAGAACTTTTCATTCAGATAGTACAAAGGAGTGATTTCAATGAAAGTACTTTCAATCCAATGTTTCCTTTAACTCTCCATAAGTATAGAACAGTGATTTTCAAATAAGAATGGACCCCTGTTGACATTAGTATGGATTATTGATGAACTTCTCGCGATATTTAGTAGGCGAAATGCCAACTCGCTTCTTGAAAACTCTACTAAAATAAAAAGGGTCTGCGATTCCAACAGCCTGCGCAATTTGTTGTACAGGCACATCACTTGTACATAACATTTTTTGAGCCATCTTTATACGATAGTTCAATAAATATTCTGCTGCCCCCATACCTGCATGCTTTCTAAACACGTAAGAAAGACGATTTCGATTAACATTATTTTGTTCTGTAAGTGTATGAATTGTAATATCTTTATAATAGTATTTACGAACGTAACTAGATATTCGTTCGAATAAAGTATGCGACTCATAATTGCTTTCTCTATTGAAAACACTTAATAAAGCTTCATTCAACGCTTCGCGAAACAGCATTTCGGTCTGAAACATCGAAATGCCTCCACGCTGATTATATACATCCCAAAGACGCATAAGTAATTCGACAAGACGAGGAGATTGTCCTGTTAATAATTCAAAATGCTGATGAGTAAAGCCAGAGTCTTCTCGTTCTGAATTGCTTATCCGATATAAAACAAGAATATATTCCCAGTTTATTTCACCAAGCATTTTATGGGCTAATGTCATTTTTGCACCCCCATGTATAACTTTTCCTGGGGAAAGAGTATACGGCGTACCATTAAATTGAAATTGCGTCTTCCCTGTAATTGGAAATACAAATCCTGGGAAAGAATCTGTAGACTCAGCAAAAGGCACACCTGGATTTTTAGCATAACGATATACTCCTTCTACTCGGAAAGGAGTATTGGCAAGATACTCTGCTAACTCATTCACGTCTAACTTCACAATACACGCCTCATTTCAATAATAGTTTTCTTGTAATTCGCGAGATTAATTGGTGTACATTCTGGGAAACGCTAAACTAAAAATAGTACATACAACTTAACAAGATCTGGTTATTAACCTATAAATATATTGTTTTTCATTTATTGACCAAAGTATCCTCCCTATATTATTGATAATGATTTTCATTGTAGTTTGATAAAAAAACATTTGTCAAGTTGGCTGGCCTAGAAAAATGATGAAACAAGGGGGATAGAGGAACAGTTCTGTTGCAAATAATACCTAGTCTTTGTTAACTAATTCCCCTCAAAACTGGAATGATCATGTTAATAGTTGTAATGACTTTATTAGTTACAGCACTTACAGCATGTGGAAATAATCGTAATCCTGAAGAAGTTGCTACAGCGTATTTCGAAGATGGAAACAGCCTACTATCAAATTAAATGATAGTAGGCTGGCTGTTAAAATTATTTAAGAACTGGGTTATGTTCTAAATGATAAGCTTTCATTATCAAAAAGAGTATTACTAGTTCCCTCCACAAACAAAAACACCCTATCACTTCGGTTCTAAATTTAGCACCTTCCCCTCTATCCCCTCCGTATTCAATGTAGTCGTATGATACGTGCCATTTACCCAATCATCTATTTGATCATGATACCAATCGCTTCTAAAATGGCCCGACTGTCCTGGCCCTACGATATGATAACCGTTTGACATATCTTTCGTATCAATAATGAATCTCCAAGACGCCCCGTGATTTACAATGCCGTTTTCGCCGTAACTCGCTGCTTGCACGGTAACTTGGCTCCCACCAATCGGAACTGGTTTCTCACGATTAAAAGCGAGTAATGCTAACATACTCGATGATTTCGAAATTGGATGTGTAAAAGCGAGTTGATGGTAATCGCCCCACTTCCACTCTCCAATATCGGGTCCATATTCCTTCTGCAATTTCTTCATTACATTCTCGTACGATGTATGCACAACTTTTGTGAAACCTCCGTACTTCGTAAACCAAACGCTATTTTCTCCCGCTACTTCTTTTCGAATCAATTCATCAACAACTTGTGACTTCCCTTCAAATAACTCCATTACATCTTTCGGTATTTCTTTTGAAAATAACGTATTTGAAATCTCTTTCATTAACAAATGGAATATTAATGGTGCCGCTTCATCTTTACTATCGTAAAAATTCCACTTTGTTAATTGGTCTACGCCTTCTTTCTCTACCTCATTTAAAGATGCTTTATTTAACTCTTTTAAAAATATAGGAGTAAACTCTTTCCCATATAAATTCTTTTGATCCATCTGTAACTCTTCTAAATCTTTCACCGTATACTTTTCCTTCTCTTGCAAAAATTCTTGAATACGCATTTGCCTATATGGCTGCGCCCACGTATTGCTAATATGATACGGATAATCATCATCAACAATTTTATTATTCGCAGTTGAAATAAACCCTTGTTTTGGATTAATTACTTTTGGAAGTTGATCAAACGGGATATACCCTTCCCATTCATATTCATCTGTCCATCCTGGAACAGGTAAGCTACCATCACCTTTTTTACGCACTGGTATATTTCCATTCGCTTTATAAGCAATTGTGCCGTCGTTTGATGCAAACACAAAGTTTTGGGTTGGTGTATGAAAATCTTGAAGAGCGGTTTCAAACTCATTCCAGTCTTTTGCTTTGTTCATATTTAATACAGCTTTTAACTCAGCTGACGGTTCTAAAGCTGTCCACTTTAAAGAGAATACTGTTTTCGTTTTCTCCTTCCCCTTATCCGCAAACTCTGAAATTACTGGTCCATGCCTCGTAATCGTAACGTTATAAGGAATTGTCTTCCCGCCTTTTACTTTAATAGACTCGTCTACAACGGTAGCTTTCTCCCATTTATCGTTATACAGAAATTCATTTTCATTATTAGGATTTCTCTTCTCAATATATAAATCTTGCACATCAGGCCCTGTATTCGTAACACCCCACGCTATTTTGTCATTGTGTCCTAATATAACACCTGGTACTCCAGCGAAAATAACGCCACTCACATTTAAACCTTTCATTTCAAGTCTCGTTTGATACCAAATAGAAGGCGTCGCAAGAGATAAATGAGGATCATCTGCTAAAATTGGCTTACCTGACGCACTCTTCTCACCGCTCACAACCCAGTTATTACTACCGTTAAACTCCGGCGGAATTATCGTTTTTGAAAAACTTTGTGCTACGTCCACATTTGTATTTTTCAGTTCAGCTAGCAATCTAGGAGCATCTTTCGGATATGCAGGAAATAGCTCATTCGCTTGCTCTTTCGGAAGATTTTTCAGCGCCCAATATCGAAATGCCTGTCCGTGCCAATGTCCTCCTAAGTCAAACGCCATATACTTCCCAATCGTTAAAGTATCAACAATTGACCACTCAGCAGGTTCATAACCTAATATAGTAAACTCAACTGGTAATTTCTTTTCCTTTTTCGCCTCACGTATAAAAGCGTTCACCCCATCAGCAAATGACTGCAGGGCATATTTCGCTTCTCCATTATATTGACTAACTGAAGCTTCGGCCGCTCGCCGTAAACCGAGTGTTCGAAACAATTTATCTCGGTCAACAGCTGCTTCCCCAACAACTTCACTTAATATACCAGAAGCTTGTCTTCTACTTAAATCCATTTGAAACAACCGATCTTGCGCTTGTACATATCCTTGTGAAAAATATAAATCATGTGCATTTTCCGATTTAATATGCGGGACACCTTTACTATCACGCTTCACCGTAACAGCGTGTTGTAAATCCTCTAGCTTTATCGTTCCATCTATCTTTGGCATAGATTTCAGCGTATATATGTTCAAAAAAATCGCAGCGGAAATAACTAACAAAAGAACGATACTACTAGCCCAAATAAAAATTCTTTTTCCCCTTTTTCGTTTCTTCTTTATAACGACTTCCATATAACCACCCCTTTCTCACACTATTCGCTTCTATAGTAAAAGAACCTTTTAGACTAGAAAAAATCCTTATCCAAACTATGGATCATACGAACCAAATACTTCTCTCCTATGCATTCCTTCACTAAAATCTACTCGTCCTTTCTTACACCAATTCCTCAAAATCCCCTTCACATAAGCTAACGTTTTCTTATTATTTTCAAACGCAATTTTAAGTGCCTCTAACACTTTCTCTCCAGAAAGTCTTTGTATCCAATTCTTCAATTCCTTCACAATATATGGGGATAAACTACTAATATTTTGTTCATAAAACTTATAAACTTCACTATTTGGAACGTCCTCTTCTATGGTTTCCACCTCTATCTCTTCCTCTTCCGCTTCTTCTTTCTCTTCAATAACTACTTGTGAACTACTATTATCCTCTTCTTTTGGCATACCAAAATGCTGCAATAATAATGGAATCTTGTATTCTTCTTCAAGGCATTTACGTAAAAATATATGTATGAACTCATTACTTTTTATAGTCTTTAACTCACGTAATACGCACTTCTCCACATTCGTATTTGAAATAGGGTTATAGTGTAACCAGTTTATTATGAATACCTCTTTCGTTTCCGTATCATATAAAATCTTTCCATACTCAACAAACCTGTTTAGCAACTTCTCAACAGTCTCCATACTATAACCTGTTTCAAGCTCTGCCACACGCTTCGGTAATATGTAAATACCACATTGCTTTGTTTTCGTACCAGTTAACAAATATATGTAAAAATAACGCTCCTCTGGCGTTAAATCTAATATGAATTCATCTTGCCAAAAGTTCACCTGCACATTACGGTATACTGCCATATGTTTCCCTCCACTCTTTGCTAGTAAATAGGAAGATTTTAATCCTTCATTATAAAAATAGGAATGCGGGAATGGTTTTGGCATTCGAATTACAATTTTTTTTACTACTACAACGCCGGTTTCATTTTTTCGTGCTTGTTTTGTTCTTGTAGTTGTTTTTGTTTTTGTTTTTTCTTAGTGATTTATTGCTTGGTAGGGGCTTATGAGGGGCTTGGAAGGGCATTCTACATTACACTCTATCAAATACAATTGTTCTTCCTACTAAATAGGAGCTATTCCAAATTATTATTTTGGATAGCTCCTTTCAAATTCTTCTTATTTTTTACTTCTACCAATGTCAGCTTCTACATACAATTTCTTCTGCTATTTGCGGGCAGTAAAACTCTCATTTCAAAATTCGGTGAATAAACTGCTCGATTGCAATGCGAGTGACCCTCACTGATTAAAGTTTCATTTTATTTTTGCATTGAATCTAACATCTTCACAATAAAGGCAGCCGCCTGACCACGAGTTGCTGTGCCTCGAGGATCAAACTCATTATTTCCAATACCATTAACTACCTTTAGACTGTATAATCGTTGAACCGATTCTTTGTATGTGATTAAATGCTTATCTGTAAATGGTAATGCTACTAACTCACCTGTAATTCCTTTATATCGTAATGCTTTGTCAATCATAATAGATACTTCTTCACGAGTAATTGGTGAGTTAGGATCAAAAATCCCTTCACCACGACCATTAATAATTCCTGCACTTGCACAACGTTTAATACCGTCATGAAGTGATGGATGTGCCTCATTAATATCTACAAATGATTTATTTCCCTCTGGTAGTTTAAGAGCATTCGAGATTAATTTCGCAAACTCCGCTCTCGTTACATTTCGATATGGAGCAAATACACCATTGCCTTCGCCTTGCATAATACCTAGACTGTTTAATTTACGAATATGCCCTTCAAACCAGCCACCTGTAATATCATCTTTTGGTTTTTGTACTTCTCCCTTTGGCTTTTGTACTTCTTCCTTTGGTACATTGTAGTTAATTTTAATCCAACTTGGGTCATAGAAAATCCATTCTCCATTACCTACTTTATACCAACCATTTTTAACCGCTAATACTTTGTAACGATCTCCGTTTGAAGCTTTACGTACAACACGATGTTCAATACCCGCATCACTACGTACATTGATGCCACTACCATTTACCACTAGTTCCATGCTAGGTTCAGCTGGATTATTTTCATTTGGATTAAATAAGTCATTTTTATCTTGTAAAGGCGTATCAATCTGCGCATTTATATTTGCATACCACTGAATTCCTTGTACGAAACCAGCCCAATTACCACGTGAAATTAAAATGTCAGGACATTTTTTCCCGCTCCATTGTTGATGCTTGTAAATATGATCTGCACCAATTCCTTCTTTGTTCATTAAATAACCTGCAAGTCGTTTTGCATTTTCTAACGCTTTATTGTAATCACCGTCTTGGTTAACCGCAATCTCGATACCGATAGACTCCCTGTTTCCTGAACCATCTCCATCTCCTGCATGCCAACCATTTTCGTTTGTTGGTAAGTGTTGATAAATTTGTTTATCATCTACAGTAAAATGCCATGAAGCTGTTCGGAAAGTGCCTTCAGTTGCTTGCTTGTATAAATATTTCGCATGATTTTCAGCATTAGCACCAGCAGCTGTATTTGCGGTCTCATGGATTGTAATGTAACGTGCTTTCATCGGATTTGCAGGACGAATATCAGGATTTCCTGCTGGAACAATCCACTCCACAAATGGAACTCCTGCAAGTGTTCCATATTTCTTCGTACTCTGTGCACTATATTGAATACCTCTTGGCTTTGCAACAGGTTTCATTTGACGATCAGATCCATCATTTCGACCATCTACAGATTCAAATGGCTTTTCAATGTTTGAAATAGCTTCCTTTTCTGCTACTTGTCCCTTCTTAGCATCTTGCATTTTGTTTAATTCTTCTGTTTCATCATGTTTATGCTTATATTCTTCTAAAAGCATTTTTTCATTTTCAGATACTTCTGCTTCATTAATTTGTACATGATCAGGAACTTCCAACTTGAAATTAGAATAATTTAATCCGCTCGTTCCATGTTCTCCTTGGGCAATATTAAGTTGATCAGTTTGAGATTTGTTCATCTCTTCTGCTGATGCTGATAAAGGTACGCTCCCTAAAATCACTAGACTTGTTGATAGTGCGATTACTTGTTGTTTGATTGTCTTATTCATTATTATAATAAATACATACACATTCCCACCGTGTATGTATCTCAACCTCCCTTTATTGTCACAATAATTTTTAAAAATATGAATCTACTATGTACTCCTAATATATTTTCTTTTTATTTATATATTTAAATTATCATATTTTATACCTATTAAGAAAATATTTATATGTCATCCCTACAGATGAATTTCATCTAACATACTTTTTATAAAATTCATCAACAAACATTATTTTACAACTAATTACAAATACCGTCAAAATAATCAATTTAAACTTAGGCAAATAACTGGCATACAATTTCATAATAAGAGATCCTATACTATCGAAATACATTCATTACAAATTCCCTTTAACGTTTTCAAAAATCTCATTTATCGTATTCCGATCAAACTTATCACTAATTTCATATGACTCACGATCTCCTACGAATTGCACGCCTACGATATCATTGCGATCCTTACCGTATTGCACTTCAATAATAGATCCACGCTCTATTTGTTTCCAAATGAGACCTGCTTTATCTTTATTATCTAAAATAATGCAGTCTTCAATATTTTCGTCAATCCCAATTAACTTATTATCATCCATATATCCAATCTCGTATTGTTGACGTTCTTTCGCTTTGCCACTTACTAATATACCTTTGCTACCATATGAGTAATCCATATAATCCTTTTTCTCCGTTTGTACCACTTTCGTCTTTTGTGTTTCAGCTTTTTCAGCAGCCCCACAACCTGTAATAAGACTGATTGGCATAACCACTATTAATACTACTCTAGTAAATTTCTTTATCATTTGTAACCAACCTCATATATTTAATGTAAAACTCCATTTATTACTTCTATTAAAGAATAACATGATACTAAGTAAACAGAACGAAAGATAACATATTATTTACATACCCACACTTTAATGAAGGACCAGGCCATTTAAACCTAGTCCTCCATAACTTTAACTTTGCTTCACATACTTAATTGTATGAAATGACGTCTCATTAAATAATTGCAAGTTTTTCCCATCATAATCTTGAACTTTATATGCTATTTTCTTTTTTTGAATTGTATCTTCTACACCGTCTACTAAACGTTTATTGAGATGTAAATAGATTGTAAAAGCTTCCTTATCATATTCCCAAGTTCCTTCAATATAATTCTTTTTATTTGGATACTCACCTTTACCATACGTTTCAAATGTCATATCACCTTTTAAAATGAGTGACATATTGAAACCGTCTGTTCCTTGAAATCCCCAATTACCGATTAATTCCGTACCATCTTTCACATTCTTCATAACGTTATCTGTATTAATTCCAGCTTTCTTATCTAACTCTTTCAAATCTTTCATTGATACTGTACCGTCACCGATTTTAATATCCCCTTCAAGATCTTTGAATGCCTTAAGCCAGTATATATCCCCTTCTTTCACTAACTTTTCAGATTTATCTATTAACTCTTTATCAGTCTTATCACCTTTTTCTCTTTTTTCTTTTCTGGTGAATACTTCATTTATTAAAGAAAAAGACTCTCTAAAATAACTAATTGCTTTTTCAAAATCTTTTTGTTGGTTTACATACTCTGTAGGGGGATCTATCGACTCAAATTTATCTAACACTTTATTTAATTCTTTCACACTATCTACTATATCTGATTTCTTTTTCTTACCGTCAAAAACCTCTCTTGTAATATTGTTATGCTCCGCAAACAACTTATCAAACTCTACCCCTAATTTATACACTTTATTAGGATAGTCTTCCTTTGAAACTTTTTCTTTCTTACTATTAGACTTCGATTCTTTTACTTTAGACTCTTCCGTTTTCTCCTGTTTAGAAGTGTTCGTTTTCTCAGAAACTCCACAACCAAATAACAACATGACCGGAACTGCTACCCCTAGTAGTTTCTTTGCATTCATGACTGATTTCCCCTTCTACTTGAATAGATTACTCTTACTATACCCATCCTCTTTTTTATCTTGTAATTAAAGTTACAATCGCAATAACTCCTAAAATTGGTCCCCAATATTCCATTTTTATAAAAAATAGCGAGTGTTTTTTGTTAAACATAACTTTTTCACCAGTTTCGGCATCTATATAAACTTTACCATCTGGCTTATTAATATATTTACCTAAATACCAAGACATAACCCCTGATATAATAAACATTACCGCCATTGGCCAACTATGGTCTTGAAAATATGTAGCGTCCCCCGTTATAGATCCAAAGATAGCCTTACCCAAAAGAGTATTAATAATTACAATAATTGCGACTAAAAAACCCCAACCAGACCAAATAATCATCTATTTCTCCTCCTAAAGCGTACAACTTTGTACTTTATGTTAATTTGAACTGCAAACGAAAATATTTAAAAAACCGAATATTCAGACGTTAATAATTACATTTAGCTTACATTCGATTCTAACTTTAATGTTCTAAATGCAAATGAACCAGATATAATTTGTAAAATTGTCGGAATAAGTAAAAAGAATAATGACATAAATAACATAACTATAGGAATCAAAATCATACAAACTCCATAAACTTTATTATTAACCTTGTTTACTAAACACGATAAAATGAACAACCCTATTTGAACCGTTAAAATAATAGAGTAATAAGCTAAAAGTTCGTAATCAACACCTTCCATAATATTAAACGCTACAACTATTAATATTATAGAAATAATAATTCCCAAAATGCCACCAATTAAACCTAATACAAATTCAGGTGTTCTTTTCAATTCAATCCCCCTTTTTTGAAAAACTAACAACTTGTATATTTTTCCCATTCACCATCATACCAAATATTCATTGGAAAAAATATACAAATGTATTTTTTATTCTACTATACTTTGCTTCTAACTATAGATAGCTTGTAGCAGTTACAAAATTAAAACCTTCACAATTACTTACTGAATTGTCATATTGAAAATTATAAATTAAAACGATAGAATTATAGGATTTATTTAATTTAACTACTTCCTTAATTCGAGATAATATTTTATCATCATATGAACATCCCGTTAATAACATAGAAACATTATCACTTGCTTCTTCTAACACTTCCTTTTCAATAAAATCCTCATCTACATCAATCATATCTATATTAAAATCAACAAAAAAACTCGCTGGCATAGCATTTCCTTCTTCATCATATGTAACATTGATATATGCATCCAACTGATCTTGCGTTTTCATATTACCTAACCATATTGAAACTATTCCATGTACTTCCATTGTAGTTCTCCTTTATTTTTTATCTTGCAGAACCAATTTTATAACTTACCGACTACTTTAAAACACATAATTTTTATGAAAAACATTTCTTCTTTCCATTTAGTTAAATGGGGTTATTCGGAAATTCACTATCATACTTATTAATTAGCGCTTTATCATTTTCATTAATTGGTACTTCACCTAAGTATTTACGTTTCCAAATAATCATTTGATCACTAAAACTATATTCTGTTTCGAGCCAATTGGTATAATCGAAATGTATGTTAAATTCCCTACTATGTTCCAGAGACATTGTAAAAGAGTACCAAAGCTCTTGCTGATTATCTTTAAAAACATCTCTTAATTCCTTACTCAATTTATATAAAGAATCTTCTTTCCTTTCAAACTCCTCTTCATTAACTTCGTATTTAAAAGGAATTTCTACACTATACTTATAATTTTGTTTATTTCTGAAGTTGTTATAGAAAAAGTAAGTTCCCCCTCCAGCTTCTGATATTTGTGCATAAAAATAAAATTTCTCCCATTCTTCTGGAATCATGGCATGAACCGTTTCCGCTATCTCTCTATATAATCGATTCAATTTTATTTCCAATTGAATACCCCCTATTTGATTTTCATCATTCACTTTTTCTATATTATACCACCCTTTTAATTAGCTCTTTATTTCATCTGAAATTCAAACCAAGTTTCGATGCCTTTAGAAAGTAGACATACCTCTTAAATACAATTAGTATTAAAATAAGAAATATGAAAGACTTAAAAAGGCTCTTACATGAAGGAAGGAAGTGCACAGCTATGGATTTTAAAACAGTTATGCAAGAACTTGAGGCTCTAGGTAAGGAACGAACGAAAAAAATATACATATCTAACGGTGCGCATGAGCCAGTATTCGGAGTAGCTACAGGTGCTATGAAACCAATCGCTAAAAAAATAAAAGTAAACCAAGAATTAGCTGAAGAGCTTTATGCCACAGGTAACTACGATGCTATGTACTTTGCAGGTATTATTGCCGATCCAAAAGCTATGAGTGAGTCTGATTTTGATCGCTGGATAGACGGGGCATATTTTTATATGCTATCCGATTATGTGGTGGCAGTAACTTTATCAGAGTCAAATATCGCACAAGATGTTGCTGATAAATGGATTGCAAGTGGGGACGAGCTTAAAATGTCTGCAGGCTGGAGTTGCTACTGTTGGCTATTAGGAAATCGCAAAGACAATGAGTTTTCCGAAAGTAAAATTTCCGATATGCTTGAAATGGTGAAAGATACAATTCATCATTCTCCAGAACGAACAAAATCCGCTATGAATAATTTCCTAAACACCGTGGCAATTTCATATGTACCACTACACGAAAAAGCAGTCGAGATTGCAAAAGAAGTTGGTATAGTTGAAGTCAAACGTGATAATAAAAAAAGCAGTTTGCTAAATGCTACAGAGAGTATTCAGAAAGAACTTGATAGAGGAAGACTAGGTTTTAAGCGTAAGTATGTAAGGTGTTAAAAGTATGAAGGTGTCAATCTAGGAGAGATTGACACCTTTTTAGTGGACATTACTAGACTAACGGAGCTGCAAGTTAAAGGGAACCAATCATTCATCTCCCACTATACATCTCAAACTTCTTCTTTCAATTTATATACCCTATCTCTTTTCTCATCATCTTTGATAAAAATAAGTTTTCCTTCTGTAACAAAACCTTCTAATAGTAAACATACTTGT
This sequence comes from Bacillus cereus group sp. Bce041, assembly GCF_052646455.1. Classification (NCBI taxonomy): domain Bacteria; kingdom Bacillati; phylum Bacillota; class Bacilli; order Caryophanales; family Bacillaceae; genus Bacillus; species Bacillus cereus group sp. Bce041. Next base: position 336,046 of record NZ_JBQXON010000005.1, read on the forward strand.
CCATATGCTTTAGGCTTATTCGTAGTGAATCTTTCATCGGGTATTTTACCAGATCGTATTAATCGTTCACATAGCTCAAGCGCACTTATTTCTTCAGAATCAATTAATTCTAAAATATCTTTTTCTAATGGTGATAAAGGGGCTGGTACCTTACATACCTCAGCTCCCTCCACCTTTTCTTTTTCTTCTTCAAATAAATCTTCAAATGAAATTTGATTCATTACATCTTTTCCTTTCTAACGATTGATTTGTATAACATGAACTGAATCCTATAGCGTATTTATTATTATGTATTACTTACCTTTTTTCATAAATCTCAAACTCATGTACATCGTTTCATATAGTATGTTTTGATTATACCAAATATACGTTCTGTCTTCTATTGTAGAATTTTTATAACAGAAATGAAAGTAATAGTGAACATTTTTCTTCTCTTTAGTTGTATAGAAAACTATGTAAAAAGTTTACATAATAAAATTATAGTTATTTGTTAAATTTCTACGCTAATACGCAAAAAAAACACTCGTTTCCTTTAATCGACAATCGAGTGCTTTAAGTTCATCTATTTTTAAGTACATAAATTTATAAATTTTGTAGTAACAGTATGACACCATTTATATGTCGTGACAACGACTATGTTAACACTTACGAGTTTGTATGAGTTCGTTAGTTTAATATACATTCCATATGTTTATATTCATCGCCAAATAAAATGCTATTTTACTTTATTTTCCATTCTATCATTGCACACAGTACTCCATGATGGTACAACCATGATGGAGTACATACTTTCAAAAACCTTTTATTTTTTCTATCTACTTCACATATACTTTATTTTTTATTCATATATACTTATGCGTATTTAAATTTAGCACCACGAACTTTATTATATCCGTCCATAAAATATAATTTAGTATAGTAAGGTTTATAAAATCACTATAACTAAGCTCATTTATTTACTGTAATGAGTTTTTAATGTTTATTTATATTTTAGGAATATCAATTATATTTCCTGGTGACTCATTAATAAGAATATCTGAAATACTTGGGTTCCTTTTTTTTAACTTGAATATTTGAATTTTTGTTAATTCAGGGCTAAATGATATATTTTGTGTTTTAAACTCCAAATTCATAATTTTATTTTGAAGTTTTAATATAAAAACCTTCCATTCTTGTAATGGAGAATTCGAAACTTCCTCCGGACTTTCTAATAGTCGATATCCGTCTGCATAATGAAACATTAGTAATCCCGTTCCTAAGTCACAATCTTTATTTTCAAGAATTGCATTTGGTATATCAAATCCACTATTCCAATTATAATTTGCTGCAAAACAATGAAGGATTATTGGATTATCTATATTCTTTATTCGGCTAATTGTATCCTCGTTATTTGTATTATAAAGTAATTCTTCAAGCAAACTAATATCTTTATTTTCCATTACACCTTACCACCTTACTGATATTTACTTATTTTGTATTTCCAATTGTTTTAGCTTTCTTTCCCAAAGTTCCACTGTTGCACCTTGGCTTGGGTACAATGGTAAACCATTCCCCTGTAATTTCCTTAAATTTTTTTGCAAATCATATACCTGTTTTTGTAAACTATCAATACTTTGGTTAATATCCATTTTATTTAATGCTCTTGCAACTACTTCATTGTAAACAGAATGATATCCTCTATGTCTAGCCATTGTACTTATATTATCATCTGGTACTCTTAGAAAAATACCGTTTGATAAGTCATCAAAGTTCATACCTATCTTTTTAATTACAAGATTATCTGCCATTTCAGAAGGAATAATATGCTGTGCTTGATATCCACTCCATTTAGTTGAACGTTTAAGCCCCATTTCTGTCATCATATTTTTTCCTAATTTAGTAGAATTCCCTCCTGTTACAATACCCGGAGTACCAGGAATAATCCTACTACCTTCACCCGCATCCTTAACCCCACCACTCTCCAAATTCGAGATCCTATTCTGAATACTCGCCTTTGAGGCATTATGGGCTTCTTGGAATTTCCCGCTATAGTTCGTTCCAGTTCTAGCGACACTTCCATCTGGCAGTATTTCTACACCTTTAACGAATGGGGTTACGGAGTACACACCTTTTGCTAATGTATTTTCAATTATATAATACTAGTAATTTCTGTTAACCTTAATTCATAAAAAATATTTTCTAAAAATTTATAGCATGTCTATCTAATAAAAAAGCACTCGTTGCCTTTCGGAGACAATCAAGTGCTTTAAATTCATCTGTTTTAAGTAGCATTAAATTTGTAAATTTTGTAGTAACAGTAGTATGACACCTTTTATATGGTAACAAGTAATACATTAATACTTACGAGTTCATTATTATTGTGTCCTTTCCATGTCTTTTCAATAAAATATCATCTCGCCTAATTCTCACGCTTTTCTTTCTAATACAGTTGTAAAAATAAAAAATTCAATAGCCACTACGTTCTCCTAACGTTGCCATTGAATTCCTTTACTAAGCATGTACCTTTGTCAGCGTCCAAGTAACCAATAAAATAGGCACATTTCTCAATTTATTTTTCTATTATCAACCCTCCCAAATCCAAAACATTTTTATTATTTCGAATTCAGGAGGTGACAAGTTTAAATGCATTTGTAGTAACACATGGTGTTATTAAAATTGTACGTGGTCAAAAATAGCACATTCTAGATGGTTATGCAATCTTGATATTAACTTATAAGAAAATCTTGATCGGATTCAAGGGTGAAGGCATACAATCCTTAGGTCTATCTATAATATTTGATACACCTTTCTTGAAAAGGAATTCTATCATCAAGCAACACCTCTTCTTGCAGGATTTTTGTTATATTCTCTATTTTCCCAATGAATAATGCATAAAAGTCGCCCGAATTTGGATATAAAAACAGACCAAATCCCTTTGGTGACAGTATTTTGTTGGCCATCTTGATCTTATCGGGTAAAAATTCATAATTAAATGCTTCTAATCTCTCAAGTTCTTCTTGTGTTGCTAATTCAATTTGGTGGGCAAATTCGTAATCAAGAATAAAATTGACAATTTCTTGGTATTGCTCACCTTTATAGTCAACGTATAAAAACTGTTTCGTTGTCAATCCATATTTTAATAGGTCTTCATGTAAGTCATAACTTCCTTGTTCCTTCAAAAATGTTTCCAAATCCTTGCTATCAGGAAATATAATCTGCGCTATCCCTTGATCAGGCATCTTAGCTTCCTCCCTTTTATTGAAATAATTCTCCATGCTTGTTAGGAATATATTCCGGATAGTTTTCACGATAAAATTGATCGATCATCTGAAGTACGGGATCCCATTCAGGATATGACTCATGTTCCCCAAATACCATTCTAGCTTCTGGAGTATTCATCAGAAAATTATCGATTTGAGTAGGTACTGGCAACCCTAGTTGTTTCCTTACATGGATTAAAAATAATATTTCAAAAGGATAAAATCCGTATCTGAAATCACCAAATTCACCTAGCTGTCCGATTTCAGAAGCTAACGCAGAATGATACTGAGACATTATCGAAATTAGATATTCTATTTCTTCTAAGTCACGAGTCGACCAACGTCCTAACACTTCATCATATATATTTAGGTCTTCAGGGATTAAATCGCATCGCAGTTCAGCTTCTTTAAACTTATTTTTCACGACTAGATGCAATTTTTCATTTGTCCCCATGATGGTTTTATTTCTATACTGCAAGTATAGCTCTAGCAAAAACCAAATATGTCTATTCTCTTCATTAGCATCTATTAAATGTCCACCGAAGTGATGAACCATAAAATCATATAATATATTTTCTTCTTTCTCCCATCCATACATTGCAAAATGAACTAATGTGAGGACGACTTCTTTAAACGTATACCCCAAAATCATCTTTGGATATCTGATTTTATAAAGATCTTGTCCCATGCACTGGTAAAATAAGACTTTCTGCATGTTCTTTAATCCTTCTACATTGTTTCCACCGCTTATCAATACATCGTTTTTCCATAGTGACAAGTGATATGAGAAAATTTTGCTTAAATTTATTAGTAGGATATGATCTTTCTCTGTTTCATTTTGCTCAACAATTTTCTCAACCTTACTTCTACTGACATTATATTTATCTTTAACATCTTCAAATTTGATTCCATCCACAAAATTTTTGCTATATCTTTTAAAAGCCATTTCTAACTTTTTGGGGTTCATCATTGCATCCTCCCTATGAATTAATCTATTTTCTTATTCCAGTCCTTTACCTTTAACTCATCAACACCGAATCCAGTATCAGTAATCTTTATATCTGTTTCAACTCTAATAAAATCGAATTGTAGATCCGGACTCTCCTCCATCAGATTCTCTAAGTTATCTCTAAAATTAGCATACCTAGGATCATCGCTGTTAACCATGTCTTGAAAATAAGTATCTCCACCCTTTTTCTGTTTATCCGAGTAACTAAAACTAGCGGAATCTGATGCCTTTGATTCAATAATAGTTAACTTTGGCGGCGGCCCTTTCGATAGGAATGCTGCATCTATACCATTTCTCCCCACTTGGAACAGATCGGAAACATCTTTACCTAAATCACTGTCTCTAGCTACTATTTTTGTCACTTCTTCCCCAAAATCACCTTTATCATGAGAAAAATATTTAGAATTATCGATTTTTCTTTCATACTCCTTTGCAACCTTCAAGTCATAATGATCACTAATAACATCTTTCGTATCCAACTTGTTGGCCAATTTATTTTTTTCTCGCGTTAATCTTTTGACTTCTTTGTCATTTCCCTCTATTTTCAATCTATTTATTTCTTTATCTAACTCTTTAATTTCTTTTGAGATATTGTCTGAAATGTTACTGCCATAACCAACTTTACCCGTACCCTTAACCCCACCACTCTCCAAATTCGAGATCCTACTCTGAATACTCGCCTTTGAGGCATCATGGGCTTCTTGGAATTTCCCGCTATAGTTCGTTCCAGATCTAACGACACTTCCATCTGGCAGTATTTCTACACCTTTAACGAATGGAGTTACGGAGTCCACACCTTTTGCTACTAGACCTTTAATGAAATAGTCCGCATCATTAATCTTATCTACGGTTTTCCAGCCTTGTATTTTTAAATTTTTTAATAGATTATTTTCCTTAAGCGATTGTACCACATTTTTACCCAAATTTGGATTAAAACCAGGCATTCCTTCTTTGAATTTTAATAATTTCGCTAAATCAGCTAATTCACTCGTGCCTTTGAATGCTTTTACTCCTTTTCCTACTGCTCCAACAACTGGGATTGCATCTAATCCGCCAAAAATGATGTTTCCTACCCGCTCTTCTTGGCTCAATTTTCGGTGTGTTCCCCAGTCTTCTCCGTCGATACCGCTTTTTATTTGTACACCTCCGTATACTACTGCGGCAGCGGCCCCGAGTGGTGGACAAAGGATTGTTGTGATGATGATTCCTACGCCTATTCCTATGTCTCGCACCATTTCTAGTTTTTTCTGTTCATCTTCTATCGATTTGTATTCAAATCCTCGTGTGGATGGGACTACTTTCTTGTATTCTTCATAATTTAATTTTGCATCTGGATTTTGTTTTTTTAGTTCTTTGTATTCCCCTCTCAGTACGTTATCAAATGCAGGTGAATCTCTAAAAATATCTTCTACTGTTATTTTATCTTTCTTCTTCTGTATTGTTTGTGGTACACTTCCGTAGCCTGCATGCGCACCTGGTAATACTGTCGTTGTTGTAGAGCCAATTCGGTTATTTGTTTCAAAACTGAGAATAGATGTATCTCTCATTTTTTGAGCGAATTTATCCATTTCTACTAAAAAAGGTTTATCTATATGTTCAGAGACTAATCGCCCTGCTTCTCCGCAATATTTTTGTAATGTCGAATAGCTATCAAGTAATTCCCCGATTTTTTGCGATTGATCTTTAGGATTAAAATGTATACTACCATCCGAGTCTAAATCTCGTATTCTTCCATCAATTCTTTTTAATGATTCATTTGCTTCCCGTAATTTCATGAGTGCATCTTTTGTAATTCGATTCATACCATCCCCCATGTTTTGCCATGGTTCAGGTCTATATTTCACATCCATCTCGTTTTCATCCCCCCAGCCGTATGGTGATTTCTACAACTTACTTAATATTTCACGTAATTGTTCATCCTTTTCAAACATTTCTACACATGCGTCCCTTACAACTGTCGCCGACCTATAATAGTGTTCAGCCAATTCAAGTGTTTTGTGTAATATATCAGGATATTTTTCAATTACTCTCATCGCTTCACCTTTTTGATAAAAATCACAGCTTAATAAACTCTCAATATTCGTTCCAATGACGTCTACATGGATTTTATATATATTTTCTAATTTCATTACTATATCAAGTAGTTCTTGAAAATTAACTAATACTTCTTCTCCACCAGAACCACTATCTCCCATTGATACTTGCATTATTGAATACCTCCTAACGAGAATTGTCTCGGGTCAATTAACTTTTTATATGGCATTTTTAACACGTCATACAATTTCTTATTAACCGCATAGAGGCTCACCCAGTCATATCGATTACGATCTACATCTATTTGAACGAAATCTTCTCCTTCAGTGAAATATAAGAAACATTCCCATTTTCCTCCTCTATTACTTCGAGGCCTCGTATACGTTTCTATCGCTATAACGTCTTTATTTGATAAATCTTTTTCCTCAAATGTTTGTTGTTCTGCCTCTGTCATTCTCTTTGAGAAAAATGTATCTTCTATTTCCCTCGGTTCTCTCAATAAGAAGGGTATGCGTGTTAATAAGGAAAAATATACGTCTGGCTTTGGTATGTAGTCGATTTCGTATTTTTTATTTGGCTCTATTTCTGTTAATACAGCCACTCGGTCTTTATCCTCTTTCAAAAAACCAATTAACAAATTATTAATTCTCGTGTATTCGTGACAATTCTCATATTCCTTTAATAGTTCAATCATTTGAAAGGCTGCAGGGGTAATTCCATTTTCACTTGTAAGTAAGCCTTTTTCTTTTAAGCTCGTTGTTGCTTTCGTGACACATTCTTCATCAAGTAAAATAATTACGTCACGATTTGGCAATCCAAATATATCCGTAACTCCAGCTGCACCTGCGAGAACATATAATTCAGCAGGTGCAAAACTCATTTCTTTCCCCATTCTTTTATCCCTCGTTTCTCCATCACAATTGTTTTATCGCCCTTACTTTCGGTATATCGCCGTACGTTTGAATACTTTTATCTAACTCTTTCAAAGCTTTCGTATGCCCTTCAAATGCCTCTACCATTTCTGAATTATATTGAATGATCAAATCAAGATAACTTAAAAAAGCATCTCGCGTTTTTCCATTCCATTTCGCACCTGTGACATATGCTTTTAAGTCTTTCGCTTGGTTTAAAGAATCCTTCATACCATTTTCAATGTTTTGTGCGTAAGAAATGGCACTTGCAGTGTTACTTCCTATAATTTCAACCTCTTTACCACTCATGTTGGTTCCCTCCATTCTTTGTATGCTTAATGGATAAAGTTTTCAAATTCCTTTTTCTTTTCTTCAAAAGCCTTGGTCGCTGCGGCGTATGCTGACGCTTTCTCCGATTCTGCTTTCGCTTTATATTCCAAATACTTTGCATAAGCTGTACTTTTTGCAGATCCAATATCGCTTAATGCACTTTTAAAATAGGATAATACTGTATTTAAGTCTTCATCCTTTTCATGACGTTTTTGTTCAAATTCAACTGCCGGAATTTTATTAGCTTCTAAGCCATTACTTTTACTCTCATAATCTCTCTTCGCTGATTCAGCCTCTTGAATGAATTGCTTTAACTCTCTTTCTTTATCTTTTAAATAATCATGTAAATCATCATACCGATCTCGTTTCCTCGCACTTTCTGTAAAACCAGACGCATTTAAAAAAGCATTGTACAATTCATCTAACATCTTTCTCCCCCTTTAGCACAATAACTATGTAGTTAAATTCGTATATTTAAACATGAATATTCATTACATTAAGAATTAACAAATAATTATTTTTACATATTGCTATTTTATCAAAGGGATTTTAACATTTCCATATTTTATGAATGGCTTTCGCATTTTTCTTCAATAAAGTGAAACTTTAATCAATATGACTATGTATTTATGTGCAGAAATAATAAAAAAACACTGCCAGGCGCAGTGTTTTTTATTACTACCTTTTATCCAATTCATTCATATTAAATCCTCGCTTGAGAGTAAGACCCATTCTTTCTTATTTCATCAACAACTATTTCTGGATAATCCCAATGAAGCGTACGAGTAGACTCCCGGATTCGTTTTACTATTCCTTGGGCTGTTTTATTTTTATATTCATTCCAATATTTTGGCTCATTCGCTCTTAAAAGAACGATAGAAAAAGGATCTGATATGAATATCAGATCCTTAACTTTAATTTCTTAATACATACATCTTTTTACACGAGAACTGGTTCATACGTGCTCAAATTATCATACTCAGTTTTTACAATACTAGGCGGAAGGTTAACACATCCTCAGATTCACCTTTTCCTGTAGCAGTGCATAATGTTTAATAAAATTAAAGCATATTTTTACTTACCAGACTTAATTTTTTCGTTATATTCTTCTAAAGTTAACCCTTTTTCTTTTAGATAAATAGCAACTTCTTTTCCTACATAACGATAGTGCCATGGCTCATACTTAATGCCAGTAATATTCTCTTTATCTTTTGGATAGCGGAGAGTAAACCCATATTCTGCAGCATTCTTATCTAACCATTTGAATGCATCGGTAGTTTCAAATTTTGCATTTAAATCTTCTACAGTATTTTGCCATTCAACTGAAATAATGTCTAACGCTAATCCAGTATGATGTTCACTTGCACCAGGATACTGAAGATATTCCAATGCCTTAGCACTAGCCTCTTTATCCGACAAGCCTTGAGATTTATAGCTTTTAACTGAAGCATCATAATACGTTTGTTGTAATTTTATAGCTCGATAACCTGATCTTAAATAAAGATTGATTCCCTCTTTTTTTGCAGCTGCTACCATATCCTGATAGGAAGTTGCAATTCTACTATCTATTTTCATATTTGGCTTCGCATTTTGGGTGATACTTGTTAATTCAATTCCTAGTTCCTTTGATAACATATGCTCTCTATTTACAAGGATAATTCTCCAATCATTAACATCAGAGATAGGTAAAACATCTTTTTTCTTCGCATGTATTTCATTTTTATTTTTATCGTTATTATTAGTAGTTGCCTGAGATGTTTGCTTTCCACTACAAGCAGCAAGACTCCATCCCATTGCTAATACCAATGCTAAAACTATAAATTTTTTAATTGTATCTCATTCCCTTTTTGTTTATTAGTCTTTATACCAATTTCCCAACACGTCTCTAGGAATCTCCTTGAAATCCTTCAAAGAAACGGGGCCGACAAATTTTTTAATTCCATGTTTTTTAGAATTTTCATCCGAATAATCTTTTAAAAATTGAATTTTAAATTGTTTCTTACCATCAGCATAGTCGGTTACTGTCGGTACGATTGCCGCTTGTCGTATACCAAAAGTTTTATCTTCATACTTAACAAATTGTACATAAGATAATCCTCCAACTAATGTTTCTAATTTTTCTTGCGCAGAAATAAGATTTCCAAGAGAATAATAGATTAGCGTTTCATGTCCATCTTTATTTTGTTTCCACTCAATTGGTTGAATTACATGTGGATGATTTCCAATTACTACATCTACACCTAAATCTGTTAAATATTGAGCAACTTCTTTTTGTTGCTTTGAAGGTGTTGAGGTATATTCTACTCCCCAATGCACCATAACAATCACCATATCAGAGCTACTCTTTGCCTTTTCCACATCATTTTGTATCGCTTTTTTATCAATTAAATTTAAAGCCCAAGACTTATCAGCTGGAATTTTAATTCCATTCGTACCATATGTATAATTTAGTAACGCAAAACGAATACCATTTTTTGTAATCGTTTTTATTTCATTACGCTCGTTTTTACTCTCATTAATACCTACCGGGATAACATCCGGATATTTCTTCCAGTATTCTCTTGTATTCGCAACACCTTTAATACCCATATCCATAGCGTGATTTGTCGCTTGCGTCACTATATTGAATCCAGTGTCCACTAAAGATTGGCCTACTTCTTCAGGTGTATTGAAAGTCGGATATCCCTGTACTTTTAAATTATTTCCGGCAATTGGAGTCTCCTGGTTCACGATAGCAAGATCACTTGATTTAACAGCTTTTTTGATATTTTCATAAATATAATTATAATCATATGAACCGTCTTTTTGTTTGCCATCTTTAATTACTGCGTCATGATATAAATTATCACCCGTTGCTATTAAATTCACAACCGATTGTACTTTTTTATCTTCCGTAAAATTAGGAGACTGTTGGATAGGACTTTTCTCTACCCAATTCGGTGCTTTTAATGATGTATCTATATTGGATTCAGCCGGTGGTAATGAAGCTTTAGATGTCTTAACATCTGTATTACCACAAGCGGTTAAAAGCACTAAAAAAATAAGACATACTAAAAAAAACTTTTTACTTTTCTGTAAAGTATCTAACATGTGATCCTCTTTTCTGTTTTATTCCTTATAACTAGTTCTAACAAATCATTCTTTACAACAACGTATTTTGGTTTTACCCTTAATTATGGAAGGACCCTCTGTTACACCTGCTTCGGAATATACTAATAATTGTTTTCCGCTTTCTAGCAATCTATCGATTCCATCAGAAGTGATAGATTACTAGAAAAAGATGATCCATCAGGATGTCGACTAGTTTGATATACCTGTTCCAATTGCAATAACTCGTTTAATATTTAAACAAGATAGGAGAATCGTTCATATAGCCTCTTCTCTCGCTTTATGTTTAAGGTACCTCCAAAAAAAGGGGTCGTTGCTGTACCCCTTTACATAGTGCGAAATTTTTGCAACTAATTTCTTTCATTCAAGCGACAAACATTATACCGATAACAATAAGTAAGACCCAAGAACTTATTTTACCAATATACGAAAAAAGTAGCAATCTTTTGCCCCATATAAAGAAGCCAATTAGGAGAAATGAACGAGAGATTCATTCTATTCAATTCCTTCATTGATTAATAAAAAAACAAGCCACCCAACTATTGGATGGCTCTATACTATAAAGAGAATTTGTTATTGGATTACTTCAATTTTCCTTCAAAAACAATCTTCCTACCGCACGGCTCAACTACTGTTTTGCCGTCTTTCTTTACTTCATGAAAGATTGGCTCTTCCATACGACGAGACGGAGCGTAGCCTTCTTGTTCCATACGTGCTAAGCAGTCTGTAATTGTTTCATTTTCAAGTACTTCAAATTTCTTTTTATTAGGTTGTTTTGTCATGCCCTAACCTACTTTCTATTTTTCTTGATGCGAATTGATTTTTCATGTAGACCATATATAACATTGCGAGAATTCCCATTATAATCATAACCGCAATAAAAAAGCTTGTATACTGTATTTTTTCTATAAATACGCCGCCTAATACAGGTCCCATAATACTTCCTAAACTAAAAGCGATTCCGGATAATATATTACCTGCCGGTAGTAAGTGTCTCGGTAATAAATCAGTCATAAATCCAAGCCCTAAAGAGAAGCACGATCCAATAACCATACCCGCTAAAAGCATGCAGGCAAAGACGATCCAGTAATATTGATCAAATACGGCGGCAAGTAGAAAAATGCCCGTACTTATGCTAAACGTCCACGTTAATATACGGTCCCTTCCGTATTTGTCACTTAATATACCGAGCGGAATTTGTGTAATAATACCCCCAACTGCAAATGCTGGTAATAAGAAGGATACATCTGAAACAGACCACCCTTTACGAAGTGCGTATACTGGTAAGTTACTGTTTAACATTGCTTCAAGTACGCCATATGCAAGTGGACCTAGCAGTGCAATCCATCCTAATCCAACAACTTGTTTATAACGAGAAAATGATGATTCACTCTTCACTTCTCTTTCATCTTGCGCTGGGAATGCATTTTTTGTTGGAAGTAGTAAAAGCCAACCTATTAAACAAAGTATAGTAGATATAATAAATGGTGTTGCAAGACCGTACTGCACAGTGCTTGCTAAATACGGACCAACGGCAAAACCAATTCCGAAGAATACACCGTATATCGATACTTGTCTCCCTATTTTACTTGGGTCTGATGTTGTCGTGATCCATGTTTGTGTTCCGACATGAAGCATATGATCTCCAACTCCAACTAGAAATCTAAGGATAAACCATACCCAAAATGAAAATGTTTGTGTAAAAAAGAATAATGAAATAATAACGAGAAACCCACCTATAACAATAATCGGCTTCATTCCAAACCTTTGCATCGGTTTTTCAAGAAACGGCGAAATAACTAATATCCCAATGTACAATGCCGTCGCATGAATACCATTAATACTTGAACTAACCCCTTCTTGTTCAAAAATCATTGCAATGGCCGGTAAGAGCATTCCTTGTGACAAACCCGAGATTGCTACAATCCCAACCATAATCCAAAAAGTAAAACGCATTGACATCCTCTGTCCCTCTCCTTCTCACGCTTCCACTTTTCATTATAAACTGTTTCTTCAAATGCGTGTACGAATATTCGCAATAAAAAACAAGCTAAAAGAATGAACCTTTTAGCTTGTTATCTTATCCTTCCCAAACATGCGCTTTCACATTGTAATGAAAGTGTTTAAAATATGGATTTTCATAAAATGAAGGTCCATATAAGTAATGTTGCATATGAGCTGTTAGTGGCTGCTGCATTTGTAAAGGAACTACAGCTGGTGAAACTTGCATATACATCGGATCTATCATTATTTTTGTATAGATATGATGATTATATGGCGAATAAGCGATTAAGGATGGTTTATGCATTGATAATCTCCCCTTATACATACAAATGTTATAGTATATGCAACACTTCTCATTTCGGGGATTATTTCTGTTCTAACCAATCCTCTACATGTTTTATAAATACATCTAAACAATCAATAAACGGCGAGTGTCCGCAATCTTCTAATACCTTCAACTCTGCATTTGGCAAATGTTTCGCTAATTCCTCACCGACTACTTGCGGTACGACATAATCTCTATCACCTTGTATGACGAGTGTTGGCGCTTTAATACGATGAATTTGTTTACTTCCCTCTACAACCCCATTATGTTCATCTGAAATATTAAATGTAATGAGCGCATAATTCACATCTACGAAATTACGTTGCGTTAACATATCATCTAAATACTTTTCATAACGATCCGGTTCAGGTTGATTATGTGTATATATTAATAGATTCCATACTGTACGGTAATATAGTTTGTTCATATTTTTTATCGCATCTAATACTGGAGCGATTTGTACTGGATCTTGCGCAATTTCTTCTTTCGTCTTTACTAAACTTGATACAATCGGCTGCCCATTCGTATCTTTTTTAAAGATTGGGTATCCTTTCATTCCTACTGATTCTACTAAAATTAACTTTTCTACAAAAGTTGGGTGATTCGCTGTAAATTGCATCGCAACGCCACCACCCATTGACCAGCCCATTAATGAAAATTTCTCTAGCTTTAACTCGTCAATAAATAATTTTACATCGTCTGCAAAGTCTTGTAATGAATCTATCGACTGATTATACGTTGATTGTCCAAACCCTCTTAAATCAAGAGCGTAAATATGGTATTGATCTTGCAACTTTTCAATAACTAAATCCCAATGTTGTGACGATGTCATGTTCCCGTGAATGAGTACAAGAATATCTGTATTTTGCCTTCCAACTTCCTGATATCCAATCGTTTCTCCGTTCGATAGTGAAACAAACTCCATTGTTGCAGGCTTAATCATCACAAGTTCCCCCATTCTATTTAATAGAAAGAAAATTCTTTACTTAATTAAAGAATAGCACGTAGAATATACGTTCGCAACTGTCACTTTACCCATAAATTTTCCACAATTGGAAGCATAAATTGGCCGTGAGTTAATTATTAACCCATAAGCTTGCCATGTGTTTTATTCATGTAGCTTTGGAATAATGTTTAGTCAAATTGATACGAAAAACCTTAATAAACGAGCAAGTGGAACTGACGCTTCAGTTAGTTAATAGTTCACTTTGCCCTCTTGATATGCTTTCTTTACCCTTTCAATTTGAGCAAGGTGTCCTTGTATATGTTGAAGAACTTTCAATTGAAAATAACCTATAAACCATTTATTAATAAAGTTGTTCTTTGGCAGGTTTATCCAAATATATATAGAAAGTATGAAAAAATAGATTTTAACCTGAACAAAGGAGATGAAGAAATTGTTTAAAAAAATCGGTATAGGAGTATTTTCTACAGCAATTGTATTAAGTACCAGTATAGGTTTTTCAGGTATTGTATCAGCAGATAGTCCATCTGCAAATGAACAAGTTAGGAATGGAGGTTTTGAGGATGGGCTAAATAACTGGATTTTATCTAATCCTAATTCTTCTACCGAGAATATTGGAAATTCTGAACCAGGCAATCATTATCTGAAATTAATGCATACAGACACAGCCTATCAGCTTGTTACTGTAAAGCCGAATACAGAATATACATTATCATTTGATATAGCGGGAAGTATAGGTTCTCCAGCAGAAGTAACAGTCGGTAATCTGAATGCCACTCAAGAAATAGTTCCATTAACAAAGAAGCAGTATACAGGATTTAAGCCGGAACATTATGAGATGAAGTTTAAAACAGGTGAGGATGTGTCAAACTTTGCTGTTAAACTTGCTTCCACAGCAAATGGAAGGGCTAAGTTTGATAATGTACAGTTAAAGGCAAATGAGAAATCTTATGTTTTAAATATGGATTTTGATCACAATTCAAGTTTAGAACCTCTTAAACCATTTGGTAATATAAAATACAATATTGAAGAGAATGCAGGAGTAAATAATTCTAAAGGGCTTCATGTAAACGCATCATCCGGTTCAGCATTGTTTGGATCCATAACTTTGAAACCTAATACTACCTACATACTGTCCGCATCTGGAAAAGTAAATACTCCTAGTTCAGAAGTATGGGTATCAGTAGATGTTAATGGAAGAGGCACAGCTAGTTTGGGATTCAATTCCTCACAGTATGAGCAAAAATCGGTCGAATTTACTACTCCAAATTCTATTAATTCAAGTGAATTCTACATTTATCATCTTGCTGCGTTCAGCTTTGATGTCAATCTTGATGATATTGTACTAGTTGAAAAGTAACCATAATATAAAATATATTTCTATTATTGACACATGAAAATAATTTTAGAAATGAACCGCCATATCCATATCGACTAGATACTTTGAAATATTTATGGGAATTCAGCTCGTTTTTTCATTTTTAGGATTTTTACGTTTAGACACAGGTTGACCTTTACTATGTATGTTATTTATATAACTAGGAGGGGGAACATGAAATTAATATCAAAAATAGTAATGACTGCGTTAATAGTATTGAGTACATTTGCATTCAACTTAGGTGGAGAATTTGATAAGAGTTTTCTTTTTACCTCAAAAGCATATGCGGATTTAATCAAGGCACTTCCACAAAATGCGTCAAAGATAGAGTTAGATTATGCCCCTGTGTATGACTACGACACAGATGGGTGTTATGCGACTGCAGCAATTTCACCAGATGGCACGACTAACCCTGGCCTACCTAAGAGCGGTTCCCCGCAAAGTGTCTGTAGAGATGTTAACCGACTGCAAAATTCAAACACTTATTCTCGGGCCAAATCAAATAATGGTTGGACTGCAATTATGTATGCGAGTTACTTTGAGAAAGATCAAACACATGACGGCCCTGGTTCGGCTGGACATACACATGACTGGGAACACACAATAGTTTGGGTTAAAGATGGTCAGGTTCAATATGTAACTTATTCAGCACATGGTGATTGGTACACTAACCCTCGCTCAAACGTTAGATTCGATGGAAACCACCCGAAAATTGTATACCATAAGAGCGGCGCCTCGACACATGCTTTTCGCCTGGCTAATAGCAATGACGAGCCGCCAGAAAACTATTATCACAAGTGGCTCCAACTACCAATGGTTGGTTGGAATGGCTATCCAAGTCCAAATATTCGTGAAAAACTAATGACTACGAACTTTGGAGATGCAACACTTGAGATCAAAGATGGAAGATTTGAAAAAGCCCTTGCTAACGCAAAGCCACCCATTAACTTTGACCCTTATGCACCGGAACTGGAAGATGGTGGTACTTATCAAATGGTTTCTATTTTAAATAATAGTAGTGTCGTTGACTTAAATCAAGCAGATGGAAATGTTCAATTGTGGCAAAATGGCAACGCTAATAATCAAAAATGGAAGCTAGTATATGATTCAAATAAATCAGCATACCAAATTAAAAATATAGCAAATCAAAATTTAGTATTAGCTTGGAATGATCTTAATGGTTCTAATAATGTAGTTGCTACATCTAATCAAAATAAGGAAGAGCAATATTGGATACCAACAGAAGCAGGAAATGGATATTATTATGTAAGGAATAAGAAGGATCAAAACAAAGTGTTAGATGTAAGTGGTTATGGTACTGCAAATGGAACAAATGTTACAGTATATAATTTCCATGGTGGTACTAATCAAACATTCCAATTGTCTAATGTAACAGGGACTTTAACAAGAGTAGTGGAGTCACTCTATAAGGCACAGCCTGGTCAAACCAGTAGATCAAGTAATAATTTTTCACTTGAACATCTCACGGCAGGTACCAAAGTACGAGTTGTTTTAGAAGGAGCAGGTGCTACCTCTTTGTCATTTAAAATCGCAAGAGATAAATCAGGTACAGACCCTGTAATTTGGTCAAATGTTAGAGATGGTTCTATTCTAACGATCCCTTCAGGAGATGATAGAAAGAATTTGTATATCGCAGGTCCTCCTAGCGGATATACTTCTAACGGTACATTTAAAGTGAAATTTTATGCTCTTCCAAACTAAAAAATATTATAACGTTTCTATTCCCTTTATATTAATCTAATTAGAAAATGAGTATGCATACTTCAAAAAATTATTTCGGCTTGCTCGATTGGATTAACTATATTAATAGGAAATATAGTGTTCTGTTGCAAAGTTTTGTTAAGAGATAAAAAGGTGGGGTTAAGTACAGCTGAAAAACCGAAGTCTGAGCCATGACTTCGGTTTTTTTATATAGGTCTAGAGATGGGGTAGCAGTTCTGGCCCATAACAACATTTCCTAATAATGGATTTTTTGTATTTTTAGTCGCTAATTGTCTATCCAGTTCTGTTGCAAAGTTTTTTAATTGAAGTGTATATCTATATTGATAAATTTATCACAAAATTAGCCATAAATGATTCGAAATCCCAAAGTAAACTTTTACCCAAAAGTTTACTTTGGATTTATTTCAATCACTGTGTTTATAACATTTCTTCGTATTTCGAATAAACATCCAAAAAAGTATACATTCAAGACATCACATATTCTTTTAAACACTTAAAGACGACTTTAAAAATACTCTTAAAATCTTGGAAGCATAAGTTTGCCGCAACAAAAAGAACCATAAGCTTGCCGTCTCGGAAAACTTATGGTTCATATCACAGCAACATAAAACCTATAAGAATTTTTTACATAAATCAACATGTCTATTACTAGACAATTATTATAAAAAAGTATATAGTTAGCTAGGTAACTAATTTGAAAGGATCAAAATACATGGACGAAAAACAACATTTTTTTCACATCGTCAGCCAGACTTCTCGGAAGTTTACGAAGAAATTTAATGAACGTGTATCTCCAACAGGGTTATTTAGTGCGCAATGGGCTGTTATTTTCCGCATTAATCAAACTGGTTCTTGTACGCAAACAGAATTATGCCAGTATTTAAATGTTGAATCACCAACGATGACTCGTACGTTAACACGTATGGAAACGATGGGATGGATTATTCGTACAGAAGGTAAAGATCGCCGCGAGAAGCTCATTTCTTTATCCGAAACAGCGATAAAGATGATTCCAGTATGGCAAGAAGAAGTTGATACTTTCGAAGAAAAAACGCTAGAAGGTATTAACGAAGATGATTTACATCAAGCATTTCAAGTGTTACAACAAATTATTAAAAATTTAGATTAAATTGGAGGGATGACGATGCAAAGTGAGAAACTTTGGACGAAGGATTTCCTCGGAACTTGTTTTAGTAGTCTATTTCTCTTCTTAACATTTTACATGCTTATGACTACTCTGCCTGTCTATGTCATAGACGGCCTAAAAGGAAAACCTGAGGAAATTGGTTTAGTTGCAACTGTGTTTCTTATTTCTTCTGTTTTATGTAGACCATTCACAGGAAAATGGCTCGATGATTTAGGAAGAAAGAAAATATTATTTATTTCACTTTCATTATTTTTAGCCGCTACTGTTATGTATTTCGGTGCGCAAAGTTTATTCTTATTACTTGCCCTTCGCTTCTTGCACGGTATTGGGTTCGGGATGGCAACGACAGCTACTGGTACGATTGTAACTGATGTTGCGCCAGCTCATCGACGAGGCGAAGCGCTTGCATATTTCGGCGTATTTATGAGTCTGCCGATGGTAATTGGTCCTTTTTTAGGTTTAACAATTATTTCTCATTTTTCGTTTACTGTATTATTTATCGTTTGTTCCGTATTTTCATTACTTGCATTTTTATTAGGACTACTTGTAGATATTCCGCACGAAGCACCTGTTAGCAAACAAAAACGTGAAAAAATGAAATGGAAAGACTTAATCGAACCATCTTCTATTCCGATTGCACTTACAGGATTTGTTTTAGCCTTTTCTTATAGTGGTATTTTATCCTTTATTCCTATTTATGCGAAAGAACTCGGTTTAAGTGAAATTGCAAGTTACTTCTTTATTTTATACGCACTTGTTGTTGTCATTTCTCGTCCATTTACAGGAAAGATTTTTGATCGCTTCGGTGAAAATGTACTCGTTTACCCTGCTATCATTATTTTCACAATCGGAATGTTCATATTAAGCCAAGCACAAACTTCATTTTGGTTCCTTGGCGCAGGTATGCTAATCGGTTTAGGTTACGGAACATTAATTCCGAGTTTCCAAACGATTGCGATTTCTGCCGCTCCAAACCATAGACGTGGTTCTGCGACAGCTACGTATTTCTCATTCTTTGATAGTGGTATTGGTTTTGGTTCTTTCATTTTAGGTATTGTCGCAGCGAAATCCAGTTATCATAATATGTATTTTATCGCAGCTATTATCGTTGCGTTCACTTTACTTTTATATTATGGATTACACGGACGAAAACAAAAATTCAAGAAACAACCTACAGACGGAAAAATTTCCGCTTAGCGTTAATAAGGAAAGTAAACTTCCCCGTTTACTTTCCTTATTTTGTATTTCTTTCAAGACGAGCGTATACTTATAGTAGAAATAAAAAGGAGGGCCATATATGAAACTAAAAAAATCTCCCCTACTCTTACTTATACTAACATTCATATTTGTAATTACAGGGCTTGGGTTTACTTACTTCAAACAAAATAAAACGACCCCATCAAAACATAATGTGACAAAAGAAAACTGGTTAAATGCCCCTTACTTACGTTGGTCGTACACACACATGAAAGAATTCACTTTAGTTAATGACGTAAAAAACAATCCTGACCAAATTGCTCACTTCCCTTCCGCATTGCAAAACTTAGACGATTTTGCTGTGGAGCGTAGATTCGGAAATACAACTCCTCTAAAAAAACTTTTAGAGGATAACAAAACAGATGCTTTTGTCGTTGTACATAATGGACAACTTGTTTACGAACGATATTTCAATGGGTATAAACAGAATGAACCTCATGGTATGGCGTCATTAGCAAAAGTCTTTACCGGGGCAATTATACAATCTCTCGCTGAAGAGAATCGTATCGATTTAGAGAAAACAGCTGACACTTACATAAAAGAATTAAAAAACACACCGTTCGGTAATGCCACACTTCAGCAATTAATGGACATGCAAGTGTCAGCAGAATACCCGACCTACGGATATGAGCAGCCTGGGCTAGAAAATCAAGATGCACAATTATATTTAGCTAGCAATATTTTACCCCGCGGCAAAAATTACGACGGTCCGATGAAAATTTATGATATGTTACGAGAAGCCGAAGAAACGGCACCGCCTGGTTCTGCCTTTTCTTACAATAACGGATCAACAGAAACGCTCGCTTGGATTATTAGAACTATTACTGGTAAATCACTAGCTGAAAATGTAAGCGAACGAATTTGGTCTCAAATTGGTATGGAAGAAAACGCGTATTACGTTACAGATGAAACAAAAGTAGAACAAGCTAGTGCTGGATTAAATGCAACTGCTAGAGATATGGCGAGATTCGGGCAATTACTATTAAACAACGGGGAATATAACGGAAAACAAATTCTCCCTTCTTCTATTACTAAAGATATAAAAAATGTCCAAGAAGGTGAACTTGCAATTGCCCCTGGAGCTTCCATTTCTTATCATAATCAATGGTGGATTCCCCGCAATGAACAAGGTGCTTTCGAAGTGTTAGGTAGTTACGGACAAACACTTTACATCGATCCGAAAACAAATATGGTAATCGTTCATTTCTCTTCTAACGCAACGCCAAGTAATGAAATACATTCGGTTTACTCAAATATGTATATTGATATTGCACATCATTTGGAGAAGCTTCCACGGTAGTGGAAGCTTCTTCTTATTGCGTTGTTTTATTTGAAACCACTACCCTCATCACGGTTATTCATAATGAAACTTTTTATTAGCAATCCAATAATACGTTACGAAGAGTGTCAATAAAATCCACACTATAGTTAGTAATCCAGTAATTATTGCGTTTGAATTTACTACCCCCGTGACTAACGTTTCCATTGCATACTTACTCATACCGGCTGGATTAAGCTGATCCATTATTGGATTCAAACCAACGATTACTCTGCAGGCTAAAAGGAAAACAATTGAAATTAATGCAATAATACCTTGACTGTGAAAAATAGCACTTATCATTGTTGTGAAAGATACGATAAAAAGAACCCAAATTAGATAAAATAGTAATCCAGTAATTAGGTGTGCAAATGGAACGGCAGTAAAAAGAAAATTTACATATAGATAAGAAGCTACGTATCCAATTGTTACACTAAACGCTACCATTAAATAGTTTGACACTATTTTCCCACCTACATATGAAGTAACAGTAACGGGCCTTGTTAAAATAAAGGCCAACATACCATTAGCTTTATCTGTTTGAATTGCACCCATCATAGAAATCACTAGAATCATAAGTCCAAGCTGATCAAACTGGGATCCTAAAGTACTCGCTAATACTTCGCCCCCTTTTTGCGCTGCCATACTCAGATCAATTGTAATTCCCTGGCCTCCACCTAATGCTTCTAGAATTGATGGCAAATAATGAGTTACTATCGGCTGTGTTGCACCTAAAAATATAAAAACAATTGGTAGCCAAATAATCTTAAAATCACGTAACATTTGAACATATTCTTTTTTTATCAATACCATTGAGTTATTCATTTTTACACCACCAATTTCAAGAAAATTTCTTCTAAAGTATCGTTGCTCATTTTAAATTTAACAATATCCACTTTATGTTCGAGTGCATTTTGCAGTAACATATTTTTGTTTATTTCGATACTTTCAACCTTCACTTTGATTTTAAGCCCAACCACTTCTACATTCTTCACATACGGTAATTTCTTTACAACTTCAATCCAATTTTGATCTTTATCTTTTATTTCAATAATTAATTTATTTTCACGATTACGTTGTAAAAGCTCCGTAATCGTTGTGTCTTCTATTT
Source organism: Bacillus cereus group sp. Bce041 (assembly GCF_052646455.1). Taxonomy (NCBI): domain Bacteria; kingdom Bacillati; phylum Bacillota; class Bacilli; order Caryophanales; family Bacillaceae; genus Bacillus; species Bacillus cereus group sp. Bce041. The sequence continues at coordinate 357,924 of NZ_JBQXON010000005.1, forward strand.
TTGTTCCATCTTTTATAATGACAAATCGTTCACAGATTTCTTCTGCATCGCTTAAGATGTGGGTTGATAATAAAATGGTTGTATCTTTTTTTATTTCTTTAATCAGATTCAATACTTCCCGCCGGCCGATCGGATCTAATGCGGATACTGGTTCATCCATGACAATAAGCGAAGGTTTATGCAATAATGCTTGTGCAATACCAAGTCGTTGTTTCATTCCACCAGAAAATGTACTAACCTTTGCATTTTCTTCTTCCTTTAGTCCAACTTTCTCCAACATTTTTGGAATCGACTTTGACAATTCTTCTTTTTTCAACCCCGAAAGTTGGCCCATAAACGTAAGCGTTTCTCTCGCTGTCATCCAATGAAAAAAATTAGGATATTGAGGTAAATAACCAATTTCACTTTTCATTTTTGATATTTTTATCCCATTCAATAAAACTTCACCCGCAGTTGGATTAGTAATATCCGAAATTACTTTTATTAATGTGGATTTCCCTGCTCCGTTTGGTCCAATTAATCCGACGCATTCCCCTGCTCGCAGTTCCATCGAGAAATTATTCACAGCAATTTTTCCTTTAAATGATTTTGTTACATTTTTAATCTCTAATTTCATAATTTCTCACTGTCCTTTCTCCCTATAACAAAGTACAAGATAGGTCCCAATATATTAACGAAAAGAATAATTAACGTCCATACAAGTACATTTTTTCTTGTTTTCCTATGTCGATATAAATCAATGAATGCAATTAAAACTAAAAGTGCTCCCACTGCAATAACTGGTAATATACTGGGTAGAAAAGCCATAATATCAATGTCTTTAAGATCATTCAATCCATAATGTATTTTCATTGTCATCACTCCTTTTAAATCTCATTATCATTATTGATAATGATAAAATAAAAACGGATGGATTGCAATCATTATTCTCATTATTTATAATGAGAATAAAAAACAATACATAAGGTGATATAATGAGTAATAAAGTTGAAATTTTAATGCATCCGGTAAGAATGAAAATTTGCCAAGTGTTAATGAGAAATAAAGAAGATGGGTTAACACCATTAGAAATGGTAAAAATCATTAAAAATGTACCACAAGCAACACTATATAGACAGCTACAAACTATGGTTGATTCAGGTATCGTTCATGTAATTAAAGAAAAAAAGGTAAAATCTGTTTCTGAAAAATATTACGCAATCAATGAAGAAGATGCAAAAATTGAAGGAAGTGAATGGAAAGGATTATCTGATGATGAAAAGTTAAACTACATTTCCTATTATCAGTTATCACTTATGACACAATATCAAAGTTACCTTAAGAAATTAGAGGAACAAAACAGTCAAGAAGATAAGGCTACTTTTTCTGTAGTAGAATTAAAGCTAGATGAGGAACACTTTGAAAAATTTCAAAACGAACTTAACGAATTAATGATTAAATACTACAATAGCCAAAGTAAAGATGACGAAATAGAGGCTCCGATTCGGACCGTTGCTATTACAATTATTCCAGAAACGTGAACTCACTCAATATACATAATACAAGCCGATGCTTCCTTACCATAGGAATCATCGGCTACCTTCATTTCGAAAATTGTTTTGACTACTACTGTACGGCTAGCGAAAAAACTTATCTAGAAGCTGCAATGTTGTAGCATCTAGAATTAGAATGGGCTTAAAGGTCCTATCTTTCCTATATTACATGAATTCTATTCTTTCTTTTCTCATGCTAGTCTCATACGATCCACACTCTCTCCAAACGCTTTTTAAAAAGAAGCATGGATAGACTAATAAATATAAATTAGGGATCCACCAAGACATATCAAAATCTAAACGTATTGTCCAAAATGCTAGAGCTTGTAACCCTGAGCAAAAAGTTAAAATTAATGATAAAAACGCAAAGTGGCTCCAAATATGTTTTTGTTTAGAATACAAATACAAACTTAAAAGTCCCGTTAAAGAGATTAGCAAATCCAAGGGTAAAAAAGACCAGTTCCATGCTACTAAAATTGGGTCTTCATAATCTTTAAATAAATATTCTTGCGGAATCATATGGAAAATTGTTATAAACCAATATACAACAAATCCAAGATCAGTAATAAGGAAAAAATACTTTAATTGATTCAATGTATACGTTCCTCCACCATTTCTTTTTTCTTCGCTTCATGTGCCGCACTATTAAAATTTAATATTGCGACTCCAACTAAAATAAAAAGAATTGCTAGTATCTTAATTATATTGATACTTTCTCCAAAATAAATAAAACCAATTGTTGTAATCGTTACAATTCCCATACCTGACCATACCGCATACGCTACGGACATTTCCATCCCCTTTAATGCAAATGAAAGAAATGCAAAACTTACTACATAAAATACAAAAATAAGAATGCTTGGTACAAGTTTCGTTAATCCATCAGATAGTTTCATCGCAGCTGTACCCGCTACTTCAAATAAAATTGCTAAACTTAAATAAATCCACTGCACTATTCTCCCACCTTCTATTTCGAATTAGAAATTCCGTACAGTAACATATCCATAATTGATTCAAGCATACTTCCCAATGAATAATCACTCTTTTCAATAAACATAGGATCATATATGCGATTCAGTGCCCCTAAATACACTTCAATAAAAAATGGAATTTGAATTTTTCTTATGCTTCCTTCTCTTATTCCCTCTTCTATTAAACCGATTACAGTAGACCAGCCTTCACGTAAAAACTGATCTAATTTTAACCATTGGTAATAATGATGTTTTTTTAGTTCTACTAATAATCGTGCATCCATAAATGTAAATTGTTGTGGAATGCAAATTAAAATGAGCCTTATTTTTTCAACTGTTTGTAACGTATCATCTTTAGCGATATTTTTTTCCTTTTCTTGAATACTTTCTATTACATTACGAATAACTTCATCTACTATTTCATCTTTTGAAGAGAAGTGCTCATAGATTGTCCTCTTACTGACAGCTAATTGTTTTGCTAAATCACTAATTGTAAATGTAAACCCCTTCGTTTGAATTTGATGAATTGTTTCTGTTACTATTCTTTGTTTCATAATCCGCCCCCTAAACCTTTGGTACCGATTTAGTTTTTTTGGTACCATTTCATTTTACAATATTTAACACGACATATACAACTAACATTTCAAATTTTCTTATTTTTAACTCAAAACAGGTAAACATAAGAGCGTTGAGAATCATACCTGCATATTCAACAATTAAGTGAATGTATAAAATAACAATCATACATAAAGATTTAAATAAAGTTAAATACAATTCTATAAGGCTATGTTTGTATATGTTCTTTTTTAGTTTGATGAGGCCGGATAGAAAATATTAGTCACTGAGCACTAATATTTTTTGTTTCATATGATTCCTATAACAATTACAAAGCTGAATCATCATTGTTGGAGCTGCTTACTTCTGCTAAAAAGACACCCTTATAGGAGTGTCTTTTCTACTCTCTTTAAAGAATTTATATCAACCTCATAAGTATTCCCATATGGTCTAAGTGATGGAATCTCTTCCTTTGCCCCATAAAATAATAGTTTCAAATCATCATCTTTATACTGAACTACGAAGAAGTCATCGAATTGGTCAAATGTGTTTTGATTAATCGTGATAAACCCTTTTTCTTGAGCAGTTGTTTTAACACTTATTCTTCGTCCATCTTTAATGACATCATATCCATGCTGATTCGTCACTTTGGATAGCTAACCGTTGTAAAGGACATAAAAAAACTCACCTAGACGACCTATAAGATGCCTTAATTCAGTCGCCTTACAACCAAGAACATTCATTTTAAATCGTAACATTTCAAAGTATGCCTCATATAACTTTTTAATTTGTGAGATTCCTATTTTGTCCTTATCCTCATTGACAAGAAGTTTCCCATTATCCCACTCACCTACATATCTATAAGTTTTTTTATTTATATATAAACAGATTTTTCTTAACCGCTCTTCCTTTGTTATAGCGGTTATAACAATAATCAGCAGGATTCATACTCCCCGGTTTCGTATGAAATTTTGTTATTAATCTTTCCTTTACCTCTGCAGATGTTAAAATATCGCCTATTTTTTCTTTAAGTGCCTCTATAAATTGCTCATAAATAGTCAATATAACCCTCTCCTCATGTTTCTCAATAGTTTTACACCTAGTAGAACTTGCACTCTACAATTTGGCCTAATTGTAGAATAATATATTTAAAGTTCTTCATAAATATTTATAACTTACTATATAGATTTTACATTTAATTAAATTTCATAGACTATTAGAGTAAAATATAAATTGGAGAATTTTATTAAATGCTCAAAATAAAGATAATACTCCATTAAGAGCTCGTTTATTTAGGAAACGTGTCTTTTTTTATTGGCTTTTTAAATAAGGTAAACGTGAAGAAGCATTATGAAAAGCAGGACAATAATATAAAATTAACTTCCATTCGAAGGAGTTTAAGCCTTGCATGAATGACTATAATGGCTATTTGGTTGAGCAATCGATATGTTTTGCCGAAACGTCAATATATTAAAAAAGGATCTCTCTTGATAAAGAGAGATCCTTTTTTTACTTCTTCTTCTTTTCTGTCGGTTGGCTTTGTTTAGCGAAATTAGATGAATCATCGAAATTCGGTTGCTTTTTACCAGCATTATTACTTCTACCTTTTCCCATATGTAATGCACCTCCCTCCTCCTTACTATTCCCAATAAAAAACTCCTCTTGCATCCAAGAGGAGTTTTTGTTGTGCTATTATTAATAATGCCTAACTGTTACCGCAGTACTTCCAACACGGTCCTATCCTAACTTTTAACCATGGTGGTGATCATGGCCATCAAGCCTATGATTATCTATCCGTCTTGGCGTTTTCCTTTAAACGATACCCTAGTCTTCGATCGCTTGGTAGGCCGTGGTCCAGAAGTCTTGGATAAGATGCGATGGGGCCGGAGTCGACATCCCAACCTGGGTGAACAGAATTCCAATAAACTGTTTATCTGGATCAGCGTAAGCTGAAGTACCGGTTCCACCATCCCAGCCGAATTGACCGATAGACGCGTAGTCTCCAAGATAGGTACGCACCGCCATCCCAAAGCCCCAGCCACCTTGGATCCCTTGTCCGAACGACAAATGGACGTTATTTTTGGCCAAATCGTCTCGGTATACTTGTTGTTCCGGAGTAAGACGGTTGGTGGTCATCAGCTGTACTGCGGGCCTAGACAGGATCCGTTTAGTGCCATGCATCCCTTTATTCAAAAGCATCTGCAAATACGCGTGATAATCGTCGACGGTTCCAAGTAGTCCGCCACCGCCTGCTTGGAATGCTGGAGGTTTGCTGTAACGTCCACCCGCCCCCTCATCCCACACGATGAATTCACCTGTCTCCGGATTGGGGGTGAAGGCTGGTGGAAGCCGATCAATCTTGAGCTGAGGTACGTAGAATCCAGTGTCCTTCATTCCTAGCGGATCGAATATGCGTTCGTGCAAGAACGACTCGAACGTCTGACCCGTGACCCTGGCAACAAGAACGCCGATTACTTCTATACTGATATGATACTGCCACCGCTCTCCGGGCTGATAGCTTAGCGGAAGTGCACCTAGGCGACGCATAAACTCATCTGGATCGGGCATATCCTGCCCTGGCGTATCGAATATCCCACTCTCGAAGAACGAGTTCATGATTGGAGAACCCATCAACGTGAGATCCACTCCGAGCCCGAATGTAGAGGTCAACAAGTCTCGTACAGTGATAGGACGCCGTGCTGGGACGGTCTCTTCTAGCGGGCCATCGGGTCGTTTCAACACTTGCCGGTCGGCGAGTTCCGGTAGCCATTTGTCTACTGGGTCGTCTAAATGCAGTTTGCACTCATCGAGCAAAACCATTACTGGTGAAACTGCGATTGGCTTGCTAGTGGACGCCAATCGAAAAATCGTGTCCCGACGCATTGGTGCACCACCATCATGCCTCATTGTTCCAAGTGCTTCGACGTGCGTCTCGCCGTTTCGGCTGACTAAGGCGACGAGCCCAGGAATCTTTCCAGAATCGACATGCCGCGCCAATATATTGCGCATTTTGCGCAATCCTGTTTCAGAAAAGCCCTTATTGTTTTGTCCCATTTTGTTCTCCTTTAGTTTAGATTGAGATTTCTAATACATATTGACAATCAATTATTAGTTCTTCAAATAGAAAGATTCCCCTTTTTAATAATTTCGACAAGATGCATTTACATACATGGAGGCACCATGCATCACTATCAACCTAAGATAGGCTATATTTATGGGGATTTAATAATGGGAAATGCAATCATTAAAAACATTGATACAGCCATAAGAAATATGAATACTACAGCAGTAAAGGTACTTTCTTCAAAAATATCTTTATACTGTCCACTTATTTCAACGCTGTTATCCTTAAGTAAGGATTTAAAAACAGCTTGTACATCTTTGCTCTTAGATGTTGTTTCTAATTTTACATAAATCGTTCTACCATAAGCTACATTTGAAACCATAACAGGTGGAGCTGAATGACTTACTCCTTTACGAGTTAACTCATCAAAAGTAAACACTATTATCAAACAGATTGGATGGATTGTTAGGTAGCTCAGCACTTACGGTATAGAATATTTGCTTATATGCCGCTACCATCATTTTTTTGTCAGGGTGATGATGGTACTACTCTTATTGAAAATATTTCAATCCCTTTTAAAATATCAGAATTTTCAGATTCTAAAAGGTTATGAACGAAACAACCTCGAATAATTGTAATACATATTAAGGAGGTTGATCTATTTTGTTTCGTTCCTTTACAAATGGTTGCGTCGCCTTAGTGCAACGCTTCTTGCCAGAACCGTTTATTTTATCATGTTTACTAACTGTTTTCGTTATCTTCTTTGGTATGTTTGCGACTCACCAAACACCTGTAGAAATGATTAATCACTGGGGTAATGGAATTTGGGGACTCCTCGCCTTTTCTATGCAAATGGCATTTGTACTCGTGACTGGATCTGCTTTAGCAAATGCTCCTCTTATTAAAAAAGGATTAACGAAAGCTGCCAGAATACCAAAAACGAATGGCCAAGGCATTATTGCCATTTCCATTGTAAGTTTACTTGGTGCATACATAAACTGGGGCTTTGGAATTGTTGTATCTGTTTTATACGCAAAAGAAGTGGCAAGACAACTGGACGGATTAGATTATAGACTAGCAATTGCCTCTTCTTACTCTGGATTTCTCATTTGGCATGCCGGTCTTTCTGCCTCTATCCCTCTTACGTTAGCAACAGGCGGTGAAACGTTAATTAAAACGACTGCTGGAAGTATTAAAGAGGCGATTCCGATAACAGAAACGTTATTCTCACCATACGCTCTTGTTCCAGTTATTATTTTTCTCGTTACGATGCCTCTCATTAATAAAGCGATGCATCCAGATGAAAAACATACGATAACTGTAGATCCTAGCGTGTTCCATGAAGAAGCTGCTGCTCAAGAAGTAGAAAAAAATACACTCGCTGAAAAAATGGAAAATAGCATCATTATTACACTTTGTGTTGGATTGTTAGGTCTCATTTATATTTTCAATTACTTTTATACGAAAGGTTTTAACCTTACTCTCGATATCGTGATTTTTATGTTATTAATTGCAGGTCTTATTTTCCACCGTACTCCGATTCAGTATATTCGTGCTTTTTCAGACTCTACGAAAAGTGCTTCTGGCATTTTACTTCAATTTCCGTTTTACGCAGGAATTATGGGCATGATGATTGGAGCAAATAGTGAAGGACTTTCACTTGGAGGAGCTATTTCTAATTTCTTTATTAGCATTTCAAATGAAACGACTTTTCCGCTCTTTACATTTTTAAGTGCTGGCATTGTTAACATTTTCGTTCCATCTGGCGGCGGTCAATGGGCTGTGCAAGCACCAATTATGATTCCAGCTGGCGCTGAACTTGGTGTACCTGCTGCAAAAACAGCAATGGCAATTGCATGGGGCGATGCTTGGACGAATTTAATTCAACCTTTCTGGGCATTACCAGCATTAGCGATAGCTGGTTTAGGTGCTCGCGATATTATGGGATTTTGCGTTGTGAACTTACTATATGCAGGTTTTATCATTAGTCTGTGCTTCTTATTTATTTAAACGAAAAGCTAGTTTTATACTAGCTTTTTTACATAATAAATCATTCATTTCCCATGCAATTTATAACTGTCTTCCACTCTATGTCCGTAAGATGTAATGACTCAAACGCAAAAAAATCTTCCCACACTCTTTCAATTAAATATGGATTTTCCCTCAAGAAATTCCACTGTAATACTTTAGGAAGAAAATGCATTTCATATTCTTTACTTCCCCGTACTACCTCATCAACTTCTCTTTCACAAATCCCTCTTATTAAATAATCATTTCTTAACTCTATTTGAATTTGTTGAAATGTATCGCTGCATTTTTTCAATTGAAGTAAACACGTAATATACTTTCGAAAAAGTTCGTTATCATACTGACAACAGTTTATAATACGATCAACTTCATTCATAATGTACGAGCCTTTTCTTCTATTTGTAATAACCATTTTTCGCGCTTTGATACTTTACTCGTTTTCACAGATTGAAACACTGACCGTTTTATATCACGAATGCCACAAAAACGTAAAACACCTCTCTTCATCATAATCCAATCTGCTGATCGATATAATAGTGCGACGTACCATAACGGTGAATCTAGCGTATTAATCACCCACGCCTTCTTACCTTTCAATAATCCTTTCGGCAGAGCCCCTTCATATTTATAAGCAAATCCAGCTACGAAAATACGATCAATAAAACCTTTTAAAATTGCTGGCATCCCCCACCACCATATTGGATAGATGAATAGAAGTGTATCTGCTTCTTCTACTAACGTTCTATACCGAGCTGTTTCCTCTTCATTTACTAAATCGCGTCTTTTCTTCTCTTCATTAAATACGAGGACTGGATCAAATTGTTCTTTGTATAAATCAAGTACGGTAACTGAATGATTTGTTTCCTGTAGTCCTTTTTGCACATGATTGAAAATCGCCGCGTTAAAACTTGAAGGGTTAGGATGAGCATATATAATTAGTACGTTCACTACAAAACAACTCCCTCTATACGTTAAAGTTTCCCCTTCTTTAATAACTTCTCTACAATTTGTACGTTTTTCGAACTTTGCAACAATCGATTTAATAATATAAGTAACTCTTCTTTTTCTAAATCTTTCAGTTTCTCTTTAACTGCACTCTCACCAGCACCTTGAATATCATAAACAACTGCCGCCATATGTTTACAATAATTTTCATAGGGACACTCACAGTTACTTTCTGAAAAATCTTCGAGATCGATAACTACTTCATAATTCCCTGCATTTCCAGTAACGAAAGCAAACACTTTTTTATCTTGTATTTCAACATCTTCTACATGCCCATCTTCATAATATTCATATCCCTTATCTACAATGTACTTTGGGATCCATTTCGTTATATCTTTTAATAAGTAAGCGTACATAATTGTACCCCTTCCTTTAATTCCCTTTTGACTTCAAAAATCCTGCATGTTATTCTAATTACTGTTAAGTAGCAAGTCTACGTGACAAAACGACTGACACCTATTCGGCGAAGGTGTCTCTTTTCATTTGCAGCCGATATGAATTGCCTCTTTCAGGCACATTCAATTTTTGACACTACACACTCAACACCATTCCCTGTATCAGGCTGCTTTAGCAGTCTTTTACTCTACATACTCCGTTATTTTAAGAAAAAAAGAGAGCTTAGCTCCCTTTTCTCGCCTTATACAATACCCCTTTTTCAGCATAGAGATATTCATCAGCTAATGTAATTTTCCCATCCAGTTTTAGTTCGTCTAATAATCTTGATAAATAAAATTGATGCAACATCTTTTTCGTGAATTTTCCTTCATGATGCGAAACGATATGTTCTTGAATATCTAACAATGATATCGGCTTATCTTGCTCTATCATATATTCATAAACTGTACTACGCAGTTTTACGTATTTTTCGAGTGTCACAGTAATGCGCAACCCCTTTCTTCTTAATATAAATTTTCGTAATCGGTTTTTTTGCAATAAAAAAACCTCTCCGATAAGAAGAAGTTACGTATATATCTTCGTCTTATCTCCCAGAACAAATATGTTCTGCTGGAATTAGCACCTGCATCGCGGTTGCTGGGTTTCATCGGGCCAGTCCCTCCACCTCTCTGGATAAGAAAATATTCACTTAATTCTTACTATACGTAATTCCACTTTAATTGTCAAACAAATATAATAAATATAACAAATTATATTTTCTTCCTTACTGTTCATACTACCCATATACGAACATCCAAGGAGGATTATGAAATGCATCAAAATGCTCGCGGATATGTACAAGATTCTTTTCAATCATTACAAGAAGCTAAAAATTGTTTAGAAGAAGCGCTCGAAACAGTTGAAAAAGATTTTAATCGCGCTCGTATTGAACAATCACTTTATGCTGTTGAACAAGCTATTCAACGTTGCGAGTACACCGTTCACATTTTAGAAAAAGATTAAAAACTTCCCATCAATTGATGGGAAGTTTTTTCAAATGGCATACTTCATAATTATTGCCGTTATGATTAAATAATATACAGAATTAGCAATTTCTAAAATTCCTACTTTTATAATAGAAATTTTTTTGCCATACAACATAATCGCTCGAATGACACTTGGTATAAAAATAAGAGAACACCACGGATTAATCGCAAATACGATTATCGTTAATACAATATGATATCCCCAAGATATAAGACGATACTTCGGATTATTTTTTTCACGAATCATCGTTTTCACATAGAACGTACTACCTAAAAAGTATAAAAATGAAATAAGTGCAATGAATATAGCTGTATGATCGATTTGCTTCATTGAAAAGCAATAACTAATTAACCCACCGATACAAAACACAATAATCGCACAAATATCATTTAATAGTGCTCTTTCATTTTTTTGACGAGCGTAATACATATTCACTATAAATAATGGAATCATTACTATTACGAATAAAAGAATTCGCCACTCATATAATAAAGAAATCATCCCAAATAGGAACGCAATGCTGAAATAAACAATGGCAGCTTGTAAAAACTCTTTTTTTCGTCTTTGCTTTATGTACGTAAGAAATGGATACGTGGCTAAATAGATAAAGAACCACGCTAAAAACAATGGAATATGATAAATAGTAGGTTTCCCAAGTACGACACTTAATAAAAAAGGAATAACAAGCATAGCCCATGCACCATGTTGCTTCGGAATAACTAACTTCATTAACTATACACCTCCCTTTTGAAAGAAGTTCTCACCTACAATTATACAAATAATTTTATATAATAACGGATGTATATTAAATCGATTTTTTGACAAAAAAATGCTCCTTACAATATGTAAGAAGCATGAAAGAGGCAAACGAATATGTAAGTCGCGACCCTACCTTATATGAGTATGCTTTTCTATGTCACGTTATGCTCATCTAATATACCATATTTCTTTTTAAATCTTGTAAGAATCGTAATCCATGAAGTACTAAATAGTAATAAGAAAATAACATTCGAAATCGCATGGCTCAAATCAAAGTAAAAACTTGCGATATAATACGAAATGACAGTTTCCCATGTTGCTTCTCGTATAAAACCGAGAAGGCCCCAGAAATTCATAATCCAGCCAAATAAAAAGCCAACAATTACTCCGTAAAGAAGTCTTCCCCATAGCTTTTTCATAAAAAATGTATTACGAAGTAAACCTGCTATAAAACCAATCATGCCCCACGAAAACATTTGCCACGGTGTCCATGGACCTTGTCCCAAAAAAATATTAGATACGATTGCTGCTGTAGCACCAATCATAAAACCAGTTTCACTTCCAAATACAATTGCAGAAACGATAATGACAAAAGAAGTTGGTTGTACACTTGGTAAAATAAAAAATGGCACCCGGCTTACTGCTGCAATTGCCGCTAATACAGCAACGAGAACAATTTCACGTGAAACAAACGCCTTTCTTTCAAAACGGATATAGAAAGGTAACATAATAACCGCTAATATAAACAAACTACTTAACATGTAATAACCGTCCATGACAAGTGTCGTAAAGAGTAATGTGCCGATTATTACTGCAAAGATAAATATTATGAATGCAACATATCGTTTGGACAAGCTTCGTACACATCCTCCCACGTTAATGCATATGGCAATTCTTTTCGAATGAATCGATTAATAGATGTTGTATAAAAGAAGTTGCCGCTAAAAAATTCTTTCGGTGCATCATTCATAATGACTGTTCCATCAAATAACATCATACATTGATCCACGTATTTCGCTGCAAACTCAATATCATGCGTTGCCATTACAATTGTTGTACCTTCTTTTTGTAGCTTCCTAAATAGTTCTCCTACTCTTTCTTTCTTCCATGGATCCAATCCCTTTGTCGGTTCATCAAGTAATAATAACGTTGGCTTTGATAATAACGTCGTACATAACGCAAGTAATTGTTGCTCTCCTCCGCTACAATCATGCGGATGGCGTTCTTTAAGCGAGTACAACCAAAACTGTTTTAGCGTATCTTCTGCTATTTCTTTTCCCGCTTCTCCGTATAATTCACGTGCACGTTCATAAACCTCGTCCCATACTGTATCAAATGTAAAATGGTAATACGGATGCTGCGATACATACCCAATACTTTTAAACCGTTCTTTCGAATCAATTTTATGTATCACTTTTCCGTCCCACTTTACTTTTCCTCTTCTCGCTTTTTGTAATCCTGCTAAAATCGTTAACAGTGTAGACTTACCTGTACCGTTCTTCCCAACGAGCGCTATCCATTTTCCTTTTTCAATCGAAACTGATAAATCACGTAAAATAAGCGGACTATTTTTTTCATATTGGAACGAAATATGCTCTGCGCTTAAAATTACCTCTTGCTTTTCACTTTCTGCTATTGGGTCATTTACATATGATATCGCTGCAAAATCATTCATTTTCATTTGCGCCTCTCGCACTGTAAACGGAATATCTCTCACATTCCACTCTAAAAATAGCCTTGGAATTTGCGGAATAAATGGACGGAATGTTTCTACTCCCCACATATCCGTAATAACAATTTTAGGACTACCATCATACATAATACGGCCATTATCCATACAAACAACGCGTGTTGCAAGCGGAATTACTTCATCTAAACGATGTTCACTTAAAATAATCGTAATTCCAAGTTCTTCATTAATCCGTTTTAATAATCCTAAAAATTCTTTTGCAGCGATTGGATCTAACTGCGCTGTCGGTTCATCTAATAATAGCAATTTCGGCTGCATAACTAATACCGCAGCTAAATTAACAAGTTGCTTTTGCCCACCAGATAACGTGTGAACAGATTGATGCAATAAATCTTGAAATCCTAAAAAGCTAATAAGCTCTGCTATTCTTTTTTGAATAATATGTGATGGTAATCCGATATTTTCTAAAGAAAATGCTAATTCTTGAATCACTGTATCCATAACGATCTGGTTTTCTGGGTTTTGAAATACCATCCCAATTTCTTGGGCAGATAACAAATCAGCTACTTCCTCTATTAAAACACCCTCATAAAATATCTCTCCAGAACGCGTACCAATTGGAAGTAACTCCTTTTTAAAATGTTTTAATAACGTCGTCTTCCCAGATCCCGATCCTCCAGCAAGTGCAATAAACTCACCTTTTTGAATAGAAAGAGAAATATGCTGTAACGCGTATTCGTTTTCATCAGCATATACAAATGATAAATTGTTTATTTCTGCATGCGCCACCATATCCATTCTCTCCCTTCCATCATAATTGGTAAACTAATAAACAGTGTAAATAATACAAACATCATTCCATCGTATTGCTGGAATAAAATAGATTCGACTTTCGGATAAATAATCAATTTCCCTCCGCCATAATTACTACATACAATAGCAGCTATAAATAAAATGATTAAATAATTGAGCGTATACCAATCGCGCCTTTCCATTCTATAGCGAATATACGTCGTACGCTTCGTTACACCAAATCCACGAGCCTGCATAGAATCTGCCGTTTGCAGTGCATCTTCTAACGAACAAATTAATAATACTTGCAGCAATTGCATACCATTTTTGACGCGTTCAATTATCGAACCTGAATCTACCTGCACACCTTTCGTCTTTTGAACGAGTGTGATTTTCTTTAATCGTCTTATAAACAAAGGAACAAATCTCACTGTAATCATCGTTAACAATGCAACTTTCGGTGAAATTCTTGAAAACAAATATAAAAATTTATGACTGGAAATAATATCATTGTATGACGCAAACGTAAACATAACTGCAACTAGTAATAACCCCATTACTATTCCAAACATAATCGCCTCAAGCTTAATACGGCTATCACCTAACCAAAATAACGTAGTTCGACCTCTATGCGTTAATAACGAATTAAATAAAATTACCATAAAAAAGAAAACAATTGTGCTCGGTAGCATCTTTCTTATCTTTTCGCTATTTCCTTGCATCACATTTAACATAATAATTAATACTATTGCTCCAATTAAAAAAAGAGGATGAAGACACATCGTACATAGTATCATCACCCCGATATAATAGAAAAAATTCACAAAAGGATGTAAAGAAGAAAAACTTATTTTCATAACCCTTTACCGAATGCCTTTCTTATTGTAATACGTATACCCACTCAATTGTATCTCCTGGTTTTACCGTAACTACACCAGCACTATGGTTTGGAAAAGCACCGTTCACACGATATTTCCATCCACTAGTATCCGCAATATCTTTTTCATATAAATCATTAATACCTTTTACATAAATACTATCTCTAGATCCGCTTGCATCAACATCTAATCCTGTACGTTGTAATACTTTATACACAGTGTCGCCATCTTGTACATCCATCTTTTTCGCACCCATTATATATCCGTTATTTCCTTTTACCGAGATTGTTACTTGTTTTGCTTTAGGTACTGGTGGTGGCACTGGGTTTGGTGGTGGTACCGGTGTTGGTGGAGCTGGTACACTATTGTTCTCTTCTGGCTTTTTCTTTTGCTCCTGCTTCGGTGTTTCTTTCGGCTGATTCACAACCTTTGCTTCTTCTTTTACTTCTGGTGCTTTCGGTTGTTGTTTCTCTTCTTGTGCTTGTTGCTGCTCTGGTTGCTTATTTACAGCCGGCTGTTCTTTCGGTTGTTCCTGTTGTTTCTCTTCTTTCTTTACCTCTGGTTGTGCCTGCGGCTTTTCCTCTTTCGGCTTCTCTTCTACTTTTTGTTCTTGTTTCTCTTTCTGTTCTTCTTGCTGCTTTTGCTCTGATTCAGCTTGCTTTTCTTCTGTTTTTTCTTCCGGCTTCGCTTCATCTTTTTGTTCTTCTTGTTTCGCTACCTCTTCTTGCTTCGGTTCTACCTTCTTCTCAGGCTTTACAGCTGCCTCTTCACATCCGGCAAGTAGCCCGAGCGAAAGCAGTAAAGAAATGAACCATTTCACCTTACTCATCCTATCTCTCACCTTTCATACGAAAATTAGGAGCAAATAATTGCTCCTAATTTTTTGTTAAGCTGCTTTACGTCTCCATAATACATATGCAGAAGCAATACATAATACACCTATACCTACTTCTGTTGCTGCACCATGAGAAGATGCTCCTGTTTTTGGTAGACTGTTACCGTTTCCGATTTTTTTATTCTTAACCGGTTCGTTATCTACAACTACTTTTAGATTTTCATCTTTTGTTTCTTGTTGTACTTGTTTTTGTTCTTTCGGTTCTTCAGTAACTTTTTTTTCTACTACATTATTTTCTGGTTCAACGACCTTTTCTGGCTCTTCAATCGGTTTTGGCTTAATTACATTACCAGCGTCTACATTAGACCAATCATAAATAGATTTTCCCATTTCCTTAAATTGAAGTAATGCTAAAAGAGCCTGTTCTGTAGCCATTCCGTTACCATTTTGATCACTTGGTAACCATTTAAATTCACCATTTGAAAGTTGATATGATAATAGGTTTTGCATTGCCTTATGAAGACGATTTTGATCTACATCTTTAACAAGCGATAATCCAATAATTGCTTGCGCAGTACTATTTGAATTTTCTTGTCCATCAGCTGAAAAACCACCATTTTGCAGCTGTTCGTTATATAAATACGCAACAGCTTTTTGTATAGCTGGTTTCACATCTGATCGCTCTTGATAAGGAGCTAATGCTGATAAAACCATACCTGTTACATCAACGCTACTAGCACTATCTTTACTACCTGAACTATTATGAGTCCATCCACCGTCTGTATGCTGATTATTTAACAGTGCTTCCACTAGAGCAACTCTGTTCCATTTTGATTCAACTGGAATCTCATACTTCTTCGTATCAAATGCAAGTAAAGCAAATGCATAACCTGTAACAGAATTCACTTTATCTGACTCATACAATTTTTGAACTAAATTATGTCCACCTACATTTTTAGGGTCTGCACTCATTGCATTCATCATAATAATTGTTCTAGCTAAATCTGTCGCTGAAAAACGATTAATGCGCTTTTCTACTTTTTCAGTTACTGACTTAACATAATTTAATTTTGCCTCAATTGGCACATTCTTTCCAGAACGAGAAAGCGCTACAGCTACCCAGTCACTTTCAATTCCATCTTGTAACATTTTTTCAGATGTTTTTGAGATTGCTTCTTCTAATTGCTTCGCTGGAATTTGAACATTCTCTTGCTTTGGTTGTTCTGGTTTTTTACTATCTTGGTCACCTTGGTTTTTCCCATCTGGCGTTTTACCGTCTTGGTCACCCTGGTTTTTCCCATCTGGCGTTTTACCGTCTTGGTCACCCTGGTTTTTCCCATCTGGCGTTTTACCGTCTTGGTCACCTTGGTTTTTCCCATCTGGCGTTTTATCATCTTGACCTTCTGATTTTGGTTCTTCTGTTTTGCCACCGTTAGTTTCTTCTGTTTTACACGTCCCGAACTTATCTAACGTTTCTTTCAATGTTTCCTGGCTTATATTGCTCCAGTCTGAAACAAAGCGAAAGACAACAACATCTCCAGATTTTAATTTATAACTATCTGCTCCGACTTCTGCAGACTTATCATTTACATCATATAGCCAAGCACTTGTAGCCCCGGCCATTAAACCATCGATTCCTTTTACATATGTTCCAAACGACATCGTTTCAGATTCTACTTTGTCCCCCATGACCTTTTGCAGCAAACTTAAAGCTGTTTCCCCATCTTTAATTTGCTCTTCTTTCGGACATAACATAATGCCCTTTTGTGATTCCCCAATAATTGCAAGTTTTGCTGTATTTCCTTCAGCAAACGTAATATGTACTGTATTCGCAAAAGAAACAAATACAAGTGTCACTGCCATTAACGACGTAAGCAGCCACTTTTTCAACATTGCCATCCCAAAATTTCCTCCCTTACTACCATTTACACAAAAAAAGGCCCTTCAAGGGCGTGCGATTGACACTCTCTTTTTGTAAGTGTCGAACAAAAATGTACAACACCTCCTACCCGCATTATTCGCGGCTATATTTGTATAGGAAAAATAATTTTGTTTATGAACGTATCATTGTGATAACATTCACTTTTCTTGGCACAACTTACTTCCATTTAAGTTATCGTAAAACGATAAACCTATACATTCTGTAAATTTTAAATTTCTGTATTATTTTACTATTGACAAAGAATTTTGTCCATGCTTTATCGGATTTATTTTCTAAGAATAATAACTTATTAACTCTTAACGATGTAAACTCTTTTCACTAATAATGACGCCATCTTCATCCGCATAGACATATTCATTTGGATTCCAATCCACTTGTCCAAAGTGCAATGAAATATTTCGTTCTCCTTTTCCTTCTTTCACACTTCTATTTGGCATCGTTCCTAACGCTAAAATACCAATATTAATATTCTTTAGTTCACTAGAATCACGAACATACCCATTCACAATAATTCCTGCTAGCTTTCTTTCTTCCGCAATAGCTGCCAAATTATCACCAAGTAACGCACAATTCGTAGACGCTCCGCCATCAACAACTAATACTGTTCCTTCCAGTAATGTTTGCAATCCTTCCTTCACTAGTACATTATCATCTTTCACTTTTACAGTTGCAATTTTCCCGTGGAATTGTTCTTTCTTCCCAAAAGACCGAAAAGACTGGCGACATATTTGTAATTCCTTTTCAAATTCATCACATAGATCAGTAGTTTTCCACATCTTGTTCCCTCTTTTCCTTTTTCTTTCTACATAACATATTCTTGGCTTATTATCGTTTCCCTGTCTAATATTGCAATAATTTGTACGTATGGGAAAAGGATACAAAAACTATTGCCTTAAGAAGCTACCTTTATTATAATCTATTTCACAGATTAAATTCAGAATATTAAAAATTAACCAAGTGAAGAAGGAGGGATTTTATGCAAATACAAACTGAGGCAAAAAAACAACCTAGTAAACAAAAGTTTAAAATGCCTGATGCGTACGTACTACTATTTTTTATTGCCTTACTTTGCGCCATTGCTACTTATTTCGTTCCTGCTGGAGAATTTAAAAGGGTTACAAACGGGACCGTTACAACGACAATACCAGGTAGCTATCATTCTGTTCCGCAATCACCCGTAGGATTTGTTTCTTTTTTTACCGCTATTGAAAAAGGAATGACACTTGCTGCCCCTATTATCTTTCTAATTTTATTTACAGGTGGAGCCATTGCAATTCTTGAAAAAACAGGTGCTCTTGACGGTTTAATCTATCATGTTATTAACAAATTTCGTAATCAGCAATTACTTTTCATTTGTATCGTTGCCGCACTTTTTTCTATTCTTGGAACGACTGGTATTATCGTTAACTCAGTTATCGGTTTTATCCCCATCGGCATCATCGTTGCACGCACGTTAAAATGGGACGCTATCGTCGGTGTAGCAATTATTTATTTAGGCACTTATGCTGGTTTTAATGCTACTATTTTATCTCCCTCACCTTTAGGCATTTCACAAAAGATCGCAGAACTTCCGATGTTTTCCGGGATTGGTTTACGCACCGCAATCTATATATCTTTTTTACTTGCCACTATC
This sequence comes from Bacillus cereus group sp. Bce041, assembly GCF_052646455.1. Classification (NCBI taxonomy): domain Bacteria; kingdom Bacillati; phylum Bacillota; class Bacilli; order Caryophanales; family Bacillaceae; genus Bacillus; species Bacillus cereus group sp. Bce041. Next base: position 377,030 of record NZ_JBQXON010000005.1, read on the forward strand.
CTTTATATAAATTGGTATGTAAAACGCTTGAAAAAATCAAATAAAGGAAGCATCCTTGGCGACAACTGGTTTCCCAGTAACGCTCTTTCAAGCGAAAAAGAAACAGAGAAAAAAGAAGTCCCTTGGACGATACGTCATAAATTAATTTTACTCGTTTCAGCTTTATCATTAATTGCATTTTTAATAGGCGCTTTTCGTCTACATTGGACGGACGCAGAAATGACCGCTACTTTTATTTTCATAGCAATTACAGCAGGAATAATAGGTGGCATGAAAGCAAACGATATCGCATCCACTTTTCTAACTGGCTGCCAAAATCTTATCTACGGTGCTTTAATCGTCGGAATGGCTCGCTGTATTTCAGTCATTTTAGAACAAGGCAAATTACTTGATACAATCGTTAACCAACTCGCACAAGCTCTCGAAGGACAAAGCCCTGTATTTGGCGTTATCGGTATGTACGTAAGTAGTGCCGCATTACATTTCCTTATTTCATCCGGGACAGGAGAATCGGTTATTTTTATTCCGATATTAGCTCCATTAGCTGATTTCATGCACATTACACGCCAAGTTACAGTACAGGCTGTTATGCTTGGGGAAGGTATAGTAAACTGCTTAAATCCAACTTCTGGTGTTTTAATGGGCGTTCTCGCAGCGAGCGGGATTTCTTATGGAAAATGGATTCGTTTCATGGCTCCACTTGCACTCATTTGGTTTATCATTGGACTTGTTTTTCTTATTGTTGGGGTGAATATTGAGTGGGGACCTTACTAAATACTTAACTAGATAAATAAGTACTATCGTTCCATATAAATATCTATTCTATTTCCCTCACTAGTCCTATAAAAATCATTTATTCTAGTAAAAATATAAGAAGGGATTGATCATAATGATCAATCCCTTTTATCAAAATATAATACCTTTAAAAATCTTAGTTCCAGATTTTATTTACCCATTCTGGATGATCAATAAAAGGGTTGCGGTTATGTTGATATTTTGTAAAAATCACTTCATTACGCTTTCGCTCTAAATCATCGACCGGGTCTTGTTCATTCCATTTTAATAAGACAGATAGTTTCCCCATGTATGGATCTTTATTGTTATTCACTTTTTCATTTAGTTCTAAATCTATTTCGCCGTTGTCTCCCTCGTAACGAACAGCCATATAAAACAGCATTCTAGCAATATCTCCTTTTACACTATCACGAGGTTCCCAAGAATCACTATCATATTTACATTCTGTCGCTTCAGAATGATTTACACCACCGTTATCAAAATCTAGATTTCCACGTGAACTATTTACAGATACATCCGTCGCTCTTAAATGATGTAGATCTGTTCCAGGTCCTGCAGTCGTTCCAAAGTCACCGTGAGATTTTGCCCAAACATGCTCTCGGTTCCAGTTATTTACTCCTGATCCATTCGTAAGTTTCCCTTGCGAACGACCAGTATATAAGAGTATCACATTATTTTTATTATTCGGATCTTCATCAGTATCTCTTAACGCGTCCCAAACCGCACTGTATGATAACTTTGTATGATTATCAATAATATTATGCAATTCCTTCTTTAATTCTAACCCCGTTTTTCCTATTGCGTTATTATAATATGTATCGTCATAATTTTTTACAATAATCTCCTGTGCTGATGCAGGAACCACTTCACCATGTATAGTATCTGTGAATGATAGAGATGCAGAACCTAAAATAAAAAATGAAGATAGTGTAACCATAGCAATCTTTGTATTTCGAAACTTCATATACCCATTCCCCTTTAAAATATAATTTAAAGCTATTAACTAAAAAGTGCTTTCTAACCCCCGAAACCTTTTAGAAACCCATACCCCTTTTCTGTTTATTTAATACAAGACTCTATCCAGTCTGTATCACTTCTAAACTTTTTGTTTATTCACATTCCAAACAATTTCACTTTTTACAAGGAATATCCTTTTCTTATAAAGATTATTAACATATTCTTTACAACTAAAAAGTAGTTTAATATTAACTTATAAATTTAAATTTATTTATGCAATAATGCATATTTGATAAATACTTTAAAAAACAGTTTGAATAAAATGCATTCAAAGAAAACCGTGCCACAAAACAGATACGGTCTAAGACAGAAATAATAAAAATTAAGATGATAGCTCGACTTTTCCCTTTTCCATAACTATCTTTATTTTTGTGTAAAACCTTTCTTTCTCTGAATAATACGTACAAAAATAGATTGGATACCATGTAGGCACCAATCTATTTTAATTAAAGAAACTGTGTCAATTCTGAGTTCACAACACGTTGTGCAGTAATAATAACATTTTCAGCTGTTAGTCCATAAACACTATATAGTCCACCAGGTTGATTAGGAACAATTTGAACTTCATATTCAAATGCTTGTCCAAGAGCAGGATGAACTAAACTTAGAGTTGCAAAAGTAGAAGCATTAGAATTCACATTGAAGTTTACCTGTTCAATTAATACTAATGAACCGTCAAGTCTAAAAACTCTAGCTACTCCAGTAAGTGGGCCCGTAGTACGGTTAAGGATCTTCACCCTAACTTTATTTGCATTAGCAGGTTGATTTCCTACGTTTTCAATTGGTCCTGTAGTAAGAGCCATATAACACCACCTCCATTATATTATTATATTCAATGATAAACATTAATGTTATAGTCTAATTACCCAATTTATTTAAAATAAAAAGAAGCTCCAAATTCTATTATATTTAGGTCATAGATATTAAACTTAATAAAATCAAAGGCAGGAACATATTTGATATGTTCCTGCCTTTTTATTGTGGGATACCGATAAATAGCCCTCTAGCTAAGATTTTAAAGTGCTACAAAATCAAAAATTTTATCTCACCAAAGTTTTCTACGAGAATCCAGTGAACAGCTTATTTACATGATTTTTGTTCTCAGAAGTTGATCTTGTAGCGCTCTTTCTCGTAATTCACTATGTTTTCCAAAGAAAATAGTGAAAAACAGGGCGGTGAATACATTTACAAAATGACAAAACTGTAAGAATACACGAATGTTTGTAAGAAAGTTCGATGTTTTCTTTTTCCTTTTTTTATTATAGTGAAAAAGAAGAACAAAATATTCTCTTATGTAGGAAAGGAAGATAATAATGATCGATCTATTAAATAAATGGATGTTAGAAAGTACAGCCAATTTTAATATCGTTGTAGGACTTACAGCACTTCTATTTTTTGGTTCAGTAATTGCACTTATTATTATTTACAAAAAAATTGGTAAACCGGTTGAAAGAACAAATGCTATTTATTTAAAAATTACTTCTCGTATGTTTACTACTCAAATTCTAATGAATGCTATATTTATTTCTTTAGTTGGTAAAGATATTGAGAATTTCCGTCAAATCTTTATATTATTTGAAGCTTTTGTATTCTTTATTGGAGCTATTTATTCGTTTAAATTATATAGACAGGAGTACAAATGATTCACTTATAAGAAACAATAAAAAACAGTAGTGATTTTACATTACTGTTTTTTATTGTTCATTTTTAATTGTAAACTTTTCATTTTTAGTTAACTGTATATTCTATACATATGAGGTTAACATAACCCATCATTAGCGTTAGCGAGGAAAAAGGACAACCCTGCTCTCACAAGTGAACCCTTTTTTAGTTCTATGAATCTATACATATTATATACATTCCTATCCTAACGTGGTTTTAGTGCTCTTGTTTGTTACTGGATTAGCCAAAAAACTGTATAAAATCTTGCATACTATTAGCGTGTTTTTTCAAAAATACTGGCATCCCCCAATTTGTGCTTTCTTATGGATATTTCTTGACTCCTCATTAAAACACTCTCCTGTTCTTTGTCTATCTTTAAGAATAAACCCTGCTTGTTTATTTCAAGTTCTTGCATCGAGGTTTTACCTTCTCCCAAAGCCAAACAAACAATTCAGATTACATGCCTATATCAAACTAAACATTCAATCTTTATCCAGTTTGTAAATAAAATAGGATAATCAGCCCCATAACGGACTAACTATCCTATAAATTATTATCTAAATTCAATAAAGTGAAACTTTAATCAGCCCTCACCAATTGGGCTTTTACGGGCAGTTGATCCCCACCTAATTTCTTTGCTTCCGCTGAAATTTGAGATGAGGGTCTTACTGCCCGGCAAATAGCGGGATAAAACTAGAACTTCTTTTCCTATGTATATTTACTTCGTTACCTCTCCAAACTGCGCTCTCGTCACTTTCGCCAAGTCATCTACTTTAAGCTCAATTTGTATACCAATTTTCCCGCCACTTACTATCATCATTTCAAGTGATTGGGCACTTTCATCAATACATGTAGAAAATAACTTCTTCATTCCGACTGGTGAGCAACCACCACGAATATATCCTGACACTTTCGTAATATCTTTAACAGGAATCATTTCAATTTTCTTTTCACTTACTGCTTTTGCGGCAGCTTTTAAATTTAGTTCCTCATCTACCGGAATAATAAACACATGATAATTTTTACTATTCCCTTGAGCGATTAACGTTTTATATACTTCTCTCACTTCTCTTCCAATTTTCTCGGCTACTGATACGCCATCAATTTTCCCATCGTCTGGATCATATGACATCATCGAATATTCAATTTTTTCTTTATCTAATATTCGCATCGCATTTGTTTTATCTTTTTTCATAGTGATCTCCTTAAAAGGTTATTTCATATTATTAAGTTTTATTATACACCCTTTTCCATTTCTCCTACATAACTTCACGTATATTTCAAAACTAAAAATATTGATAATTCAAAAATCATCTGATATAATTTGGAAAAACTTACGTTAAGGAGAGATTTGCAATGCTAAATTTTAATACTTCTTTCCAACTTCATCATCAAACGTAACGCCGTGTATCCGAAGAAAAATTTTTCTTCGTGGGTACAGGGCTTTTCCTGTTGACCCACGAAGCGTTCATAAAGCTATGTGGGTATTTTTATACCTGCATAGCTTTTTTTAATTTGAAAAAGGAGTGATTATGATGGAAATGAGAAATGTAAAAGGAACGAAAGACTATTTACCAGAGGAGCAAGTGCTGCGAAATAAAATTAAAAGAGCTTGTGAAGATACGTTTGAACGATACGGATGCAAACCTTTAGAAACGCCGACGTTAAATATGTATGAGCTTATGTCTTACAAGTACGGCGGTGGCGATGAAATATTAAAAGAAATATATACACTTCAGGATCAAGGAAAACGTGAGCTCGCCTTACGATACGATTTAACTATTCCATTCGCAAAGGTTGTGGCAATGAATCCGAACCTCCGCCTCCCTTTTAAACGTTATGAGATTGGGAAAGTATTTCGAGATGGGCCAATTAAACAAGGAAGATTTCGTGAATTTATACAATGCGACGTTGATATCGTCGGTGTTGAGTCTGTCATGGCAGAAGCTGAACTTATGGCTATGGCGTTTGAGCTGTTCCGAACGTTAAACTTAGAGATAACGATTCAATATAATAACCGAAAATTGTTAAATGGTATTCTTCAGGCCATTAACATCCCTACTGAGTTAACAAGTGACGTCATTTTATCATTAGATAAAATCGAAAAGATTGGGATTGATGGTGTACGAAAAGACGTATTAGAGCGCGGAATTTCTGAAGAAATGGCTGATACGATATGTAATACCGTATTATCTTGTCTAAAACTTACTATCGCTGACTTTAAAGAAGCTTTCAATAATCCACTCGTTGCCGATGGAGTAAACGAACTACAACAATTACAGCAATATTTAATCGCTCTTGGAATAAATGAAAATACGATATTCAACCCGTTTTTAGCGCGAGGACTCACAATGTATACAGGTACTGTATATGAAATCTTTTTAAAAGATAGATCGATTACATCTAGCATCGGTAGCGGCGGCCGTTACCATAACATTATCGGAGCATTCCGTGGTGATAATATGAACTATCCAACAGTCGGTATTTCATTCGGTTTAGACGTTATTTATACAGCACTATCGCAGAAAGAAACAATCTCATCTACAGCGGATCTATTTATCATCCCACTCGGGACAGAGTTACAATGCTTACAAATTGCCCAGCAATTACGTTCTACCACTTCCTTAAAAGTTGAACTAGAACTAGCAGGACGCAAATTAAAACGTGCCCTTAATTATGCCAATAAAGAGAATATCCCTTATGTGCTTATTATTGGGGAAAACGAACTTAGTACAAACACTGTTGTGTTGCGGAATATGAAGGAAGGTAGTGAGGTGAAGGTTCCGATTTCTTCTTTAAGTAATTATTTATAATACGAACCACCCTCGTTTGGGTGGTATTTCTATTTTATAGATACCTAACAATTAGTTTACATAAAATTATTATAATCTATTAAAAATACAAATAAACAATATCCAATTACCTATTATTTTTGGTAATATATAGATACGAATTGTTTTAGGAGGATTAACTTTAAAAACCTACATTCAAGCACTAAAGTGGACTACAGGGATCTATCATCTTTTATTACTTCCTTGTTATTATGTATTTCCAAGTCTTGTTAACCTATATGGGTTACCTTTACTACTATTGATTGTTTTACATATCAATACTATTTTATTAGCTAAAAAAGAAGGCATGAATACGTACCCTCATTATATCGGTATTATCGTTACTCTAGTTGCCTTCTTTCCTTATATAGACATCTTTCTACATATGATAGCAGCCATTTTCCTTTTATTAGATGCTGCTTCTACGAATGCAAAAGAAGTGTATGATTCATAACAGGATGAAATGAAACTTTAATCAGTAGAGTTTTGAAGTCGGTTAGCAAATTGCAAAACTTACACAATAACTTCATTGCTAACACCCAAAAAGGATTTACTTTTTAAGTAAATCCTTTTTTAAATTCCCCTCCTTACTCCAGAATAATAAAAGAATATTCTGTTTAATTTTTATAAATTTCTAAATATTTATAATACATTCGAATTAACATACATTTTAGTTATGTAAAAAATCTAAGTTTTAAGGAGATGAATCCATGCTTAAAAAGTTGGTAGCAGGTGCATTATTAACTGTTTCGTCGTTAACTGGAGGAATGGGATTAGTATCAGCTAGTACCGAAAAAGATTATACGATTTCCTCTTTCGAATATGTAACTGTAGATGAAAAGACTGTTGATTCGTTTAACAAATTGAGTGCTCCATCAAGGGAAGACGTAAAAATAACGTTAGTTCTACCGAAACAAAATCAAAATGGAGACTGGTTATCTTATGGATTTTCGAGCAAAGAAAGTTTAGAGTCTTTTATTGAAAAAGATAAACAAAGGTTGAATCATTCAATCACTCCCCTTGGTGTTGGAGGAAGCGGACCTGGTAGTACAGACTTCTATAAACTCACAAATCAAGGTAGCGAGTATTTTTCACTAAGTAGCGGTTATAAAAACTTGTCTGCTAGTTGGCAAAATCAAATTGTTTCTGTACGTACAGCAGCTCCTACTGCTAGCTATTCAACAACACTATGGGAACGTACTTCAACTGACGGATATGGAAAAGATGTTGTTTTTAAACATGCTGATTGGTATGGTCAAACTGCAAACTTAAATAACTTTCCAACTTCAGCAGTTGAAGTTAAAAAGTAAAAAATATAGAAATAAAAGGTGTTTTCACGTATGAAAGCACCTTTTATTTCTACAATTATTTCTTCTATAACAATTTCAACTCTTAATTATTATTTTTCGTATTCCTACTCTCCAAAACTTTCTCCATATTATGAGTTGCCCATTCCATCATTAATAGAATCACTGGACGTAGTGATTCACCAAGCTCAGTTAACGAATATTCAACTTTAGGTGGCACTTCACGGTATACTTCACGATGTATAATGCCATCAGCTTCAAGTTCTCTCAGCTGCAGCGTTAACATTCTTTGTGTGATATTTGGTTTTAATCTTTTTAATTCATTAAAGCGCTTTGTACCATCTAATAAATGATACAAAATTACCCCTTTCCATTTCCCTCCAATCACCTCAACCATAGCTTCAACTGGACAAGAATATTTATTTAAAAATGGGTAATTTATATTATTTTCGTTTGGACAATCCATAATAAATCCCTTCCCTTAACATTAGTATCTTTTTTGATACTATACCACATAAATGTGCGTACTTGTATCTATGTTACTTTAAAAATATAATTTACTTACAAAAATAAATTCATGAAAAGAGGAACTTTTATGACAAATACAAACGAAATTACAAAAGAAAAGATTATGGAGGCTTTTCATTTCAGACATGCATGTAAAGAATTCGATCCTATGCACAAAATTTCAGAAGAGGATTTCAAATTCATTTTAGAAACAGGCAGACTATCTCCTTCTTCTTTTGGATATGAGCCTTGGAAATTTATTGTCGTACAAAATAAAGAATTAAGAGAAAAACTACAACCGTATTCATGGGGCGCTGGTGGGCAACTTGCAACAGCTAGTCATTTTGTTATTGTTCTTTCAAGAAACATTAAAGATATGCATTATGATGCAGAGTATATTAAATATATGATGAACGATATTATTGGATTGCCTGAAGACACTCAAAAAATTAGATATGAATTCTTCAAAAAGTTCCAGGAAACAGATTTTAACTTATTACAATCCGATCGTGCTGTATTTGATTGGGCATCTAAACAAACTTATATTGCTTTAGGTAATATGATGACGAGCGCAGCTCAAATCGGTATTGATTCTTGTCCAATAGAAGGATTTGATAAAGAGGAAGTAGATTCTTTACTTCGTCAAGAAGGCATTATACAAGACGATAACTTTGAAGTATCAGTTATGGTTGCCTTTGGTTACCGTAAAGAAGAGCCAAAGCGTGATAAAACAAGACAGACTATGGATACAATTGTTGAATGGATTAAGTAATATAGCACAGACAAATAATCCTCCTAATAGCTGTATACTCATACTAAAGAAGAATCAATTGTTTTCTTACGTATGAATTTGGTTTTTCATGGAAAGATATGTTAGTATGTATACAGTTTGAGTGCTCTATTTTTAGAGTCGAACAGGAGGAGAATGAATATGTCTGATATTGAAGTTGGCGAAGTGTTTACTCTTAGTGATGAGAATAATGAAGAGCAAGAAGTAGAAGTACTTGGAGCGATGGATGTCGAAGGTGCAGAATATATTGCAGTTGCCTTTGTTGAAGATATCCAAACAGAAACTGAGGAAGACATCGATATTTTCTTTTTAAAAGTAGAAGAAGATAATGAGTTTTCATACATTGAAAATGATGAAGAGTTTGATAAAGTATCTGCTGCGTTTGAAAAGATTTTGGATGAGCAAGAGCAAGAATAGTATGAATGAAAAACACGAGGGCGGATGCATATCCGCCCTCGTGTTTTTATTCATCACTCATTCAGTGATTTATGCAGTAACTCCAGTACATCTTTCATCGCAAAAGGTCCATCTTTTTTAACATGTTCCGCAAATTCTGAAACGAGACGTAATGTTCTCACACTTTCGATTGGATGTTCTCCTGATGCACTTTCAGCTGAAAGCATAACTGCATTCGTCCCGTCCAGTACAGCTTGAAACACATCAGTCACCTCTGCCCTTGTTGGAATAGAATGATCTACCATAGATTGAAGCATTTGTGTTGCTGTAATGACATATGTATTCGTTCGATTACATTCCTGAATCATCATTTTCTGTAAAAGCGGAATGCATTGATACGGTAACTCTACTCCTAAATCGCCCCTTGCAATCATAATTCCATCTGCTTCTTTACATATATCTTGAAAATTCTCGATTGCTTCCATCGTTTCTATTTTTGCAATTACATTAGGTGACGTTTCTTTATACTGTTGTATAAAATCTCGTATTTCTTTTATATGACTAGGTTTTCTTACGAAAGAACACGCGATAAAATCAACATTCTCTTCTAAAAGAAACTGAATATCTTTTTTATCTTTCTCTGTAATAGCTGGTAAACGAACAGCCGCATCTGGTAAATTAACTCCTTTATGAGATGAGATATTGCCACCTGTTTTTACCTTCGTTTCTATTTTATCCGTACTTATCTTTTCAACAATTAATTCAACTTCTCCATCATTAATTAAAATTCTACTGCCTACTTTCACATCATTCGCAATTCCTTCATAATCAACACTTGCTTCTGTATTACTCCCTGTAACTGGTTGTGTATGTAAAATAAAAGAATCTCCTGCCTGAAGTGTAATTTGCTCTCCCTTCACTTCACCTAATCTTATTTTAGGACCTTGTACATCACCCAAAAATTTAATAGAGTCATCTAATGATTTCACTAAACGAATGATGTCTTTATGACTTTCATGCGTGCCATGCGATAAATTCAGTCGAACAATTTTCATACCATTCTTTATTAACTGTGCTAACGTTTCTTTATTATTACTTGCGGGTCCAATTGTACAAATTCGATCGATTGTCATTTTTGTCACCATCCTTTTTTTAATAAGTTTCCCATATGAACTTAAAAATAACAGAGATTCTGACATGAATAGATTTAAATTTACACGAATTTCATAAAGTTAAACCTGTATCCCTTGCTGGCTAAGCATTAGAAGATATATTCGCTTTTTTGCAAATGAAGACATGTTGAATCGAAAGTAAAAGAAAAGTTAAGTATGGAATAAACCATTGAGAGTTTCGAAATTTTCATATATTGTATGAATTGAGTTCGAACTCAAAAATTTAAAAAGGTGGGAAAATTAGTGAATATGAAAAAATCTTTATCGGTGACAACTTTAGGGTTAGCGGTTTTAGGTTTTGGTTTTACTAATAACGCAAGTGCTTCAGAGGTCGATACTATAGACAAGCAGCCCGTTTTAGTTGACTTTGATACAATTCAATCAACAAAAACATCTAGTGTTCCTAGTTTGACTATTGCAGCTGCACCTAAGAATGACTCTAACATTAGCGTATATACTCCCTTTTTTGGTAACCCCTATGCAGTTGCTAAATCGAAATCAACTACGACCGAAGACTATGTTTATGCAAAAGCAAGAACTTTCAATGGCGATGGCTCATTAGTGAATACGAAAAGTAATAGTGCAAAAAAATCATCCTTTGTAAGTGCTACAGCGACCAACACAAGCATTTATTATGGAGATGATTACGCTATCGGTAATCATACCTATAAATTAAGTGGTTATAATGATGTGAATCACGAAACAAAAGCTTTCTGGTAAGAAAGAGAAAAAAGATATGCATCTTGCATATCTTTTTTCTATAATATTTTACATATATTGAGGTGCTATTTATGAAACAAATATATATTATTAGCGGTGTTTTACTTATTTCATTACTTACAATTTATATTTTGTTCAATACTTCATTCATACAACCTCATCCACCTTCCATAGAAAATAAACGAGAGCAACAAACCAATACTATTTCTTACGGATTGAAGGATAATCAAGGCCAACATATTAACAATGGTAGTACAATTACTAGTGAGGATAATAAAATTAATGTAACATTATCATTCGTACATACTATTAATGAAAACCGAAAATATGGATTAATTGTTCTAGAAGATTACGAACAAAAACCTTTTAAAATAGAAGATACTACTAATGAAATATCACACTATTTTTTTGATATGAAACCAAACAGTTCAATGACTACGAAAATCTCTTTACACACTTCTCCTGATGCAAGTGAATTAACCTTTTTAATAATTAAAAAACCTGAATACAAATTAAAAGATAATAACTTAAATAAAGCAGCTATTTTAGAAGATATTCTAAGTATGCGGTATTCAATGCATCTTCTTCAGAAAGAAAACGAAAAAATAAAACTCTCCCTTATAGATCCAAATGCTATTTTAAAAGATGGTCTTTACGAACCAGTATTTGTTACGAACCGTGAAGAGAACTTACAAACTGTCTTCTTTGAAAAGGAAGGCAAGCAATTAATTTTATCAAACGGTAATGAAAAAAATGATGAAATGACTTACGCAATCGTGGCTTTTAAAGATTGGAAACAAGTTGAAATATTTAACAATAGAAAAGTCGTTTATACTAAGGTTGCACCTGAAACGAGACAAATCTTTAATTTCACATTGCCTTCAGTAGATCAGGAAAGTAATTTTCAACTCGTCGCTTTTCCATTTCCTTTTAAAGTTAGCGAAGAAGATTATGTTAGTCAACAAGCATTCAGTTCCTTTCGCATCGTAATTGAAAATGTAAATAAATAAGTTATACTATGCACATTACAACAACCTAAAAAAGGCCTACTCACACGAGTAGGCTTTTGAAACTATGAAAGTTTCGTCAATAACTGATTTAAATCTTTTTTCGTTTTCGTCGTTAATGATTTCATTTTATTAATATCGATTTTTTCTTTCTCCGCTCCTACAATTAACGGATACATACTTTGACCGATTGTTTTAGAATCCGTCGGATGTGATGCTTCTAGCTCTTTTTCAATCACATCCCACTTTTCATTAATTTGTTTGCCAAGCTTATTCACTGTTTCCAATTTTGGATTAGCAGCTAACTGCTTGTCCAAGCTATCAATTAATGCTACAACTTCTTTAACATTCGTTTTCACAGCAACACTTTTCTTCGGATCTTTCGTTGTCTTTCCGTTATTGTTTGTGCTTGTGCTTTGATCTGTTGTTTTCCCACTAGTCGTTTGATCATTCGTTTTTCCTGTCGTCTCTTTTTCTTTTGTTTTTACATTCTCGTTTTGAGTTGACGTTTTGCCATTACTTTCTGTTCCTGATGATTCTTTCGTATTTTTTGCATCCTTATCTGTTTTTTCATTTGAAGAAGTATTTGTTTCTTTTTCGGTATCTTTCGTTGTTTTTGACGCTTCATCTGCACTTGTCGTTTTTGCTTCTCCATCATTTTGCGCAGTTACTTGCTCTTTCTTTTCCGTTTCTTTATCTGCTGAAGGACTACAAGCTGCCATAGTAAGCATTGTACCAATTGTTATCGATGCGATAGCGACCTTTTTCATTTTCATATAAATCCCCCTATGTTTTACATAATTTATCCTCCCCTTTACGATTCGATTCCCCCTTAAAAAATCCCTTTTCATACGAATTACCATCTTTCCGACAGTAATCTTCATAATAATACGTACAAAAACTGATAAACTCATTTTAATATTCGAGTTTCTTCTACTTCATTTTTCTACTCGCAAGTAAAAGAAAAAGAGTATATTGTCACATTAAGAATTACTATCTTCATATGACGATATACTCTTCTATCAAATTTTTATCTTTCTTGACATTTTATTTATACAAAAAAATAAAATTTTCTTTCGTTTTTTGTTTCTCAACATTTGTTAACATAATATTTTTATGAATAACCACCATTCGAGTGAATGACTTGCCCAGTAACCCATTTCGCTTCTTCACTTACTAAAAAAGAAATTAAGCGCGCAGCATCCACCGGTTCTCCTACTTTACCTTGCGGGAACTTCCATACTAAATGATGCTTCAGCTCCTCTGTAATCCATCCTGTATTCGTCGGTCCTGGATCTACAGCATTCACTGTAATCCCCTTCTCCATCGCAACTGGTGCTACTGACTTTGTAAATGCTTCAATTGCCCCTTTCGTTGCTGCATATGCTAGTTCATCTGGCATTGGACCTACTGACTGTCCTGAAGTAAGATTAATAATACTCCCGCCCGTTTTAAGTGAATAATGTTTTATAAACAATGAACTTAATAGCATAGTAGCCCGAACATTAACTGTATAATGTTTATCCAACTGCTCTACGTCTAATTCCTCAATCCTCGTATGAGTAGAATATACTGCATTATTAACTAGAATAGATGGATCACCTAACCGTTCTGATACCATATAAAACAAACGATTTGGCGAATAAGACTGCGATAAATTGATTTCTGCCATTTCACATCGAACATCGTAACTTTCAATTTCCTTTTTCAGCAAAAAGGGTTCTTGATCACTCATTCCCCATGGCATCGCTTTATCATACTTTGGCCAGTACGTGAAAAAAATGTCTATCCCTTTTTGAGCAAGCACCTTGCATACAGCTGCACCAATTCCATTCAGACGAGTTGCCCCTGTTACAATTGCTATTTTCTTCACCTTTTTCTCCTCCATCTATACACAGATCCCCTGCATGAATACAGAGGATCTATCTTCTTATTGAATATTTGACAGTATACGTTCAGCACCTAATTTTAACATTTTAATAAAGATATAATTTACAATCGTAAACATTACAAATAAAACGATAAACATAACCCACAGTCCGACATGAAGGAAGAAGTATAATACACTTACTCCCCCCACAATAATTAAAGCTATTAAAATATTAGCTAAAAAATTCCACAAAGTTGTATATCGACTTTTAAATAATTTCTGCTCTGTATCCCAATGAATATCTGCAGTTTGCGCGTCCCAGCGTGTTCCGATTAAATTAATTAATAACAACCCGTTCGCACTTAGTAAAAACCACAGTATCATAAAGACTGGAGAAATCCCAGCTACAACTGCCATCGTAATACCGAATACTGCTAAAATGATCACATTAATTAACCAAGCAGTGATTGCTTTCGCAAAAAAGATATCCGAAGCCTTTACTGGTAAATAACGATTCACAAACCAAGAGCTTCCATCTCGCGAAAATGACGTTGTTGCAATGACGTTACTACCCATTAAAAATAACGATGCACAAAGACCAACACCAATTGCAAATCCTGTTGTCTTTGGATTGTTAATATACTCTGTAATAAACTTTAAGTTTCCATCTTGCACAAATAAAATAAAGAACAACATAATTGGCATAACGAAAGTTTGTACAATGCAATTTAAGAAAAATTGTGGTGTACGGAATAACGTTTTAAATTCTTTTTTCACATACGCTTTTAAATGCGAACTTTGTACTGTTGATTTCTGTAAACCTTCCGCCGAAATAACTTGTTTCTTTGCTGTACTCGTTGAAAGTCCAATAACCCCTTTTAAATATGTACGCTCTGCTATGTAATAAAACAACACAAAGAAGACAAATGAAATAACTGCAAAGATTATTACATATAAAGGTCCCTTCCAATTTGCATTTTCTACTAATGCCACTGCTCCAAAATATGTAGTTGGAAAATAATTTGTCATTTGTACTAAAAGAGAAGATTGATTATTTACAAGGTATTCCGCAGCCCCATCTCCAGAAAACGCACTTTTATTTCTCCACTGCATAAATACGTTAATTCCTACAATAAATAATATACTTACGATTCCAATAAATATATTTCCTCGATCTTTATTTTTCGCTATATTTGTATACCTCATAATAATTGTCATCAGTAACGAAGCTAATACTAACGGCACGATTGGGAAGAGTAAGTAAATAAAAATCATATATATGTAATATGTAATAAATGCGCCACTTTTTAAACCGTACGTAATGAAGATTGGTAATAAAATAAATGAACTCATTACGTATTGTGTAATTAATACCGTTAAAAATTTTGCCGAAATAATTTGCGCTGGTTTTAATGGTAACGGCAGTAACATTTCAATATCATTGCTGTAGTAAAATACAGTTAAAATGTTCGTTATACTCATTAAAAATACCCATATACTCGCAATCGCAAGTCCCATTGCAATAATCATTCCCGGCCCTTGCCCTAATTGTTTCAGACCTTCATACATTCCGTGCGTCATCGAACCAAATATTAAAAATCCAACAAATAAAATAGCTGCAAATGAAAATAAATACGCCCATCGCTTCTTCTTATCTGCTATAAAATCTGCGTAATTTAACTTTAATAGTACCTTCGTTAACGTCCAAATTTTACTCATTGCCCGTCATCTCCAAGAACATTTTTTCAAGTGATTCATTGGATTTAAAATGATCTCTCATTTCATCTAAATTTCCTTTAAACTGCAAATTCCCCTTATTAATAATAGCAACCCGGTCACATATTTTTTCCGCTACTTCTAATACGTGTGTAGAGAAAAATACAATCTTTCCTTTATCCGCATGTTCTCTCATCATTTCTTTTAAAATATATGCAGATTTCGGATCAAGCCCTGTTAACGGTTCATCTAAAATCCATACATCTGGCTCATGCACGAGCACACCAATAATAACGATTTTTTGTCTCATACCGTGCGAATAACTTTGAATTTGATCAGATAATGCATTATAAAGATCAAACTTCTTCGCTAAAGACTCTATTCGTTCTTGTCTTACTTCTTTCGGCACTTCATACATATCAGCCATAAAGTTTAAATATTCAATTCCTTTTAAACGTAAAAACATATCTGGGCTATCCGGCACATAACCAAACGTCTTCTTCGCTTCCATCGGCTCTTCCATAATATTTTTTCCATTAATCGTAATAGTCCCTTTGTCCACCCCGTGAATGCCAGTAATCATCTTAATTGTCGTGGATTTACCCGCACCATTCGGTCCTAAAAATCCAAAGATTTCGCCGCTAGGTACAGATAAACTTAAATCTTTTACTGCATAAGTAGACCCATTATAACTTTTTGACACATTCGTAATTTCAATCATTCCATCCAATCCTTTCCTTAATTACCAAATAACTATATTGATATTATAGCATACTTCTATTTTTAGATTTTTGTATTTTTCAGTTTTTTAACCTTTGAAATAAATATACAGACCTAATCCAACGATCAAAACGACAGCTAGTATAATATAAATCATCGTAAGCCTTCTAATATTCCCCTTTGTCGCTTTACTATAGTTTGCATCACCCTTTCGCCCAATTAACACCGTCGTAATGACAGTAATCACTACAAGTAATACAACGATCATAATCCAATTTAGCATACCTTCCTCCCCCTCCTTACAACCATTTTACAATATTATCCTCTTTGTTTCGCAGCATATTTCCTCTTTTTACTATTATTATGAAGCAAACTGGAAAACTATTATTACCATTCCTATCCAATTGTGATATATTTATAACATAACGTGACTTATTTCTAACAACGTAAGGAGGACCTATCATGAAAACAACTTGGATAAAATATTTAGGATTTCTCGGTTTCTTCGGTTTCCTCGGATTTTTTTATGAAAAAGGATTGTTTACTATGTTCTGTTTCTTCTCCTTTTTCACATCGTATAGAACAGTTCAACACGATGAACTGTTTGAACAAATTGTCAATAAATCGTGTCGCAATGCATTTATCGTTACATTACTAACTACCGCTATCATTATATTTATTGAAATGTTATTTCCAAACCCGGCGCTACAAGAAATTGATATCGCTCTTATTTTCGGCACACTCATTCTTACGTTCGGTTTTTCTATGTTCTTTTATGATAAACCTGTTGATGAAATGGAAGATGCACCATGGCGTTCGTAACGAGGATAAAAGAATACCGCGCCAAATTGAACATGACACAAGAAGATTTAGCAAAGAGCGTTGGTGTGCGACGTGAAACAATTAGTCATCTCGAAAAAGGTAAATACAATCCTTCCTTACAACTTGCTCACGATATAGCGAAGGCACTACATAGTACGATTGATGAGATTTTTATTTTTGAGGATAAATAAAAAATACCGTCATTCTTTCCAAGAAGAATGACGGTATTTCTTATTGATTATCCATATAAAACCGCATGAAATACGCCTAATAGTAAGTATTGATCCTCCATGTAATCTCCATCATATACATTCATCTCAATGTAATACATATCTTCCTCAAGACGAATATTCCAATCTGCAATTACATAGCCTTTTCGTAATAATTTTCCCATTCCAAATGAAGTTTTATGAACAACGTATTCTTCTGCCTTATATGTAAAGGTAAATAAGAAATTTGCATCCAATAACTTTCCGTCACATACAAGTATTTCATGCTCTGCATCATGATTATCTTTGTACATTACTAAAATCCTTCTTTGGCGCTGCCTACTTACATCCTTTGCAATGACGCGAATATTGTCCTTACTATCCTTTATTTCATAAATAATATTACTACCAATTTTCGGAATAAAATCCAGCACTCTCATCAGCGTATTTTTATAATAGCCCCTTACTACACCTACTTGCTCACTTCCATTATAAACCTCTATCGGTGTCGTATCTGCTTTGCTATCACACGGTCGTTTGTAAGAGAGCTGCATCATTCGCTCTCCTCTTAAGTACTGATCAAACGTCACAGGATATTCTATCATGCGCAGTTCTTTATTTAACTCATACAAATAGCGTTGAACACTCTCTATTAATGTTGTAGTAGCTATACGCTCTTGAAGTTCAAATTCTTGCCAGCTGGAAAAAACATTCCATTGATTATGATCCTCTTCGTAGAAGAAACTAAGAATTACCTCTTCACGGTCAGCCATTTCATATTTCATAGGCACGTTCTGCCCATGTTGAACTTGTTCCATCCACTGACCTAAATAAATCCCCAGCTCTGCAACCTTCATACATGATTTTTGAAAAAATACGCTGTCACTCGCGCAAATCGTTACATCTCCTTCGATAAAGCCCTTTGAATAAGCATCATACCGTGGCTCATCCTTCTGCGGGAGATTCTTGTCTAACTCAAATAAAAACGTTAACATCCTTTATTCACCTCTAGTTGTTACACTAATCATACATGACATCGCATCACGCTAGGAAACTATTTATATACGCATATTTAATTCACGCATTATAACACGTGAATGACCTTGTATAGTAGCTCTATTTTTTTGTTCTATAGCTTAGTATATGAATTTATATGAGCGATTTTTCAAATATATCTATCGCAACTTACAATATATCAACGATTTTTCAAATATATCTATCACAACTTACAATATATCTATCACAACTTACAATATATCAACGATTTTTTCAATATATCGATTTTTCGACAAATATCAGCACAATTAAAATGAAGCTACCTTTTCTTCCGCCACTTCTACAATTTCTAAAATTTGTAGCAGACTCTCCACTTCATAAGTCGGGTTAACATCTGTCCCGTTTTCTTTCAAACTCGGATTATACCAACACGTATCAATGCCGTAATCTTCTCCGCCTTTCATATCAGAAGTTAACGAATCTCCAACCATTAGTACGCTTGATTTATCAGTAATCCCAAACTTCTCAAACGCATAATCAAAAATCTCACGTGCTGGTTTTTGATGACCAACTTCTTCAGAAATAATAATGTGATCAAAGAAATTACATAAAGACGAATTTCCGATTCTTGATTGTTGCACCTTCGTATATCCATTCGTAATAATACCTAACTTGCAATCTTGTAGATTTTCACATAATTGTACTGCGCCTTCTATAAGATGTACTTCCTTCCCTAAATTTTCAAGGTATACATCACTAAATTGCTGCGCATCTACGTCTATATTATGCATTGCAAATAATTGTCTAAATCGCTCTACGGCTAATTCACTTAGCGTAATCATTTTATTTTCTAAATCTCTCCATAATCCATTACTAATCTCTTTATAACTTGCAAGATAATCATTATACCCTGTAGACATACCAAACTGTACAAACGCATTATGTAATGCGTGTCTTTCCGTTTCAGGGAAATCTAATAATGTATCATCTACGTCGAATAATATAACTTTGTATTTCATGATGTTCTCCTCAATTCCTATTTTAAAAGCTTCGTTCTCATTGTTTAAAATTTATTTAATTCTTTTAACTAAAGCACACTTTAATTCAATTTTTATATAACTAAAACTACACCTCTGCGTTTAATAACTTATAATCATTATTAAAATAGGCATGTATCATGTGTCCACCAAACAAATCTCCATCATGATATTCACAGTATATATCATTTTCTCTAATTTCAATTTCATAGAGCGTAATTGCTTTTGCAAATTTTTCTTTCGTTATATCATATTCTCCTGCATCTACAGCATCCCAATTTAAATGTTCATCATTCTCATCATACTCAGGCCAAAAATCATTTTTGTAATTTATCAATTTTTCTGCTATGGCTACTTTAGCCTTTTTATCAAATTCTTCTATACATAAAAAAAGCTTCTCTGCCCTTTTAATCATCTCATTAACATCTATATATTCATTTCTAATATCCAATTGCCAATGTATTTCCCCATTTTTTTGCTGATATGCTTTACATGTCTCATTAAAGGTAAACAATCCTATTAATTCACTTTTTATTGATTTCCCCATCTCCTAATTTCCTTTCTATTATGATAACCCTCCATCAAATACATAGACATTTTCTTGCTTTTTCCCTATAGTTCATTATAGAAATCATTATAAATCACACGACTTTACCGTCACTTAACATAATAACACGATAGTAATATAAGTTTATATATTTCATTATGAGGCGCTTAACCTGCTCTTTATTGAATACACCATTATCTTCTATTTTCAACTACGCTATAAGTAAAAGGAGGCTAATTCGCTCAGCCTCCTTCTCATTATTAATCTTCTAGCAATAACTCTTTCATTTCCTCTAACGACTCTTTCGTAAAGCCAAGGGCCCTTTCAGCGTATGCTTCAACTGATCTGTATTGCTTTTGAATTTCACCAATCGCAGCTTGCAAGTATTCAGCACGTGCTTCAAACATCGCACCTAATATCTCTCTACTCTCATCGTTTTGTAGTTTTGCACCTAAAAAGACCATCATTTTCTCGTTTAACTTTTCACGGAAACCGTTACTTAGTAAATAATCTTCCATTACTGTTTTCTCTGGTACACCTAGTAAAAGTAATAATAATGCTGATCCAAATCCAGTACGGTCTTTCCCAGCTGTACAATGGTTTACTAACGGTAAGTTTTCCGGGTTTTGCGCTAAGTTTAAGAAGCTTACGAACGCCTCGTTACCACTTACGAAATCTTGATTCATTTTCACAAGATACTCACCTGGTTTTCCTAACATAGAAAGGTCACCAACTTGGAAAAACTCATTTATATTTAAGTCTTTCGCTAAGTCTTGCATAACTGGTAAGCACACTTGACGAGCACCTGTAATCTCAGGATTTGGCTTATGCTTTACCTCAAAGTCTGTACGATAGTCACAAATTAACTTTAAACCAGACTTTTGTAAATAGTCGATATCCCACTCTGTTAGTCCTGCTAATTCTTCAGAACGGTATAATTTGCCCCATTTCACTTTACGTCCATCTGTCGTTTCATATCCACCCATATCACGGAAGTTAAACGCACCTTGTAATGGCAATCTACGCTCAGCTACTGTCACTGCTTGTCCATTACTTCCTACTAGTCTAAAATATGGACGTTCATTTTCACTCGGGTTTTCAATTGTATATGATAATCCTCCATTTACAGTTGCAAGTAGTTCTCCATTTTCTTCAATATGATCTGGTGAAGTACTCCAATAAATACGAACTTCTTCTATATTATTTTCCCACTTTATTTGTAACGTATTATCTTCAATTCTTTCTACAGTTGCTTGTAGCCAATTTCTTTGCTGCTCCATTCTTTCACCAACGCTTTCTCTTATAATCGAATCTCACTCTATTGTATTATACAAATATCTACTTTGTCGTTCTCATTTTTCTTTTTATCTTACAAACAGGCAAAAAGTTCTTTTACTTGTTCAAAATTTGTACATGGATTACCGCGAAATACGTATGCGATTTGTTCATTACCTAAATCTTCGTATACAACTGTTCCGCGATTAGGGTGCGAATAAAACTCTAACCCGTTTATAATTTGTTTTGGGCCATAGTTCATTGTCCATGAAGAAATAGGATAATACGCTTTGTTTTTATGTCTACAAACCCAAAGTGCATATAGTTTATTAACTTCGTCCCAGTATACATACTGCGTTTCGTCATTTCCGAAACCGACCGATTCAAGTTTCCAATTTAGTTTTTCATGAATTAACAAATTTACATAGGATACGTCATCTGGAGCATTCCACTCTCTACATCTTCCTATCTCACCCATTTCACTTCTCTTCGCTTGAAAGCTTAATAAGTGAAATGATGTATGTAATATCGTTTTCCCAAGCTCCATATTTACTGGTTGTAATTCAAATAGAAATCGTTCCATTTCGTCTTGGTTTACATATCCATGATCAACAGAAATTTCAACTTGTGTTTTCCATATAGATGTAACGTAACTTTCTTTTCCTTTATAATTTACACCTTTCCAATACACAAGCCCTTTATATTGAAAACAATCTCCTTTTGCTTGAGAAATACAGCTATCCGGAAATACTGGTTCCATTATATCGAGAAAAAATTCCTTTACTCGAAACATCCCAGTTGGAGTAACAACCTGAAACCAAAAAGTTCCCCACTTTTCACCTTCATAACGTTCTGAAACTTTTTCAACATTCCAGCCTTCTAACAATACATTTGGATACAATAACACGAATGAATGCATGGATTGCTTTAACATATATAGTCCCCTCCCGCTATACGAGTTCGAGAGTATACATCATTCATCCTCCTAAAACTTTCTCACATATCTCTCAGTTGAACTAAGCAGCTGACATCCGTTCTTTTCAAAAACATCCTTCATCCACTCATTTTGCATATTTGTCTCACCAATATAATAAGATGCACCTATTTCCTTTAAGACAAACATCGCACCTGCAAATAACGCAGCTTCATATCCCTTATTACGCATATTTGGAGTAACTGCGAAGTACATAAGTTTCCCTTCTTCTAACGCACCTCTTTCAATATGTGGAATTACAATTCCTATCGGCTCTTCACCTACACTCGCTATTAAACAATGTTCTTTCCACTGCTCACCAATTTCTTCTAGCATCATATGCACAAATTGATCATGAGCGACTGGTTCTCCCGTTGCTTCATTCCACAGTGAATAAAAAGCCTCTTCTCCAACTTCTTCAATAAGCTTAAAATCAATTTCACTTTCTACATCTTCTACTTCGTATATATCTTTAAATACAATCATGTTTTCCGTAACATATTCAAATGAATACGTTTCAAAACATTTTTTATACACATCATAATTTGGACTTTTTGAAGAGATTTCAAAATGTAGTTTTTCTAATCCATCTTTTTCAGCTTCAGCAACGTAATATTGCACCATCTCTTCTAATTGCTCTTCTGTAAAAACCGCTGCATTATTTTCTTTTATCATAATAGAAGAAGCACTTCTTCTTATTTTAAAATGTTTTTCTAACTGTTCTATCGTCGTCATATTCTTCCCTCATCTATATCATACTCGAATTTCTAATCGTTCTCCTTGCATGAGCAGGATTGTCCTTGAATATATAGAATACTAGAAAAGATCGCATCTTTAAAGTGCGGAGGAGGTTCTCCATTGGATATTACAGCATTGCAACAACAGTTAGAGCTTATACAACAAAATGACTACACGCAACTGCAACATATAGACGTAAATGAGTTAACTTTGAACATGCTTCAGTATATCGGAACGACTGATAGCTACGTTCGTTACCAACTTATATATAAATGTTTTGCGCATTTCATTCATCATGAATTCCTTATGGACGATCAGCTGAAATTACTTCTGCAAACTTGTTTAAGTGATGAGTATTTATATTGTGACATTTACTCCCCACATACAGATGGGGTTTTCACACGTTCTTACACTGTTTCGTTAATTGCGTTAATACTCCAATTCGCTAATTCGCACTACTTTTGTACAGAGGAGGATATCGAAGAAATAAAAAATAAACTCATTACATACACAAACTTAGAAACGGATTTTCGGGGCTATATTGAAAATAAAGGATGGGCTCATTGTCTTGCTCATGTATCTGATGCCTTTACTGAAATTGTTCATAATACGTATACAACTTTTGAATGGTACGAAGAATTAATTCATTGTTTATTAAATAAAATCTTTATTCCATCTGACCTTTTTCATAATAACGAAGATGAACGCATTGTTACTCCATTACTAGCAATGCTGTATCATGATTTTCCTCAGAACGATTTAATTTCTATTATTCATAAAAAAATAAAAAGGCTTCCTCAAATTAGAAAACGCCTTTCGCTTAATGAGTATTGTATTTTATGTGCCAATATTAAAACCTTTTTACGCACATTATTTTTCAGAACGAAAGATGACCATAACTTAGCCTTTACAGCACGTAAAACAGAAAGAATGTTAAAAGAACTTCCTAACTATTATTAAATACAAGGAGCAATGACATGGGTTATATTGAAGATATGAGAAATCTAGTAGGAAATCATCCACTTATTCTAATAGGATCACACGCCATTATATTAAATGAAAAAGATGAAGCATTGCTGCAGCTCCGTACAGATTTTAACCGCTGGGGCATTATTGGCGGTGCCTTAGAATATAACGAAACGTTAGAAGATGCTTTAAAACGAGAAGTGTTTGAAGAAACTGGACTTATTATTAAAAATCCAGAACTATTCCGTACATACTCAGGACCAGATTTCTTTCAAATCTATCCAAATGGCGATCAAGTACACGGTGTACTCGTTGTTTATATTTGCCGAGAATTTTATGGGGAGCTTGTATGTGATAAAACTGAGTCAAAAGAATTACGTTTCTTTCCGCTTGATGAGTTACCTAGTACTCTTCATCCAGTCATTGAGAAGATTCTTCGCGATTTTCATCACTCCAATAAAAAATAGAAATCAAACAACCTCATTTCCCGTCATTACAACGTGAAATGAGGTTGTTATCGTTCACCGTAAATCCCTATTTTCCCAAAATGATATTAACGCTCTCTTTTTACAACTTTATATCCCTTTATAAAAAGGATAGTTATATAAGAAACAATAAATGAAAGAATAGTATACATGCCCACCCAAAAGAAAAATGCTGGATCGTGCACTGTAACATTTAACATAAGAAAAATAAGAAATGTTACTATTGGCATCACATAAAATGTACCTACTTTATATGCTCCAGCTATTGAAACAATACAAACAAGCAATGGATATATACAGAAAATAAAAATGATTTCACTCAACATTATGTCCCCTTTCTGCAGAAATAATAGGTTTCTCGTACACATTTTGGGGAACAACAAAATTTTATTTTTTATCAATTATTAGTAAATATAATGTTAGATTGTTATCTCAATCTGATTTCCTTCAGGATCACTTACTACACTTTCATAATAACCATCCCCTGTAGTACGCGGCCCGTTTAACACTGAGTATCCTGCTTCTCTTAATGTATTAGTTAATTCGTTCACTTTTTCTTTACTATCTACTGAAAAAGCAATATGCGCATATCCTATTGTTTGTGTTTGTACTTTCTCGTCTATCCCTACCTGCTTCATAAGTTCTAGACGCGCACCGCCTTCAAAAGTTATGAAATAAGATTCAAACTGCTTTTTCGGATTGTGATATAAGCTATTTTCCTCACCACCGAAGTACTGTTTATAAAAATCACGCATTCTTTCTAAATCATTCACCCAAATTGCTACATGTTCAATTTTCATAATCGACACCTTTTCTTTTATGTTATTCAACTGGCAATTGGATGCTTCATTGCCAGTACATTTAATTTTCTTTATTTGTTCTCGTAATCATAAGATCAAGTCCAAGGCTTTTTAACCCATATAAATAATCTTCTTTCCAGTTGCTCACTGTTATTTTCGGAATATGTTCTGCCGGAATGTACTGCGGACAACTTTTTACAATCTGATCTATTACAATTTGGTTCACTTCATCATCACAGAAGATGAATCCATGAGGGTTAATAATAGCTATACATGTAGCTATTAAACGAGTAATAGCATCTATATTATATTCCTCTGGATTATTCGAATCTTCACTTCTCAAAGCTTGCAAGAAATTTTTATTATCGTACTGCGGGACGAAAGATATCTCTCCTGAGAAAAATGTGCTTCCGCGTACGACATCTCCATTTACCATAATCCCCGCACCTGGGCCATTTTGACCTGAATACAAATATACAAGAGAGGAATTTTCATTGTTTCCAGTATTTTTATGATAGCCGAGTACTGCAGCATTCATATCGTTTTCTATTACTACTGGTATAGAAAACAGTTCCTCCAAGTGACTTTTCAAATTAAAATTTTGGAACTTTTCATATCCAGGAATATAGAAAATACGCCCATTATCGACAGCACCAGGAACACCAATTGAGATTGAACTTATCTTTGGAAACGTAGCTATAAGACTTTCTATATGTTCTGTCAATACACTTAGACCCGTATCGATTAATGCACTTGAAGTACTACCTTGTTCTTTTACTTCCCCTAAACAGTTAAAAATTGTATAGTTCGTCTCATTTTTTTCTAAAAATATCGCTAAACCTAACATATATTCTGGATTATATTCATATCGTTTTGCTCTTCTTCCACCACTTGAATCATCTAAACCGGCTAAAGTGACTTCACCGTCTTGTTTCATTTTTTCTATAAATTTACTTATCGTTGGAAAACTGATTTCTAATGTATTACTAAGTTCAACTTTCGTTGCACTACCTCGCTCTAGAAGAGCTGTACGAATGCCGCGAAGGATCGTCTCTTTAATCGATTTTTGAGTAACAAATTGTTCACTCAAATCGCTCACCACCTTAATCAACATACTTATTAAACACTTTTAATAAGTTGCGTTGACAATATATCATACATCATTTTCTAAAGCAATAGAGATGATATATTTCTACTAGCGGCACTCCGTATTTAAATCGATGCATTCTCTCTCATAACAGACGATACAATTCCAGACAAGATAACAAATAATAAAACAGCTAGCAAAGCATTACGTATTCCGAATGCTTCTCCAAGTATTCCTAAAAATGGTGGTCCGACTAAAAACGCTGTAAAACCGATGATAGAAACTGCAGCAACATTAGAAGTCGCATTTTCACTGTCATCTCCAGCAGCAGAAAGCCCAATCGGGAAACCTAACGCGGCACCAATCCCCCACAGTACTACACCAAGTGCTAGAAAATATGAGTTACTCCCAAATATGACGATTGTCATTCCTATAATCGCCATCATAATAGTAGCACGCATAACCGCGACACGACCGAATCGATCAAGAAAATAACTACTGCACATTCGAGCTAATGTCATTGCCAATACAAAAATAGTGTACATAATAGAACCTGTTACTACACTTTGCTCATGTCCATCTACCATCACAATAGGTAACCAATCATTTGCACTTCCTTCTGCAAATGCCATTCCAAGCACAAAAAGACCAAGTAAAAGCACCTTTTTTTCCATCCGTAAAGAAGTATGTTTCGCTCGCTTTTTGTTTCGCGATTTCTCCTTCTTTCCTGTCCCATGCGGAAGAAAACGATACAACATACATACAAGTAATACAAACATGACCGAAATCGCAAGAAATTGATACAGAATTGGGATGTGAAGCGAGATGGCGGCAGAACCACTGAGCGCGCCTACTAAAGTTCCTATACTAAAAAAGCCATGGAATTTCGGAAGAAGAGTTGTTCCTAATTTCTGCTCAATGGCAGAACCTTCTACATTCAATGCGACTTCTGCTAATCCATATCCTACTCCAAATACTAGTAAGCTACCAAAAGCCCCCATACTAGAAACAAAATAAATAGTAATACCTAAACAAAGCAATCCAACAATCATAAAAAACATACTGCCTATAATAACGTCTCTAGCTCCCTTACCGTCAATAAAATGACTTGCACTTAGTAAACCAATTATTGAACCGACAGATAATCCGAACAAAATCCAGCCCATTTCTGCATTTGACACTGCTAAAATATCTCGAGTAGCTGCTGTTCTAGAAATCCATGTAGCAAATGCCACACCTGGCAAAGCAAATAAGAGGAATAGAGCATTTCGAGAGGCAAGTAGCGTCTTTGTATCATTTTCCGCAAAATCTTTCTTCATATGAAACACCTTTTACTCTTCTATCGTTTTAATAACTTTAGCTGGGTTACCACCAACAACTACATTATTAGGTACATCTTTTGTCACAACTGCCCCTGAAGCAATTACAACATTATCTCCAATTGAAATACCAGGGTTAATAATAGCGCCTCCGCCAACCCAAACATTGTTACCTATCTTTACCGGTTTTCCATATTCTTTGCCAGAGTTTCGTTCCACCGGATGTAATGGATGAGTAGCAGTATAAATGTGAACACCAGGTGCAAACATACAATTATCACCGATTCGAACTTCACAAACGTCCAAAATCACACAATTGAAATTTGCGAAAAAGCTCTTTCCGACATGAATATTGTAGCCGTAATCACAACGAAAATCAGGATTAATTTGTGCTTTCCCATCAGTTGAAGAACCTAAAAGCTGATTTAATAACGTAAAACGCCTCTCATCTCCTGTCTCCATCGCCTCGTTATAAAGGCGTGTTAAACGTTTTGCCTCCACCCTATCAGCCACCAATTCTTCGTCATCCGCAATATACATTTCTCCTGCCACCATCTTTTCTTTCTCCGTTTTCATACATTCATCTCCTTTTTTATTGAATGAGATTCACTTATTAAACACCTTTAATAAGTACCTTTAATTAAACTTATTAAACACGTTTAATAAGTAACCCTATATTATCATACTTTTTCATATATGCAACTAATAAGTTCGGAAAAGAAGTGCGAACTCCTTGCTCTATGTATCGATATGAAGAATAATTGATATCGAAAAACGAGGGAACGCTCAGCGCCCCCTCTCAAATCCAATCCGTTTTTTAATTTCTGCTAAATTTATCTTCGCAATAGCGCGTGCCTTCTCAGCACCGTTTTCTAATGCTTCATATAATAAATCCGGCTCATTCATATACATTGCGTACTTTTCACGAGGTCCAGCTAACTCTCGATCTACAACGCGAAACAACGCTTTTTTCACATCGCCCCATCCGATTCCAGTCTCATATTTTTCACGTAATGACTGTACTTCGTCTTCTGTCGCAAATTCTTTATAAATTGTAAATAAGGTTTCTAGTTCTTTCGGTTCATTTGGAAGTGAAGAATCTGTTTTGATTTTAAATATTAATTTTCGTAGTTTTTCTTGCTCTGCAAATAATGGGATTACATTTCCGTAACTTTTACTCATTTTCCTTCCATCAAGACCAGGTAAAATAGCTCCTTCTTCTTGTATGACATACTCCGGTAGTGTAAATGTCGTGCCAAATGTATGATTAAAATACGTCGCAATATCACGCGCGATTTCAATATGCTGAATTTGGTCTTTTCCAACTGGTACATGAGTAGCTTGAAATAATAATATGTCAGCTGCCATTAAAATCGGGTACGTATATAACCCCATATTCACTCCCGCATCGACCTCTAACCCTGCTTCTTTATTTTGCTCCACCTTCGCTTTATACGCATGAGCACGGTTCATAAGACCTTTCGGAGTTAGGCAAGCTAAAATCCAAGCTAATT
Organism: Bacillus cereus group sp. Bce041; assembly: GCF_052646455.1. Lineage (NCBI taxonomy): Bacteria > Bacillati > Bacillota > Bacilli > Caryophanales > Bacillaceae > Bacillus > Bacillus cereus group sp. Bce041. The sequence goes on from NZ_JBQXON010000005.1 coordinate 406,308, forward strand.
CTAGAATTTCCGGTACTTCTGTTTGCCGATAAAAAACAACATCTTCCCCAAGTCCAAGCGATAACCAAGTAGCTGCTACCTCTTTCGTATAACTGCTGAACTTTTCTGAATCATGCACAGCATTTAATGCATGATAATCAGCTATAAAGTACAATGCTCTTCCTTCATTATTCTTTGACATTTGTAATGCAGGTTTAATCGCACCAATATAATTCCCTAAATGCGGATAACCTGTCGGCTTAATTCCTGTTAACATTATTTTTTCACTCACACTAACTCCTCCTTTCTCAAAATAAAAAGAGCCCCTCATCCTTAAAAAAGGACGAGAGACTCCCGCGGTACCACCTTAATTAGCTATCATTAGCTCACTTCATACTTCAATAACGTGAAGTAACCGTCTTTACCTACTCATTTCAGTTAGAAGCTCCAGAGCCCATTCCATATTCATCCCTTACTGATTCTCACCACATATCAGCTCTCTGAAAAGTTTCGAATATGTACTCTTCTCTTTCATTGCTTTTTCGTTATTTTTTACAGTTTATCACATTTCACTTCCAAACAAACCCTAATTTTCTATTTTATATAGCAGGAATTTCCACTTCAATTGTCTAATGTTATATAGGTTTGTTGAAATATTCGAAACAACTTTGGAGGTTTTTTCATGGTAAAATATATATCAATTTTAGGTTCAACAGGATCCATCGGCACATCTGCATTAGATGTCGTTTCAGCTCATCCTGAACATTTTAAAATCGTCGGTTTAACCGCAAATTATAATATCGATCTTCTTGAGCAACAAATCAAAACGTTTCAACCTCGTATTGTAAGCGTTGCGACAAAAGACTTAGCAGACAAGCTTCGTACGCGTATTTCAGCAAATACAAAAATCACACACGGGACTGATGGCTTCATTGCAGTAGCTACTCACCCTGATTCAAATCTTGTATTAAGCTCTGTTGTAGGTGTTTCAGGATTACTTCCAACAATTGAAGCATTAAAAGCGAAGAAAGATATCGCTATTGCTAATAAAGAAACTTTGGTTGCAGCTGGACATATCGTAACTGAACTAGCGAAACAAAACGGATGTCGCTTAATTCCAGTAGATAGTGAGCATTCAGCTATTTTCCAATGTTTAAACGGAGAAAATAATAAAGAGATTGAGAAGTTAATTGTAACAGCTTCCGGTGGTGCTTTCCGTGATAAAACACGTGATGAAATGCAAACATTACAAGCAAAAGATGCTTTAAAGCACCCAAACTGGTTAATGGGCGCAAAACTAACGATTGATTCTGCCACATTAATGAATAAAGGGTTCGAAGTAATGGAAGCGAGATGGCTATTTGATATTCCATATGAAAAAATTAATGTAATGATTCATAAAGAAAGTATCATTCATTCTTTAGTAGAATTTATTGATGGATCAGTTATGGCACAGCTCGGTGCTCCTGATATGAGAATGCCGATTCAATATGCGTTTCACTATCCTACTCGGCTACCTTCTTCCTATGAAAAATTAAATTTATTAGAAATCGGTAGTTTACATTTTGAAAAACCAGATTTAGAGAAGTTCCCTTGTCTACAATACGCATATGAATGTGGCAAAATCGGTGGTACTACTCCCGCTGTATTAAATGCAGCAAATGAAATTGCGAATGCGCTATTCTTAAAAAATGAAATTTCCTTTTTCGATATTGAAAAAACAATTTACAAAACAGTTGAAGCTCATCATAACGTAAAAGATCCTTCACTAGATGCTATATTAGAAGCGGATCAATGGGCGCGCCAATATGCAAATGAATTGTTAATAAAAAAGAGCTAAAACAGTTCCCACTGTTTTAGCTCTTTTTTTTCATGTATTCAACTTAACAAATCTATAACCGTGTGTAACTAACACTTTTAATATCGCATATCCTGGAATGGCTAAAATAATGCCCATAATCCCGAATAAGTTTCCGGCAGTTAAAATGATAAAAATGATAGTAATCGGATGAATATCTAACTTTTTACCCATAACTTGCGGAGAAATAAATTTACCTTCTGCTAATTGTACAACCATCATAACGATAATTACTTTTAACACCATTGCTGGCGAGTCGATAAATGCGATAATTAACGCTGGTGTAATCGCGATAATTGGTCCTACGTACGGAACGATATTTACAATCATCGCTAAAATCGCAAGTAATACCGCATATTTAATACCAATAATAAGATAACCAATTAATAGCATAATACCGATAAATAAGCTGACGATAATTTGACCTCTAATATACGAGCTAATCGCATAATGCATATCATCTAGTATTCTCATTGCTGCTGGTTGTCTTTGCTCTGAAATAAACTTTAAAAAGTGATTCGGCAATTGCTCACCATCTTTTAAAAGATAGAACAATATAAATGGAACCATTACAAATGTCAAAACAACCTCTGTAACAGTACTCAAAAATCCAGTTACATTCCCAGTTACTGATGATAATGACTTTGTAAAATCAACTGTGTATTCTTTTACCATATTCGCAACATTAATATTTAAATTCTCCTGAATTTTACCGAGTAAATTACTTTCCCCGAATCTACGTGCTGCTTGTTCAATCTCATGGCCAAAATACGGTAAGTTATCAATTAATGCATCAATTTGATCTTTAATAATAGGGATAACCGTTACAACTAAAAATACAAATAATCCTAGTACGATTAAATATATGGAAGCTATCGATACGATTCTTGAAACACCTTTCTTTTCTAAAAGCGAAACGAATGGATGCAAAATATAAAATAGCACGCCTGCTAATAGTACTGGGAAGAAAATTGTTTTTAAAAATACGATAAACGGTGTAAAAACAAATGATATTTTTGTTAGCAATAAAATATTAATGAACAATAACGCAAATCCAAGTAATACCGCCAAATAATTTTGTTCTCTAAAAAACTTTCTTAACTTATCTCTTTTTCTTATATTTATTTTCTCCAATGAAACCACCTCTTCGAATGATGAAAAGCCCTTATTCAGGGCTCTTCATCATAATCTATATCTCTATTTCCTTGCAGCTTTCACTACAAATGATACAATAAGAATTAACACGATTGCACCTAATAATGCCGGCACGACATGAATCCCACCAAATGATGGCCCAAAGGATCCAAATAATCTACCACCTAACGAAGCACCTAATAAACCTGCGATAATATTTCCGAACATACCACCTGGGAAATTTTTACCTGTTATAGAACTAGCAATTGCACCTATAATAGCACCAACTATTAATGTGATAATCCATCCCATTTTTAGTCCTCCATTTCTATTATAGTTTGTATGATTCAATACAAACATATGTATTTATCATTGCTAATCATATTTCACTATAGAAATATATTTACTACTATTTTACATATGGAGATACATATATTATATGCAAAAAAGAAAAATATTGTCAAACTCACCCATAAAGCAATTATATTCATATACCATATTTAAAGGAGGCTTCATTGTCTATGATTCTTAAGTTAAATTCCACTTCTTTTGAAGTAGCAACATCCATTTTACAGGTTCAAATTCCAGCTTATAAAGTTGAAGCAGACTACTTAAATAGTACTGCCATACCTCGTTTATATGATACTGTAAACGATATTCAAAATTGCGTTGAAACATTCTATGGATATTTTTCTGAAAATAAACTTGTCGGTTTTATTTCTTTTGTACAAGAAGAAAAACTAATCGATATCCACAGGTTAGTTGTATCGCCCGATTTTTTTCAAAAAGGAATCGCAACGAAACTCCTAATTTATATATTTAACATGTTTCCCTCTTCAATGGCATACATTGTACAAACAGGTAAAGCGAATACCCCTGCTATTACTTTATATAAAAAACACGGATTCATTACAGTATCAGATACAATACTTCCTGACGGTATGATTCTTACGCAATTAAAAAAGACAGAATACACAAAATAATTTGACTTGTTCGCTCCTTTATGTTATTTTTTACTTTATAAAACCTTTTGCTGAGTCCAAATTTTGGAGCGGGGGAACCATTTTTGTAGCTATGCTACTTGGGGCGAATCTTTTTTAAGTAGGGAAACTCTCACTTCCCGAGTCCGACAGCTAACCTCGTAAGCGTAATGGGAGAGGAAGGTGCTTTTTGCCTATGTTACACATTTTGCCTCCTTAATTATAAATATGGGATCGATATCAAATAGTCACCTATATTTATAGAAAAGGAGAATGTATTATGTTACGTTTATCTGATCACGCAATAAAAATGATGGAGCAAAGACTTCGAATTGAAAAACAACGCACATATCAAGCAAATAAGGTTGTAGATAACTTACATCACAAATACTTCTTTCAGCATATTTTTCAACCGAAAAGATAAAGAAAATGTTTATTTAATATTAAAAAACACAAGGTGTGTCTTACAAAGACATTCCTTGTGTTTTTTATATTCTTTATAAAATTCTCACTACATTTAAGCTTGCTGTAATCGCACCTGCTATAGTAGTCACATGCCCTACACCTAACGGGCCATTTTGTAATATTAATGTTGAATTGGCACTCGTCACATTCACAAGAAGTGTATTTGAAATGGCTGGTTCGATTACTACAGTTGATGTCGTTACGTTTTGTATAAAACTCCCTGTTAGTTGCGTTCCATTTAATAGCAATCTAACAGATACTGTCTCATTCCCACCATTTGCATCCCCTTGAAAATAGTAGCTTACTAAATATATTCCTGGCGTCGTTACTGTGACTGTCGTAGCACTAGTTAAAGATACACCAGTTCCATATACAGTGGATCCAGAATTAATTGGGATGTTGGCATTTGCTGCAATTGTGCTTGTTGATGTAGAAAAGAAATATCCGCCACCTGTCGATATAGCAGATGATCCTGTTGCTCCTGTTGGGCCTGTTACTCCTGTTCCCCCTGTCGCTCCTGTTATTCCTTGTATGCCTTGTATTCCGGTCGGTCCAGTTGCACCAGTCAATCCCGTCTGGCCCGTTACTCCTGTTGGACCCGTTATCCCTTGTGGACCTTGGATTCCTTGTGGACCTTGAGGACCCGTTGCTCCCGTCTGGCCGGTTGCTCCAGCCTGCCCCGTTGCTCCTTGTGGTCCTTGGATTCCTTGTGGACCTTGAGGACCCGTTGCTCCCGCCTCGCCGGTTGCTCCAGTTGGACCGGTTGCTCCTTGTGGTCCTTGAATTCCTTGTGGACCTTGAGGACCCGTTGCTCCCGCCTCGCCGGTTGGACCGGTTGGGCCGATTGGGCCTTGGATTCCTTGTAGACCTTGCGGACCAGTCGGACCGGTTACTCCTTGTATCCCTTGTGGACCTTGAATGCCTTGATCACCCGTTGGACCCGTTGCCCCCATCGGTCCCTGTACTCCTTGCAAACCTGTTACACCAGTTGCTCCGGTCGGTCCCTGTATTCCTTGTACCCCTTGAATTCCAGTCGCTCCTGTTGCTCCGGTCGCTCCTGTTGCCCCTGTTGCTCCAGTCGGACCAGTTGGACCCCCTGGTGATCCTGCTGGACCGGTTGGACCAGTTGGACCTCCTGGTGGACCAGTTGGACCGGTTGCTCCAGTCGGGCCAGTTGCAGAACCTGTCGGACCAGTTATCCCAGTGGCTCCTGTTGGGCCGGTTGGACCTGGATCACCTTGTAAACCGGTTGGACCAGTCGGACCGATTACACCTTGCACTCCTTGTATTCCTTGTATTCCTGTTGGACCTACCTGCCCCATTTCTCCCTGGGGACCTTGTAAACCTTGAACACCAGTTTCCCCTTGTGGACCCATTGGTCCTTGCTCCCCTTGAATTCCTTGAGAACCAGTTGGACCGGTTGGACCAATCGGACCCTGTATTCCTTGTATTCCGGTTACACCTTGTAAACCACTACCTCCTAAATTACCTTGCACACCTTGTATACCAGTATTTCCAGTTGGTCCAGTCGGACCAATTTCCCCTTGCACTCCTTGTATGCCTTGTATTCCTGTTGGGCCGGTTGGACCGATTTCTCCTTGCATTCCTTGTATGCCTTGTATTCCTGTTGGACCGGTCGGACCGATTGGGCCAGGAATTCCTTGTATCCCTTGAATACCAGTTGGACCAGTCGGACCTCTTTCTCCTTGTATTCCTTGAACACCTTGTATTCCCTGTGGGCCTCGTTCTCCCATAGGTCCTTGATTACCTTGAGAACCTTGTGGTCCAGTTAAACCAGTTGGGCCGGTTATACCTTGCTCTCCTGTATCACCAATAACTCCTTGTATTCCTTGTGCTCCTGTTGTCCCTCGGGGACCTTGTATCCCCCTGATACCTTGAGGACCTTGGGGCCCAGTTGCTCCCGTCGGTCCAGTCACCCCTGTAGGACCAACAGGACCTTCATGCCCTCCAGTTGGACCGATTGGACCACTATTACCTGTCGGACCCGTTGCTCCTATAAGCGGAAGAGGCAGTGCCACTCCAAATTTTTTGCACTTTCTATGATGACGCACAACAATCCCCCTTCCCCAAAATAATTACACCTTTTATATGAAATGCATTTTTATAAGAAAAGTACACCTTTGACCTCATTTTTTTAAAATAAAGAAGCCTATCATTTCATCTATTTGAAATCATAGGCTTCTTTTATAAAAACACTTTACTTTCTAGCTTTAATAATAAAAAGTAGTCGGCACCATTCTAGCTTTATATAAAGAATAATACTTCGTAGACGGCTCAGCTAGTTCTCCATCAAACGAGCTTGATGGTTCAGGCTCTTCTATTAATAAAAAGATTCGCCCATCATATGTGACAGTCGAATCTTTTTATTGTTCATATTCAAGATGATTATGCCTTTTACAACCAAACAAATAGCACCCACCTATAAAATCCGTTTCAAATTCTAATCCTGGAACGTATCCAGATTTGATACGTTCTACCATTGTTTTATAACAATTATTCTCTTCTGTATATTCCTCAATTAACTCTTTCTTATCATTTTCTGTCCAGTTTTCTTCTACTTCTTCATTCTGAACATCTTCTATTTCTGCTGTTTTCGCTTCGATACATTCCCGTATAACTTCATTTATACGGGAGAAATTATTCGTTTTATATAGAGCATACACAAATCTACCAATCCAATTAGGACTTTTCCAGCATTCTTTATATCCCTTTTCGAACCATTCAATTGCTTCTTTATAGCAATTCAACTCAACATATAAATCTGCTACATTAATTTTCCCTAAAAAATTATCAGATTCCCTGTTAAAAGTATCTAACTTCTCTTTTGCTTCTGTCGTTCGTTCTAAATCAATTAAACATTTTACATAGCTATACATGATATAGTCCGAATCCCCTGCAACTCGCAAGAAAAAGTCTGAAGCTTTTTCCAGCTCTCCAAGGTTATAATGCGCTACAGCTACATTATGATATGCTTCATCTGATGGTTGAATCGAAATAGACTTTTGTAATGCTTCTTTCGCTTCTGTCCATTTTTCTTGTTTCATGTAAATGTCCCCTAAGATGTTATAAGGAAAGTATGAAGAAGGATTAAACTTAACAACTTCTCTTATTAATTCAAGAGCTTTATCATCATTCTCTTCCTCATAAAAGTACATCCAAGCCAGATTATTGAGAGATTGTACGTCTCTAGATTCATGTACTGCTTGTTGAAACAGTTCCATTGCTTCCTCATATTTATTTTGTTCAAACATTTCAATTGCCTTCTCATTAATGTTCAAATAACTACCTCCGAAGTAAATGAATTCATCTATTCCCTATCATTATTGTAAAATGTAAAAATTATAATTTCTATAAAAAAATTTCTTTCTCTCGTCTACATTTCGATTGAAATAGAAGCTAAAACATACGAATTTACAAAAATCAGTAAATTTTTCATTCTCCCTTAAATTGGATATACCTCCTGTTTCATTTTACATATTATGGTACAATTAAGAGGGTACTAACTAAACATTTACGCTCCGCACTAGTAATCTAGCAATACAAAAATCAAAAATCACATGGAATTGAGGGATGTTATGAAACAGAAATTAGCTGTTCTTCTATTCACTGGAATCATATTATCAGGATGTTCAACTATAGCAGAGAATTCTTTAGAAAGCGGGAAAGGCAGTATGGAATTATTAACACCAACGATTACAGCAAAAGACAATGAATTAGAAATTAAAACTAAAGGCATTGATGAAAATAAAGTAACTTTTATTTATGTTGCTAATAAAAAAGTGTTGGAACAAAAACTAAAAAATGGTGAATCCTACAAACTTAACATTAAAGATATCGAACATGCTCATAGGACGGACTACAAACCAAAAGTTCAACTTTTACAAACGAAAGACGATGATGATGATGGAGAAATAGTAACCTTCAAACAAGTTAGATATACAGTTAAAAACTGATTTTAAAGTTGTTTCATTATAAATGTAACAAAAGAAAATATACTTTTAACAGTAGATAAATGTAGGGGATGCTAACATGAAAAAACGATGGATTTCTTGGTGGATTGGTAACATATTTTGGATTATCGTTTTTGGAATATGGGCCGCTATTATTTGGCTACGAGATGTTGATGGTGCTGGTGTTATTCAAACACCTGAAATTAAATCAATATCACTTATCGTTTTATTAATCACGTTTATCATACCGGTATTTTTTCAAATTATATGGCTAATCATTAATTTGAGAATGAGTAAAAAACATAATTATACGATTTAGTTTTTTTGAATTAACAGATGAATATTTTTCATAAAAAAAGAGAGGAATCTACATCAAAATAGATTCCTCCCTTTTACATTTAGACTTATACTGCGCTTTTAATGCATCACTATTCCTCTTTTTTACGATGCATGTTCATCTTTCTTCTTCATTAACGCTCTTTTCTTCATCGCCTTCGTTAAATATCCACCCTTAAACGAGCGAATTTCATACGAAGACATAAACGCTTTCGGTGCAATTTCATTAATGATTTCTAAAAGCTCTTTCTCTCTAGAACGCTTTGCGACGATATCTAAGCGATAACGTATAGAATTAATACCTTCGCCTTCAAATACTGTAACGCCAAATCCAGAGTGACGTAACTCATCTACTAATTCATTACAACGGTCTAGTAAACTAACTTGATACGTAATATAACCAATTGCTAATTTATTCTCTATATAACCGCCTAATAACAGTCCCGCACTAAAGCCAATGACATAGGCAACGATGTTCATCCAATTTGATAAATCTTGAAACACAATACCTAAACTGACAATGTAAATAGCTCCTTCTAACAATCCAACACCAGCAGCGGATCTTGTTTGATTCTTTACAAGCAAAATCGTACGGATTGTTAATATTGGAACGTAAATAATTTGAAGCACAAAAATAAGTAGCGCTTGTAACATTGGTATCCACCTCTTTCAAAAAGTCTTTTGTCATAATAACATACATAACCTTTAGAAATCGATGGGTTTTTTAAAATTTTTTTATTATTTTTCATACTATTGAAAAACACAAAAAAGAAGCGTATTATATTTGTCATTAATTTGATTACTTGTATCATATCGCTAAACTAAAAAAGGAACCTGATTAGGTCCTTTTCATCATAGCTCTATATTTTTCGAAGCATGTTCTCTTTGCTTCTCTTCTTCTTTCACTAACTGCATATTTGCGTACGCTAAATTTGCAATCATTAAAAAGTGACCACCTAAAATACCTGTACCGAATGCCCACATTTCCATTTCATGCTCAATTTCATACATGATGATAGCTCCTAAAATAGCAGCTGCAAATCGGTTTAAAACTCCTAATCCAGGAGCCTTTTCCTTCATTACGATACTTTTCCCGAGTTTCTCCACTCTGCGAGCTAATAACCAAAGACAATAAGCACTTACTGCTAATCCAATACCGAACCCTGTCACTTGTTTTCCAAACGGAGTAATCGTCCACATAAGTAGTAAACCACTAAAGATCACATACAATTGTAATCGATATACACGTAAGGCTTCTTGAATCAAAATATCCGCTCCTAAGTTCTCATTTTTTGTACTTTAGAAGAAAAGCAGCAACTTACACAGTTGCTGCTTTCTCTTCTTCTTGTTCTTGTTCCATCTTACGAATTTCAACACGTTTAATTTGGTAAGCGTCTTTTTCTAACACTTTAAATTCATAACCTTCCGCCTCAACGTGTTGTCCTTCTTCGATTTCATGATTTTGCATCATAATCCATCCACCGATTGTATCCACATCATCTTCTTCGATGTGTAATCCAAATAAATCTTTCACTTCTGAGATAAGCACTTTTCCATCAACAATAATATGTTGCTCGTTCACATGTTGAATTGGTGGTGCTTCATCTTCATCATATTCGTCACGAATTTCGCCGACGATTTCCTCCAAGATATCTTCAAGCGTTACAATTCCAGCTGTTCCTCCGTACTCATCATATAAAACAGCCATCGGAATTCGCTTCTTCTGCATTTGAAGTAATAAATCGTGAATTGGAGTCGTTTCCATCACTTCAATAATCGGACGCATATACGAGCGAATAGATGATAAATCTTTTTGATCCTCGGTCATATATCGAATAAAGAAATCTTTTACGTTGACCATACCGATAATATCATCTTTATCTTCTCCAAAAATCGGATAACGTGTGTATCGCTCATTTTGGATTACTTTCATGTGTTCTTCTACTGAATCTTCCAGGTAGAAACCAACGATTTCTGTTCGCGGTACCATAATCTCTTTTGCAATACGATTATCAAATTCAAAAATGTTATTTACATACTTGTATTCAGCTTGATTAATTTCGCCACTTTCATAGCTATCTGAAAGGATAAGACGTAATTCTTCTTCTGTATGAGCTACTTCATGTTCTGAAGCTGGCTTTAAACCAAATAAACCAGTTATCACACGAGCTGAACCGTTCAATACCCAAATAAATGGATACATTACTTTATAGAACATCATTAATGGACCTGCCAATAATAACGTTACCCTTTCAGCCTTTTGAATTGCCATCGTTTTTGGAGCTAATTCTCCTACTACAACGTGTAAATACGTCATAATCATAAAAGCAAGACCAAATGTTAATACTGATGAAATAGAAGGATTTAAGTTCCATTTCTCAAATAACGGGTGTAATAACTTTTCAATTGTCGGTTCACCTAACCAACCTAATCCCATAGCTGTAACTGTAATACCTAATTGACAAGCAGATAAATATTCATCTAAATTTGTTGTTACCTTTTTCGCTGCTAAAGCACCGCGTTTTCCTTCCGCAACAAGCTGATCGATACGGCTTGAACGTATCTTTACAATCGCAAACTCTGCTGCTACGAAAAATCCAGTAAATGCGATTAAAATCGCAACCATGACTAAATTAAATATTTCCAATGAATCCCCTTAGTTAAAAAACTAAGGTGTCCACCTCCTGTATACTATAATGTTTTCTTATTTGTTTGTTAGAAAACATAGCCCGATACAAAAATTAAAGAGGTCGGATTTCACTTATTCTATAATAATAGAGCAAGTGTCTGTATTAAAGCTGTCGTTTGACCTGATAAAGATTTCGATATTTTTTCACGTTGTGAATCAGTCAATTCATCTAAAAGCGGTTTTAACTCAGTAAGCTCCACTTCTAATCGATGAATATGGTCTGTCACTTCATTCACTTGTTTCGAAACGTGTTCATTGATACCGAGCAGCTTCTTCTTCTCCTCGATTTTCTCTTTAATCTCACAAAGCGGCATATGCATTTCTTTGCACTTCTCAATAAATTGTAATGTCTCAAATGCTGTTTCGTCGTAATAGCGATAATTAGATTGAGATCGCTCCGCTTTTAAGATACCTAGATTCGTATAATAATCAATCGTTCGTTTCGACACGTGAGCCATGAGAGCCAACTGTCCGATTCGATACACCTTCCCAACGATCTTCCCCCCTTGTTTATATTACTTACATCATACAATACATAAACTGTACAGTCAAACGTGACGGTTTATTATTCACAATTTATACAAAATTCCAATCTCCTCCTATGATGATTCAATACGAGTAATCTACACTTATACAATAAAATTACTAAACTACTACCTAATCACTACATTATCTGCCACTTTTAACCTTTCTTATTTAAAAGCATATCCTACTAATAATGATTGCTTGTATAGGAGGGAATTAATATGAAAAAGACAATCATTTCTCATTTTTATAATGAAGAATACCTACTTCCATGGTGGCTTATGCATCACACGAAAATATTCGATCACGGCATTTTAATTAATAGAGGGTCTACAGATCGTTCCGTAGAGATTTGTAAACTATTAGCACCCCACTGGGAAGTACGAAATTCAAGATTTCTTGAGTTTGATCCAACTAATACTGATATTGAAGTGATGGAAATTGAAAGAGAAGTTTCAGGTTGGAAAATCGTTTTAAATACTACTGAATTCTTTTGTTGTAATAATACTGAAGAATTTTTTTCATCTCTTCATACACTAGGCCAAAACATGTATGCGATTAGAATGATTTTAATGATAGATAATCATAATTATAATTATTCAAAGCCTAGATATTCTATCCCCTTAGTAGAACAGCGATACCACGGTGTCTTCCCTTATAACCCAAATCTCGGATGTGCTTGGAGATTTATTCACAATCATCTAGACGGTGCATATTTACCTGGTAGACATCATTCGCGGCACGGATATATAATTTATGACTATCCTTCATTTATTTTAAAATTTTATTTTAGCCCTTGGAATGAACAATCCAAGGCAAGAAAATTACAAATTACACCTACCCTTTCAAAAAGGGGTGTTCAAATGGGACTTCAAACACATTACGGTCAATCTCCTGAAGTACTGGACATACGTTTTTTAGAGCTTAGTAACCTAACACAAGACCTCCGTCATAACCCTGAATATCAAGAATTATTCCCAAAATTCAAACCGTAATACTTTCTGCATCGTCATCACCTCAAACATTTTCATTCACTTAATCAAAAACAATCTCATTTGCATAAAACATGAATAATGTATAAATAATAAATTTTTATTTTAGGAGGAAAAAATGAAAGCTGTTATTCTTGCTGGTGGGTACGGTACAAGAATTGGGGAAGAAACACATTTAAAACCGAAACCTATGATTGAAATTGGAACAAAACCCATTCTATGGCACATTATGAGTTTGTATAGTCATTACGGAATTACTGAGTTTATTATTTGCTTAGGCTATAAAGGATATGCAATTAAAGAGTTCTTTCTAAATTACAACTTACACATGTCTGATTTCACAATACAGTTAAACGATAATACAATTACTAGCCATTCTCATCGTGTAGAACCATGGAAAGTTACACTAATCGATACTGGTGTAAATACCGAAACGGGTGGCCGAGTGAAAAAGATTCAAAATTATGTCGGAGACGAACCTTTCTGCCTCACTTATGGTGATGGATTAAGTAATGTAAATATAAAAGAACTTATTACATTCCATAAAAAACATGGAAAAATGGCTACTGTTACTGCCGTACAACCTCCTGGTAGATTTGGTTCTCTCATATTAGATAAACAGTCTGTAACATCTTTTCAAGAAAAACCATTAGGTGATGGCGGATGGGTTAACGGTGGATTTTTCGTTTTAAATCCTGAAGTTTTCAATTACATTAGTGGAGATAAGTCTGTTTTTGAAACAGACACTTTAGTTCAGTTAGTAAACAAAAATGAATTGACCGCATATCAACATTCTGGTTTTTGGCATCCGATGGATACATTGCGCGATAAAAATAAATTAGTCGAGCTATGGGAAAGTAATAGCGCTCCGTGGAAGGTTTGGTAATATGGCTTCATCATCTTTTTGGAATAAGAAAAAAGTATTTATTACAGGACATACTGGATTTAAAGGCTCCTGGCTCACCCTTTTCTTAAGTTCTTTAGGTGCAGAAGTAGTAGGCTTTTCTTCTCATCCCCCATCCATTCCTAACATTTTTGAACAAGGTAACGTAGCAAAAGAGTGCACGACAATGAAAGGCGATATTACAGATTACCATTCTTTATTTCATGCCATGAAGCAGCATAAACCTGACATAATATTTCATTTAGCAGCTCAGCCAATCGTAACCGCTTCATACAAAAATCCTATCGATACATTCAAAACGAATGTTTTAGGTACTGTCCACGTGCTAGAAGCAGCAAAGTCCGTCGAAAGCGTACGTGCCATTATTAATGTGACAAGCGATAAATGTTATGAGAATGACGGTAGTGGCGACCGAGCGTTCGTGGAAAATGACCGACTAGGAGGTTTCGACCCTTATAGCGCTAGTAAAGCTTGCGCTGAAATAGTGGCAACATCCTATCAAAAATCATTCTTCCGCACTAATACCCAGAAACTCGCCTCAGTCAGAGCTGGTAACGTCATCGGCGGTGGTGATTGGGCAGAAGATCGATTATTCCCTGATATCATTCGGGCATATTTGCACAATCATACTTTGTATATTCGAAACAAATATGCCGTCCGTCCGTGGCAACATGTTTTAGATCCTCTACATGGCTATATCCTTTTAGCTGAGAAACTTTGGAATGATGATAAATATGCAGAAGCGTGGAATTTCGGCCCAATGAATGAACCTAACAGAACCGTTCATGATGTCATTGAATCTGTAATAAAATTATGGAATAACCCACTAACAATCATTTCCTCCTCTACAAATACTCCTTATGAATCACCTGTTTTAACACTCGACAGTACAAAAGCAGTAAATAAACTCGGCTGGACTCCTAAGTTATCAACAGATGATGCTATCGCTTGGACTGTTGATTGGTACAAAAAATATGCATCTGGTGAAAATATAGAATCTTTCACACGACAACAAATCGATGCATTCAAAAATTTATAAGGGGGCTATAAAATGGAACAGAAAAAATGCCGTTTTTGCCACTCATTACTAACCAACACTTTTTTAGATTTGGGCGTTTCCCCTCTTGCTAATTCATTTGTAGCTCCTGAAAGCTCATATAAAATGGAACCTTTTTATCCGCTGCACACATTTGTTTGTAACTCTTGTTTACTCGTACAGCTAGATGAATTTGAATCCCCACAAAATATTTTTCATAACTATTTATACTTCAGCTCTTACTCCTCAAGTTGGCTACTACACGCTAAACAATACGTAGAAATGGCGATTAAGCGTTTCAACTTAACGAAACATTCAAAAGTGATTGAAATCGCAAGTAACGATGGGTACTTATTACAATACTTTAAAAAAGAAAATATCGAGACATTGGGAATTGAACCCGCGAAAAACGTAGCAGAAATTGCTATCAAAAAAGGAATTCCTACTCATGTAAATTTTTTCAGTAATGACTTAGCAAAAAAATTGCCACAAGCTGATTTAATCGTCGCAAATAACGTATTAGCACACGTTCCGAACTTGCATGATTTTGTCGCTGGTTTAAAAACACTATTAAAACGTGATGGCACGATAACAATTGAATTCCCGCACTTATTAAACCTTATATCCTTTAACCAATTTGATACCATCTACCATGAACACTTCTCCTACTTCTCACTTATAAGCCTTCAAAAAGTTTTAAGTTATCATCATTTACAAATTGTTGATGTAGAAGAACTTTCAACGCATGGTGGTTCCTTACGGATTTTTGTAAACCATCTAAATGCCCAATCAACTATCCATTCCAATGTTACAAAATTAATTCAAAAAGAAGTCGACCACGGGTTAGATACTTTAGATTACTATCTCCTTTTTTCTAAACGCATCGAACAATTGAAAATAAATATTTTAAAGTTTTTTATTGAAGCGAAAGTTTTAAACAAACAAATTATCGGTTACGGTGCTCCAGCTAAAGGAAACACCCTTTTGAATTATTGCGGGATAGGTAAAGAATTTCTAGCTTATACAGTAGATAAAAATCCTCACAAACAAAATCTCCTTTTACCAGGAACTCGTATTCCAGTAAAATCTCCAGCAGAAATTAAACGTACAAAACCGGATTACATTTTCATACTTCCTTGGAATTTGAAAGACGAAATTATGAAAGAATGCTCTTTTATTCGTGAATGGGGCGGTAAATTTTTAGTGACGGTTCCAGAAGTTGAGGTGATCGAGCCATGAAGAAAGTTGTTGTAACAGGTGGTAGTGGCTGGATAGGTAAATATGTTGTACATTCACTTATACAAAAGGGATATGAAGTGCACGCCACGTATAATAAAAATAAACCCTCTCACCTCCCTTGCCATTGGCATAAAGTAAACTTGCTTCGCGATGACGAAGTAAAACAATTCATTTCGGATGTTCAGCCTAGCCATCTCATTCACCTTGCTTGGGAAGCAGTGCCACCAGCATGCTATGTATCTATTAATAATTACTATTGGCTAAAGTCTAGTATTTCATTGATTCAACACTTCACAACATGCGGCGGAAAGCGTGTTGTCGTTGCAGGTACTGGCGCAGAGTACGAATGGTTTAACGGCGTATTATTTGAAGATTCACCGCTCCTTTCCTATAAAACCCCGTATTCTTTATGTAAAAATGCACTGCACTCCTGGCTAGAAACGTATGCACAACAAACAGGCCTCAGCATGTGTTGGGGCCGCATTTTTCATATGTATGGACCTCACGAACAAGGTAATCGGCTCGTTTCTAACATTATCACTTCCTTATTAAAAAATGAGGAAGCACTATGTACACATGGAAAACAATCGAGAGATTTCCTCCATGTGAGTGACGTCGCTGACGCTCTCGTAACAGTATTAGAACATGGCGTTACAGGCACCATCAATATCGCTTCAGGTCAATCTGTACAAATTAAAGAACTAGCTTCTATCATCGCTAAAAAGATAGGAAAAGAACATTTAATTAAACTAGACGCGATTCCTTTCTCTAAGGATGAACCTTTATTCGTCGGCGTTAGTGTAGAACGTTTAAAAACTGAAGTAAACTGGAAACCAACATACGATTTAAATACAGGAATAGAAGAAACAATTTTATGGTGGGAATCATTTATACAAAAACATAACGATATACGTCACTAAAACGTAAATCCTTCGTTCCTCTCGCTAATTCCTTATACCATTCTTCTAATCTTTCCGGCGTAATAATATGGTGCGTCCCCATTCCCCCATGCTTACTAGCTTCAGAAAGAGTCGGACCAATTTGTAACTTTCTCTTTCTCATCACATCGTTCCACGGACTAAATCCAAACCATAATATACAAGCAAGAGGTGGATAAATCATCGATTCATGCGCAGATAAATGTCTTCCAACCGTATAACTTCCATGCTCATGATTATGAATAAATCTACCTCTTCTCCATAACGGCCAATCTTCTGGTAAATAACCATGAAATCGCTGTTTCATTAAAGGTATTCCAAAGTTAAGGTCAGGATAGTTGTAGTTAGGATCATCAACCATAATAAGCCCGTCCAGCCAATACATCCTCCCCCCCAATTCATTTAGCGATTTCCAAAACTGATTTTTATCTTGCACGCAAAGAAACTCAGTCGTATTTAAAATCATTTTCCATCCTTGTACTTCTTGTTCTATCCTCATCACTTCATGATCTGTCGCATATGCATCAAACTCTGGATTTACAGAATCTCGCACCTCCCAATGCGGTGCGAATTTTTTACAAATCTCAACGGAACGATCTGTTGAACCTTTATTAATTAAAATACCATGATCAAAAAGTTTCGTATGATGCATAAGCCACCATGGCAATAAATACTCTTCATTGTAAAAATGTGAAATAACGGTTGTAGTTATAATAATCTCCTCCTCTTTCTCTATTAATCTACTTTTTATCCTACAACCAATATACTCATAAGCAAAAATATGTTTCCTAATTATTGATCAAATATTATTATTAATATTTTTGTAAGTTTTCCTTTGGTACCCAGCCCTTCTCACCATCTCTTCCTTCGCACCAAACCCATCCATTCAATTCTTCTAATCCGATCAATCTTTCTCCAATACTCACATTTAATTCTTTCGCAGTATATTGTTTTATAATAATTCCTGTTCCATTCATATCTTTTCTTATAATTTGCTCCGGAACCCATCCTTTCCGGTTATACTTCTCTTCGTGACAAAACATCCAGTTTTCCCAGTTTTCCGGACCAGCGTAACTCTCTATCATTTTCACTACATCCCCCTCTTCTAAGCGAATTGGATTAGGATAATTGCTAACATGTGATTTTATAACGATATATTTCATAACAACCTCCAATAATCAGAAAATTAAGTTATAATATCATTATAACTTAAAGAGGAGGAATGCACTCATGTACTACAACACTTCATTCGAAAACGATCAACCTGTAGGCCGTCTATAAACTAAGACGGGCTTATAACACATACACTATGCCTCGTCTTAGGGAACTCATATTACCCTAAAAATAGACGGAGGTACTTCAAATGAAACAAACAATTTTAGGAGCTATATGCTTATCACTAGCAGCAAGTATATGGGGCGGTATGTATGTTGTTAGCAAATACGTACTCGATTTCATTCCACCACTAACACTCGTTTGGCTACGCTTTATTATCGCTTTTGTTGTTTTATATGGCATTTTGAAACTAGCTGAGAAAAAGCAAAAGAAAAAAGTAACCATTCGCAAAAAAGATTGGCTCCTATTCGCTTGGATTGGATTTATCGGCTATTTCATTTCGATCACATGCCAATTTATCGGAACAAAATTATCCGACGCTCATACAGGCTCGTTAGTTACATCAGCTACACCTGCATTTATGGTTATATTTGCAGCGCTCATTTTGAAAGAAAAACTAACTGCTCGTAGACTTTTATCTACTATAATAGCGACAATCGGTGTCATTATCGTAATCGGATGGGATATTGAAATTGGCTCCTATTTTATTGGAACAATCATTTTAGTTGGAGCCGCTATTACGTGGGCTTTACTATCTATTTATGTAAAAACCGCTTCAGCTCGATTTTCATCTTTAGTTATTACAACGTATGCCATATTCTTTTCACTCTTTTTTATTACACCTTTTATGATATGGGAACTACAAACATCCTCTATCGGAACAGTAAATACGTACGTAATATTAGGCGTATTATACTTAGGAATCGTCTCAACAGCAGGTGCCTTTTTCCTTTGGAATAAAGGATTAGAATTACTGGATGCAAGCATAGGTTCCTTATTTTTCTTCTTCCAACCTATCGTTGGATCGTTACTTGGTTGGCTCTTATTAAATGAAACATTAAATAGTAACTTTTTTATTGGTGGTATTCTTATTATATGTAGCGTTTTAATTACTACTTTTGAAAAGAAATAAAAAGCAAGCAGAGATTCTTAGTCTCTGCCTGTTCGCATTATTGGATCTTGGTCGTGAAAACCAATACAAATCGGTATATTATTTTGCACTTCACTACGTACACTTATAAAACTACACAGCGTTTTAGCAATTAAATATAAAGTGATACCAATTGCTTTTTCACTTGTGTCAAAGCCATTTTCATTATACATATCCGCTAATTCTACAGACTCCGGTCCCTCAACATCATATGTCCATTCAGAAGCCCAATCATCATCCTCTTCTTCAAGTGGAGCATACTCCTCACAAATATAAAACTGACTAGTCCACTCGTTATCAAGGTCATACTCAAAATAAATCGCTTTTGCTTCTTCATTAGTAGCCATTTCTACAGCTGCATCCAAACCTACTCGAATACTTACCTTATATGACTCTACATCAATTACTTTAATTCGTTCTGCATATTCTGTAGACGCCAACATGCAACAAATATCATAATACTTCGCTTCTATTTGCTCTACTGCTAGCGAAAAGACATCCTCTTGCATCTCTTCTAAATACTGAAATATATCCACACTAAATACTCCTCACTCTTTACGCACTCCAATGCGATGGACGAGACAATAATTTCGGTAATTTCGTATGTTTGTCCCCTCTAGCAGCATTAACTTGAACTTGCGTCAGAAAAATACTATTAGTAAAATCAGCCCCGCGAATATCTGCATCTCGCAAATCTGCTCCGATGAGATCTGCTCCTCTTAAATCTGCACCATTTAAGTTAACCGCAATTAAGTAAGCTCCTCTTAAATTTGCACCTTGTAAATTTTTCTTTTTCAGATTCGCTCCCATAAGGTCTGCTCCGCGGTGAATGATTCGTTTCTTACGCGCAGTATTCATTTCCTTCCATACTAATTCGCTCGTTTCTAAAAGAAGAATGTTCACCTCTGCCCTATGCATTGGAACATTTATTTTCATTAACTCATCTGGATTTAAATTCGAAAGTCGCTCTGTCTCCTCAATTGCGGTCTCCAGCTCTTTATGAATTGGCTGTGTTGCCTTTAAAAGAATCGCTTCATTCAAATACCAAAGCATTTCATGAAGTTGATGCATAACCGGAAAAGCATCGTACATTTTTCTTGCATGCTTTGCATCTTCCCTCCAATCAATCCCTTTAAACGTACCCTGAGAAATCTTCTGCCCAGCACCGAAACATTCAAATACTGTACAACCTTTATAACCTTTTCCTCTAAGATTTTTATGTATACTACATTTAAAATCTGATTGTAAGTTGGAACATGGTTTACCACCATCTTTATTCACTGCAAAATCTACCGATGCTGCAAACGGTAATGCAACGCAACATAGACCGAAGCATTTTTCGCAGTTTGCTTTTAAATGATCGTTATGATTAGTCAAAATCTATACCCCCTGTTGTCTTTTGACTATTTCATAATATTCCAACTGTAATAAATAATCAATTTTAAAATAAACCAGCATCTTTCGTTTCAATTCATAACTTTATCATTCGATTTCCTTTCAATTGAAAAGGACTATTTCTATTTAATGAATTATAATTAAATTATAAATTTTCTAACTAAAAAGGAGACTTATTATGGCACTAGAAATGAAAACAAACTGTCAAATTTGCGATCAATCGCTCGAACAAAATTCTGAAGCATACATTTGTGTATATGAATGTACATTTTGCGCACCATGTACAGAAGAAAGACATAACGTTTGTCCAAACTGCGGCGGCGAATTAGTACGTAGGCCAAAAAAGAAACAATAAAAAGCAAAGCGATATCGCTTTGCTTTTGTTTAGGCATCTGAAATTATATATTTAAAAACTTCACACAAACAGGCTCTGGCACAGCAACATCAGATTGTAAAAGTGTTAACTTACCTGTAGATTCATCTCTTGAAAATAACACAAGATTATGTGACTTTTCATTTGTAGCAACAAGGAACTTTTCAGTAGGATCTAATACAAAGTCTCTTGGCCAATTTCCTTCTGTAGATGTGTGTTCAACAAATGTAAGCTGACCTGAACTTTGATCTACGCTATAAACAGCGATACTATTATGACCACGATTACCTGCATATACAAAACGGCCGTCAGAAGAAATATGAATCGCACTTCCTTGATTATTTTCATCAAACTCTTCTGGAACAGTAGAAATATACTGTAATTCTGTAAAGGATCCTTCTGCAGGATTATAGGTTAACACAATAACCTCTGAACTAAGCTCCGTCATCACATATGCATACTTTCCATTCGGATGAAAAGTAATATGTCTTGGACCACTTCCTGGATTTACAGATAAACGATTCACTTCTGTTAATGTACTATCTTTTACTTCATACGTAATTATTTTATCTATCCCTAAATCAACGCCCACTACATATTTTTCATCAGGAGTGTACCCCGCGTAATGTGCATGTGGTTTTTCTTGTCTTTCTTTATTCGGACCTGAACCTTCATGTGCCATAATAGATGAAGCAGGATTTACAGTTCCATTTTCTTCATTTATTTCAAAAGACTCAATCGTTCCTTTATGGTAATTCGCTGTAACTACTGTATGATTTCCACTATCAACACTAATATGACAAGGAGAAGCACCTTCTACTACTTGTCTATTTTTCGCTTTTAGTTCTCCAGTATGACTATCAATGGAATACGCAGCTACACCGCCAGATTCGCCTTCCTTAACAACGGAATAGAGATATTCATTATTTCGGTTAATCGTTACATATGTAGGGTTATCCAGCTTAGCGGCAAGTGTTACATTACTAATTTTTTTTGCTTCTACATCTAGCGTAAATTTATATATTCCTTCGCTATTTTCTTTCGTGTAAGTTCCAACATATCCAATAAACTCTTTGTTATCCTTCATTTTCATAACCCTCTCTCCCTATATTTTTCGTTCATCATGCTTCTTAAAATATTTTATGTTGAAAGAGTATCCTAAAAAATCGGAGTACCTCTTTATACGTTACCATATTTTCTTGGTAAATAGCTTTTAAACCCACTTTTTTTGATACGCTGCTATACTTTCATATTCTTCTTCCAATTGACGGGACAGACGGATATAGATTGGCGTTAAATCTTTATATTTTTCCACACTTTCCATGTTTGGCTCATGATGGAAATCTGCACCTACCATTTCAGAAACTACATGCAACGTATCTACTTCACCTAAACTATATAAACCGAGGATTGCAGCTCCTAAGCAAGAGCTTTCGAAACTTTCCGGAACATATACGTCTTGATGGAAGATGTCCGCCATCATCTGTCTCCAAAGTTCCGACCTTGCAAAGCCGCCTGTCGCTTGAATTTTTTTCGGTTCGCCAATTAACTCTTTTAAAGCGAGAAGAACCGTATATAAATTATAAATTACTCCTTCTAAAACAGCACGGATCAGATGTTCTTTCTTATGATGCAATCCGAGTCCAAAGAAAGATCCTCGTGCATTTGCATTCCATAAAGGAGCTCTTTCCCCTGCTAAATACGGGTGAAACAATAAACCGTCAGATCCAGGATTCACTTTTGCTGCTATTTCAGTAAGTACTTCATATGGATCTTTCCCTAAACGCTTTGCAAGCTCAATCTCTGAAGTACCCAATTGGTCACGAGCCCATCTGAAAATCATACCGCCATTATTAACTGGTCCACCGATTACCCAATGGTCTTCAGTTAACGCATAACAAAACATTCTACCTTTTGGATCTGTTACAGGACGATTTGTTACAGCACGTATCGCACCGCTTGTACCAATTGTAACAGCCACAACGCCAGGATCTATTGCATTTACACCTAAATTAGATAGTACTCCATCACTCGCTCCTACTACAAAAGGCGTAGAAACAAGTACATTCATCTCTTTGGCAAGCTCTTCATCTAATCCTGTTAAACTGTGCGTTGTTGGAACAAGTTTAGAAAGCTTTTCATCTGTAATTCCCGCAACATGTAAAGCCTCTTCATCCCATTTTAAAGATTTCAAATTAAACATCCCTGTTGCTGACGCTATAGAATAATCAATTACATACTCTTTATATAACTTGTAAAAAACATATTCTTTAATAGAAATGAATTTATAACTTTTTGCGAATAACTCTGCCTGCTCATTCTGTAACCAAACTAATTTCGAAAGTGGTGACATCGGATGAATTGGTGTCCCAGTACGAAGGTAAATTTCATGACCATTCATATCATTCTTTATTTTCTCCGCCCAGCTTGCACTTCTATTATCTGCCCAAGTGATACATCTCGTTAACGGCTCTCCCTTTTCATCTACGGCAATGATACTATGCATTGCCGAACTAAAAGAGACACAAAGAATATCACTTGGCTGTACACTACTTGATCGTACAGTTTCTTTAATCGTATGTATTACTGCACGAAAAATTTCTTCTGGGTCTTGTTCCGCTGTTTCAGGCGTAGGAGAATATAAAGGATATTCAATTCCATGACTAGCAATAACAGATCCATCAGTAGAAAATAGAACTGATTTTGTACTAGTTGTCCCAATGTCTACACCAACCATATATTTTGAGCTCACCATTTCTTCCTCCTAACAAAAAATTGTTACAGTATCCCACCATAAAAATACATACCTTTTATCTATTGATAACGTTGTATGCCACAATTATCTAAATAGAAACATCTTTATCTTAAACAAACATATCGAGTAGTAAAACTCCTCCAAAAGCGATAAATGAAAGTAACGTTTCTAATACAGTCCATGTTTTAAATGTTTCTTTCACTGTTAACCCTAGGTATTCTTTTACCATCCAAAAACCAGCATCGTTTACGTGTGAAAACATAAGTGCTCCTGCACCTGTTGCAATAACGAGTAACTCTAAATTCACACCTGTCGTATTTTCAACGATTGGCGAAACGATACCCGCTGCTGTTGTTAAAGCGACTGTCGCTGACCCTGTCGCAATTCGAATTAATCCTGCTACTATAAATGCTAATACAATTGGGGATAGAGCTAAATGCTCAGACATTTGAGCAATAGCATTCCCTACGCCACTATCGATAAGAATTTGCTTAAATCCCCCGCCAGCACCAATAATCGCAACAATTGAACCGATTGGTAATAAGCTATCTTCTGTTACCTTCTTAATAGCCTTTTTATCGATACCTTGGCGAAATCCAAGAAAATAAAACGCTGCAAAACATGCAATCAATAGTGCGATGATAGGACTACCGATTAATGTGACAGTCTTCATCAAAGTAGTAGAAAGAGGCACATAAGGAGCTGCTGCAGCTAAAACCATTAACATAACAGGTAACAAAATAACTAAAAATGAAACTCCTATTCCTGGTAATTTCGTTGATTTTGTATTTACACGAATCAATTCTGGCTCATTTTCAGGAATTACACGTTTGTGAATCCATTTCGCAAATATAGGACCTGCAATAATCGCTGCAAAAAATGTAATAATGAGTGAATACAATAGTACCTTCCCAAGATTCGCTTTATAAATACCAATTGCTACAATTGCCCCTGGATGCGGAGGAACAAGGCCGTGTACGACAGATAGCCCAGCAATTGCTGGTAATGCTATCAATAAAATATTTTGTTTCGTTGTTTTATGAATTGAAATTACTAACGGTAGTAATATTAAAATACCTACTTCAAAAAACACCGGGATTCCAATAATAAAACCTGCAATTAACATAGCCCATGGTAAGTTTTTTATCCCAAAGGATTTTATAAAGAACTCTGCCACCTGCATTCCAGCACCTGACTCTGCCATCATTTTCCCTAAAATTGTACCTAATACTAAAATACCTACTAAATGCCCGAGAACACTTCCGACTCCCGTTTCATAAGCACTCACTATTTTATCCATTGGCATTCCAGACATAATTGCTAAAAACAAACTTGCAACCGTTAAACTAATAAACGCATGCCATCTCCACCACGATACCCCTAAAATAACAATTACAATTGATAATAATGTAATAATTAAAAGGTACATATTCATACTCAATCCCCCTTTATGTAAACCCTTTCATAATTACTATATAATGAAAAGAACCTATATAGTTCTTACTTGAGTAAAAGATACCTTTACATATTGCTATACGTTTAAAAGCATCTTCACATTATAATGATTTATATAAAAAGAATCTCCCTTATTAGAGATACACTATAACTCATCTCTCTAATAAGGGGATTTCTCTTTCATAATTATAATGTTATTGTGATAAACGCTTCGCGCGATCAATTTTTCCTTTTTTAAAAGTGAATGACACTTTCATCTCTGCTTTTTTCACGTAGTAAGACTACAAAATCAGGATCCAGTTTAAACGATGAAGTTACTTAGGATTTGTCCTCTCATGAAAAGCAATTTTCGGAAAGCACATTCACTTTCATGCATTATAATTTAGGAGCTTTCGCCCAATCCGCAGCAAATTTCTCAATACCTTGGTCTGTTAATGGGTGCATAGCAAGTTGCTCGATTACTTTATAAGGGATTGTTGCAATGTGAGCACCTGCCATCGCTACACGAGTTACATGATCTGGATGTCTGACAGAAGCCGCAATAATTTGTGTATCTAATTGATGAACATCGAATAATTCAGCAATTTTAGCAACTAATAGTACACCATCTTCAGAAATATCATCTAAACGTCCTAAAAATGGAGAAACGTACGTTGCACCTGCTCGAGCAGCTAAAAGTGCTTGGTTCACAGTGAAAATAAGTGTAACGTTCGTTTTCACACCTTTTTCAGTAAGATAGCGACAAGCTTCTAATCCTGCTAGCGTCATTGGAAGTTTTATCGTGACGTTTTTATCGCCACCGTTAATTTTAATTAATTCTTCTGCTTGAGCAATCATTTCTTCAGCTGTAACAGCATCTGGCGTTACTTCTGCCGAAACAGACTCAACTTTAGGTACTGCCTGACAAATTTCTGCGATACGGTCTTCAAACTTAACGCCCTCTTTTGCTACTAAAGAAGGATTCGTTGTAACACCAGCTAAAACTCCAAGTTTATATGCTTTTTTTATGTCCTCAAGATTTGCAGTATCAATAAAAAATTTCATGATCAATTCCCTCCAGTTTTTAAACGTTGATGAGTTACATGTTTAATATGCTTATCCCGTAAAAGCCCGATTGATGTGGAATAAAGCCCCTACTTATTAAAGTTTCACTTTATTTCTTTTCTACTGCATGTCCGCCAAATTCATTGCGCAGAGCTGCTACAACTTTTCCTGTAAATGTATCATTGTCTAATGAGCGGTAGCGCATTAATAGAGACATTGCGATAACAGGAGTTGCTGTTTGAAGGTCTAATGCTGTTTCTACTGTCCATTTTCCTTCACCAGAAGAATGCATAACACCCTTAATTTCATCCAGTTTTGCATCTTTAGAAAATGCATTTTCTGTTAATTCCATTAACCAAGAACGAATGACTGAACCGTTGTTCCATACTCTTGATACTTTTTCATAATCGTAGTCAAATTCACTTTTCTCTAGAATCTCAAATCCTTCACCAATAGCAGCCATCATACCGTATTCAATTCCGTTATGAACCATTTTTAAGAAGTGACCACTACCAGCTTTTCCAGCATATAAGAATCCATTTTCTACAGCAGTATCGCGGAAGATAGGTTCAACGATGTCCCAAGCTTCTTGATCTCCTCCGATCATGTAACAAGCACCATTACGAGCGCCTTCCATTCCGCCAGAAGTTCCTGCATCCATAAAGTGAATGCCATCTTTCTTTAATTGCTCATATCGGCGGATAGACTCTTTATAATGTGAATTACCTGCTTCAATTAAAATATCTCTTTTTGATAAAAGTGGTGTAACCTCATCAATAACAGAATCAACAACAGCGTGTGGTACCATTACCCAAAGAATTCTTGGTGATTGTAATGACTGAACAAGTTCACTTAAACTAGATGTACCCGTTGCCCCGTACTCTTTCATTTCTTCTACTGCGCTCGTATTTAAATCAAATGCTACTACTTCATGTTTATGATCCATTAAATTTTTCCCTAAATTTAATCCCATTTTACCTAACCCAATTAATCCTACTTGCATAATATAATTCCTCCTCAAATCATCTTTTATTAAAAATCCATATCACTACAATCTGGAATACCTTTCAGCACTGAAATGTTAGTATGTACAGAAAGGTATTCACAGTCATAGCTTAAGAATTCAACACATTTTTTGTAATTTGAACAACATTTTCTGTCGTAAATCCAAATAGATTCATGACTTCAGCTCCAGTTCCTGAAGCTCCAAATGTTTCAATTGATAGTACTTTTCCTTCTTGTCCTACATAACGTTCCCAACCTAGAGATACACCCATTTCAAGAGATACTCGTTTCGTTATAGAAGACGGAAGAACGGATTCTTTATATTCGTTCGATTGGCGATCGAATAACTCCCAGCTCGGCATTGCAACGATGCGAACAGAAACTTGATCTTCTTCTAATTTTGCTTTCGCACTAGTAGCTAAGGATACTTCAGAACCTGTCGCAATTAAAATTACATCCGGATTTTCATTCGTTTGTGTTAATACGTAAGCTCCTTTAGAGAGATTCTCTATGTTCGCTTTCGTTTCATTAAACACCGGTAAATTTTGACGGCTCAGTACTAAAACGACTGGACCATCCGTTTGCTGTAAAGCATACGCCCAAGCACTTGCTGTTTCATTTGCATCTGACGGACGGATAACTGTTAGACCAGGAATTGCTCGAAGCGCTGCCAATTGTTCAATTGGTTCATGCGTTGGACCATCTTCTCCTACAGCAATCGAATCATGTGTAAATACGTAAGTAACAGGTAAATTTTGCAGTGCAGCCAGTCGAATCGATGGACGAAGGTAATCATTAAATACAAAGAATGTACTTACGAAAGGTTTTACTCCTCCATGGAGAGCCAGTCCATTCGCTGCCGCGCCCATTGCATGTTCACGTACACCGAAGTATATATTTCGTCCAGCATACGATTCTACCGCGTACACAGCTTCACCTTTTATATCTGTCATAGTGGAATGAGAAAGATCTGCACTTCCACCGAAAATAGAAGGAATCGATTTCACATAATGATTAATAGCTTCCCCACTTGCAACACGAGTGGAAATCGTTTTTTCAATATCAAAGGATAGAATGTCTTTCGCTTCAATTAAAACATCACCTGTAATCGCTTTTTCTAATTCATCTGCTAGTGCAGGGTTCGACTCTCTGTATGAATTGAACTGCTCATTCCAGTCATTTTCTTTTTCAATACCTTTTTGTTTCAGTTCATTAAAATGAGCTTTTACTTCTTCAGGTACAAAGAAATCTTCCTCATAACCCCAACCATACACTTGTTTTGTCGCTGTTGCCTCTTCTACTCCAAGCGGATTACCATGTGCTTTGTTCGTTCCAGCAACTTTTGGACTTCCATAACCTATAATAGTTCTAATTTCTATAAGAGTAGGTTGATCCGTATTTTCTTTCGCTGATTGAATAGCTTTTGTAATAGCATCGACATCGTTTCCATCTTCAACTCTTACATATTGCCAATGTACAGATTCTGCCCTTTTCTGAATATCTTCAGAGAAAGCAATGCCTAATTCACCATCAAGTGAAATTTCATTTGAATCATACAGTACAATTAACTTGCCAAGTTTCATATGTCCTGCCATTGACATTGCTTCATAAGCGACACCCTCCATTAAGTCACCATCTCCGACTAAAGCGTACGTATTGTGATCTATAATAGAGTGACCATCCTTATTGAACTTCGCTGCTAAATGCGCTTCTGCCATTGCCATTCCGACAGCATTCGCAATCCCTTGTCCTAACGGGCCTGTAGTCGCTTCAACTCCAGGAGTATGACCAAACTCAGGATGTCCTGGTGTTTTACTATTTAACTTTCTGAAGTTTTTCAAGTCATCAATTGAAACGTCATATCCAGCTAAATGAAGTAGGCTATATAACAAACTAGATCCATGTCCCGCCGATAAAACGAAACGATCACGGTTAAACCATTCTGGGTGATTAGGATTGTAATTTAAATGATTCGCCCATAATGCATAAGCCATTGGTGCTGCTCCCATCGGAAGACCTGGATGACCTGAGTTTGCCGCATTAATAGCATCAATCGATAACGTACGAAGTGTATTCACTGCTAATTGATTTATGTTTTGTGTCATAGTAATCGTCCCCCTAAATGCTTTCATGAAAGAAAGTACTTATTTTTCCGTCTCTTGATCTAACCACCATTTAAATCCACTTTCTTGCAACAGTTCATTAGACGCTTCTGGACCATATGAACCAGACTCATATTCATGAAGCGGTAATAAGTTTTCCTCGAACGCTTCAAGAATTGGTTGTACCCATTCCCATGACAATTCAACTTCTCTCCAATGTGCAAAGAATGTAGCGTCTCCACTCACAGCATCATGAATGAGTCTTTCATACGCTTCAGGTACTCCCACATCCGCTTGCTCACAAGTAAAGTTAATACGCATCGGTTCAATTTCTCCATTTTTCAATGGATTTTTACTATTTAACTGTAATGAAACATTCTCACCTGGGCTAATTTCAATTATTAATAAGTTAGGTTCTGCATTTGGATTATTATCTTGATATTGCTGTTTTAACGTATTTTTAAATTCGATTACAATACGAGTAGACTTTTCTTTCATTCGTTTTCCTGTTCGTATATAAAATGGAACGCCAGTCCAAAACGGATTATCGATCCACAAGCGAGCAGCAACAAATGTGTCTATGTTAGAAGAAGGATTTACTCCTGGTTCCTCTTTATATGCTACAACTTGCCCACCTTTTATCTCTCCTGAAGCGTATTGACCGCGAACGATATGGTTTTGAACGTCTTCTTTTTTCACTTTACGAAGCGTCTCCATTACCTTTCGTTTTTCCTCTCGAATTTCACACGCATTAACCTTTTCCGGCAGATTCATAGCAGTCATCATTAATATTTGTAACATATGATTTTGAACCATATCTCGAATGGCTCCTGCGTGATCATAATATCCAGCTCTTTCTTCAACCCCAACCGTTTCACTAGCTGTAATTTGTACATTCGCTATATGTTCTTTATTCCAAATCGACTGGAGAACAGGATTTGCAAATTCTAGCGCTTCAAGGTTTTGAATCATCGGTTTACCTAAATAATGATCGATACGGTATATCTCGTCTTCTTCAAACGTGCGACTAAGCTTATCATTCAGCTCACGAGCAGATGTAAGGTCGTGCCCAAACGGTTTCTCAATCATCAGGCGTTTCCATCCATCCGTTTTATCAAGTCCGCTTTCCTTAATATTTAAAGCAATCGTCTCGAAAAATTCAGGAGCAACTGAAAGATAGAACATTCTATTACCTTTTATATGTAGTTCTTCTTCCCTTTCACGAACGACTTGTAATAATCTCTCATAGTCTTCCGGCTTACTCACATCTAATGGACAATAGCGAAAATTATCTAAAAAACCTTCCAGTTCCGGAGTACCTTCTTCCCTCTGACGAGAAAACGTCTCTATTGATTCTTTTATTCTTTCTTGAAAATCTTCATGAGATACTTGACGTCTTCCAAGCCCGATAACAGATATTTGCTTTGGAAGCTTTTGATCTCTATATAAGTTATATAGCGCGGGGTAAATTTTCCGTTTCGCTAAGTCCCCTGTCGCTCCAAATAAAACAAAGGTCATTGATTCCAAGTTCAGTCCCCCTCTTGTTGTATAATCCTCTTCAATATACTAAAAATGAATTGTACAGAAGCTCATACTCTTATACTTCCTGTTTTTATAAAAAACAAAGAGTTATCTAATTCCAATTCTTTTTATACCTTTCGCTCTCTCATTGTCCCCAATATTAATAGTGGCAATTCAAAGCATTTCTACTGCAACTTACTTATTTATAGAACTTAACGAAATATTTTATATCTAATTACTTTTAGTAATTAAGTAATCCTATGTCTAGTATATTAACCACATAAATTATTATCGTCAATAAAAATGTCTTGAATTAAATACTATTTATTTTGTAATACTTTTCTAAGTGTATTCCTAGTTACCATTCATTTTCAAAGATAATGATTGATATAATAAATATCAGTTTCATCAAAATCTTCAATTAATTTTCGGTTAAACTCGCGAGCAGACGTTACATTATAATCAAAAGGCTTCTCTATAATAAGACGGTTTAATCCTTTTGTAGTCCACAATCCACTCTCTTTAATATTTAAAGCAATCACATCAAATACTTCTGGTACAACAGATAGATAAAACATACGGTTTTCAGAAATATTTAATTCTGTTTCACGCTTTTTTACAAGGCTCAGTAAATCTTGATAGCCCACTATATTCGCTGTATCTAATTGACAATAACGAAATGTGCTAATAAATTCTTCTACTCCTGATTCGTCATCAGAAGATATTCTAGAAAATGTAGCAAGGGATTGTTCCACCTTTGTTTGAAATTCCACATCTGACATTGCCCTTCTGCCAATACCGATAATCGAAATAGATTGTGGTATATTTTGATTACTAAATAGTTTATATAAAGCAGGGTAAATTTTGCGTTTCGCTAAATCCCCTGTCGCTCCGAATAAAAGAAATGTCATTGAATCCATTTGTTCTCTCCCTTTTAAAACAATTGCTAGAATAGAATATATAAGCTCATTCGCTACTTAGCAAAATATTGTCTCTAAAACCTCATACTTTACCAATGTTTCTTCAATACAATTTTCCCAAGAGCACGTTCTGACTCACTTATGTGGTGTGCTTTTTTTACACCTTCTACATGTAAAGGCAACACATGCGTGACAACAGGTTTAATCTTCCCGCTCTCAATTAATTCTGTAATAAGAGAAAGTTCATATCCGTTAGGTTCAGTAAATATATGGTCACTCTCAATATTTTTCTCTCTTGATATCTCGGTTTGCGGAATTTTCATACCTTTCGGACCATAAATAGACGCTAACTTTCCATTTGGTGCAAGTACTTTATAACTATTCTTTAGTACATCCCCACCTAACACATCAAATACAATATTGTAATTATGCAAAAGCAAAGAAAAGTCTTCCGTTTTGTAATCGACGACAGTATCAGCGCCTAGATCCTTTACAAATTGCATGTTTTTCGTACTAGTCGTAGTTGCAACATGTGCACCGAAGCTTTTTGCTAGTTGAATAGCAAACGTACCTATCCCGCCAGATCCAGCATGAATTAAAACCTTATTACCCTTTTGAACATTAGCGAATTTCACTAAACTTTGCCAACTTGTCAAACCTACTAGAGGGATTGATGCCGCTTCCTCAAAAGATAGATTTCTCGGTTTTTTCGCTACATACTTCTCATCTACTGCCACGTACTCTGCATACGTACCATTTCGTTCAATATCTGGACGACTATATACTTCATCCCCCACTTTACATACTGTTACGTTTTTTCCTATAGCAGCAACTACACCTGCAACATCCCATCCTAAAACGAGCGGGAAGTCATAAGAAATTACGTCTTGAAGTAAACCCTCACGTATTTTCCAATCCACAGGATTTACACCAGCTGCATATACTTCAATCAGTACATCGTTGTCTTCCAATAGCGGTGTCTGCATTTCAATCTCTTGTAGTACACTTTTATCTCCATATTGCATAAGTCCTATTGCTTTCATTCTTTTCACTCCTTTACAAGGCTGGGAAATGCGGTAGCACTTCTTCTCCTAGCTCATCCAATACTTCGTCAGCTGGACGTTGACCATCAAATAGAGCAAGGAATAAATGATTCACACCAATAATTTTATATATATCAAGTAATTCAATTAGTGCCTTACGCCCTGTACGGTAACCTAAACGTATCGGTGTAGGACGTTCATTTGGATCTTCAGATAAATCTAAATGCATCGGTTGTATAAATGGTTTGAATACATCTGGATGATAATCCTCTACTAGTTCTCTCCATTGTCCAATTGCTCCCGCCTGATGCACCGGACTACGTGGATAATACATCCATCCATCTCCATGTTCAGCAAACCATTCCATATTTTGCTGACTAAAACCTGTAATAAAGGTTGGAACACGTTTAGACGGTTTTGGAACTAAATTCGCACCATGAACTTCTCCTAGTGTCGACTGGATAGACGGGAAGTTTTTATACAAAATTTCTTCCAAGTAAGCAAATGCTTCTCTAAACTTTTCACCTCGTGTTTCATGACTAACACCTAACGCTTTGAAATCGGCACGTCTGTCACCGGATGAAACGCCAAGCATAATTCTTTCTGGAAATAGTTGATCTAATGTAGCAATTTCTTTTGCTACACGCAATGGATGACGAAGTGACAACACTGTTGCCGACGTTCCAAATGCGATTTTCTCTGTCTTGCTTGCTAAATACGTCAAATAAATCATCATATCGTAAATTTGACCTGTTGCAGGATCACCAAAATCAGGGTCTTGCAGCAATACATCGCGAAGCCATACACCTGTAAAACCGTATTGTTCCGCTTTTTGTACTAACTCTACTTGTTTTTCCATCGTTGGAGCATGAAACTGATAATTTTCAATCGGAATGTGAACTCCTAACGTAAGTTGATCTTTCGCAAACATACGATTATATCCAAAATGGTTCGCAAACTTTTCCATGTGTTTCACTCACTTTCCCTCATTCATATAAACCTATACTTTTCATATTTCTTCTCAAAATTTATAAGCAACACTGCAACACCACATTGTTGCCGATTGTAATCGTTATAACTTTCTTTGTGCTACGAGTGTTATTATAAATCGGCCATAACATGAATAACAGTACGTACTTTAAAGTGATGTAGGCACTTTAAAGTACCTATACTAAGTGAGTAATAATAAATCATGCTGCAAAAATAACATCTACCCTTTCTTCAAAAAGCTTTACTGTTGCTTTTGCAAATACGTTTCATTATTTCACGTACTTTCCCTTTCTTTATATAAAATTGTTACTAACCAAATTCAAAATATTATACTTATTTTTCGTACTTTGCTATGCTATAACCACAAACAGGAGGTATAAACTATGAAAGCACAAATTATCCATTCTTTTGGGGGTTCATCTGTATTTCAATTAGAAGAAGTTTCAAAACCAAAACTTTTACCAGGTCATGTTCTAATCGATGTAAAAGCAACAAGTGTAAATCCAATCGATACAAAAATGCGTAGTGGTGCCGTTTCAGCAGTCGCTCCTGAGTTTCCAGCTATATTACACGGCGATGTAGCTGGTATTGTTATTGAAGTAGGAGAAGGTGTTTCGAAATTTAAATGTGGGGATGAAGTATACGGATGTGCCGGAGGTTTTAAAGAAACTGGAGGTGCACTTGCAGAATTTATGCTTGCTGATGCACGATTAATTGCTCACAAACCTAAAAATTTAACAATGGAAGCAGCTGCTGCTCTACCATTAGTTGCAATTACAGCTTGGGAATCTTTATTTGATCGTGCAAATATTAAACCTGGTCAAAATATTCTCATTCATGGAGCTACTGGTGGCGTAGGACACGTAGCCATTCAACTAGCTAAATGGGCAGGCACTAAAGTTTTTACAACCGCTTCTCAGCAAAGCAAAATAGACATCGCCCATCGTCTAGGAGCCGACATAGCTATTAATTATAAAGAAGAATCTGTTCAAGAATATGTACAAAAACATACGAACGGAAACGGATTTGAAGTTATATTTGATACAGTAGGCGGCAAGAATCTTGATCATTCTTTTGAAGCTGCTGCGGTCAACGGAACTGTCGTAACAATTGCAGCTCGTTCAACCCATGACCTCTCTCCTTTACACGCAAAAGGACTCTCTCTGCACGTTACTTTTATGGCGTTAAAAATATTACATACAGATAAACGTGACGCTTGCGGGGAAATTTTAACTAAACTAACGCAAATAGTAGAAGAAGGACACCTTCGACCATTGCTAGATTCTAAACTTTTTACGTTTGATGAAGTTGCACAAGCACATGAATATTTGGAGTCAAATAAAGCAATTGGGAAAATAGTGTTGAAAAACGTTTGGTAACTTTCACTAAATAATACAAATAACAGCGGGATTGCTTCGCCTTATCTTTGTCTTAAGAGGCGTGCCACAATCTTAAAAGCTTTCCATCCTTTACAACAAGTAAAAAAAGAACAGCCGAATTTTTCTTATAGTAGAAAATTCGGCTGTTTGCATGTCGCAATTTGCTTTTTATATATTTCCATTAATAGATAAAATACAACTCATTTGCCTTACCATCTTTACCTTCAACAGAATATTATGTTGTTTTTAATTTTTTAAAACACACTACGTACTAATCCCCCGTCTATTCGCAACGCGGAACCATTAATTGCTGAAGAAAGTGGGCTGCTTAAGAACGTGACAAGATTGGCAATTTCTTCTGGTCGAATAAGTCTTTGAATAATAGAGGTTGGTCGATTCTCTTTCATAAATCGCTTCTCAGCTGCTTCTATTGTCAATTGCTCATTAGGATAAAGACTATTTAACATAGTCTCCACTCCTTCCGTTAAAGTCGAACCAGGCATTATAGTATTAACAGTCACATTCGTTCCTGTCGTCAGCTCAGCTAAACTGCGAGAAAGTGAGAGTTGCATCGTTTTAGTCGCACTATAGTGAGCCATTTCTTGAGATGGCATAATAGCTGCTTCGCTAGCAATAAAGATGACTCTTCCTTCTTTTCTTTCAATCATTTTTTTCAAGTACGAGCGAGTAAGTCGAACACCACTCATAATATTGACTTCAAATAATTTAAACCAATCTTCATCAGGGATATCAAAATATTCTACAGGTTCAAAAATTCCTAAGTTGTTAATAAGAATGTCTACTTCAGGGTACTTTTCAATCACATTTTGGCACCCTTGTTCTGTTCCTAAATCAGCTACTACAGGTTGAAGAATAGCATCCGGATACTGCGCTCGAATTTCGTTTATCGTTTGATTAACATTTTCTTCACGGCGTCCATTAATAAGTACAGTAGCTCCTTCCGCTACTAATGAAGTGGCAATTGCTTTTCCAATCCCTGCCGTAGATCCAGTAACCAGTGCTGTTTTTCCTTTTAATTGCATATGCATATAGATTCCTCCAAATTCATGTGCTACATGATTGACTTACGTTGGAATAAATAATTACGTTTATATTGTGGTTCACTTCTCTTATCTTTAACAGAAAATAAGCAGATCCACCCTTTTTTCGAAAGAGTATAAACGAAAATTATGTAGCTATTGGACTCTGTACGGAATTAAAAATCGAAATTATCATCATTTAGATCTACTCGATAATTCTGATTCTAATCATTGTCATGTTAAAAAATCACATCAACAGCAGAGTAAAGCTAAAACCAACTAATAAATACCATTATGATATATATTAACGATAAAGAAAATTACGCACTTTAAAGTTCCATAGGAACAAAAAAGTGCCCTATAAACTATAATTTCTAACTCTTTATATTTGCTAAAGTAGTATCTTTTTTTATCATAGAAAAGGTTGTAAAATCACACATTCTTACATACAGTTATAGGATTATTTTTATCCTAATTAACTAAAAACCATATAACACATTTGTAAAATAAAATTCTAAAAAAACCTTGCAGAAAAATTCTACAAGATTTTTGCCTATACACACAAATTAATCACTATATTAAAATAAAAGGGTTTATAATTCATCGCAATATTATTAAATATAAGCTGCTTTAAAGGCTTGTTGGACAGCTTGTACTTCTAATGAGTCTTTACCATATAAGTTCGTTGCTACACGAATACAAGCTTCTTTTAATTCTTTAAAGTTAGAAGTCATATTTAATTCATCCGTATTTGCATAATAGAAAATATCAAACATTTTATCTTCTCCAATGCCATGTACGTTTACTCCATTATGGTTTCCACCACTAGCAATCAAGTAAGCTACTTTATTA
The DNA here is from genome assembly GCF_052646455.1 of Bacillus cereus group sp. Bce041. Lineage (NCBI taxonomy): Bacteria > Bacillati > Bacillota > Bacilli > Caryophanales > Bacillaceae > Bacillus > Bacillus cereus group sp. Bce041. The sequence goes on from NZ_JBQXON010000005.1 coordinate 443,494, forward strand.
ATAATGCTAGAGTTCGTGTGTACACCACCATGATCGTGGTCAGCATCAATAGGTAAGTTATTATAATGTCTATAGTCCTCCGGATATCTAGAAGAGATAGATGATGGGTTTTTCATATCTCTAAAAATACGACCTGATTGTTCTCCCATTGTCCAATTGAACTTTCCGTTATTAGCATACTTTTCAACTGCTACTCCTAAAATATCAGATAGAGCCTCATTAATTGCACCAGCTTCTCCTGCATACTCAAGTCCAGACTCATTTCTTGTAACCGCGTGTGTAAATTCATGTCCTGCCACATCAAATGCTCTAACAATTGGATCTCCGTATACTAGCATAGCTCCATTACTAAATGCATTAAACCACTGCTTAGGATTTCCTTTATTCGTACCATTTGTGTTCCAACCATGAACGACAGAAATTACTTTTTGTCCGTTATTATCAAAGCTGTTACGGCCATATTTTTCTTGATAAAAATCATATACTTTCGTTGCTAAATAATGAGCACTAACTGCTTTAGGATCAGTAAAATTTGTAGAATTACTTGTTACTAAATCATCGAGATAACCCCATACATTTCTTCTATAATTATTATAATCTTTATAATTAGCAGTATATGTTTCAATTCCCTTACCACGAGAATAATCTGCAAGCATGTACGTTCCATCACTTCGCTGCGTAATTCCAAACGTACGATTAATACCTAAGTCATCTTTTCCTGTACCTGTTAATCTTGAAGAATCTTGTGATTTATTTGCTGTCGCAGATTGGACAATACTACTATCTACTTGTATACCCAATTTTTGAACGAGTTCTTTTAATAGATTACCACCAAAAGCATCAATTAATACTGTACCAGATACATATTCAGGTGTAGATGCACTAAAAGTAATTTGATATGCGTTTGTAGCTTTATTTTTATTTTCATCTACATATACCACTTGTTTAATTTCTGGTTCTTCAATAAATGTGAGATTATTTCCATAGATGTTGAAAAGCTGTTTTTTTGCATCCTCTTCTGATAAAGTAATAGGTTGTTTCAAATCTTCCTGTTGTTGTAGATCTTGGGCACTATCCCCTGAAACGCTCGTAAGTACACCATCATCATTAATATGTGCTGTTAGTTGATATCCGTATACATCACGTCCTTCATACGTTTGTTGAAGACGTACCATTGTAGTACCATCATAAGATTTACGACTTTGCGTAACATTATAATTAACTTTGGATTCCGTATTAACTTGCTTTGATGATAATGCTTGTTCTGTTTTTCCTTTTAGTGCATCCTTTGCTACATTTTCTGCCGAATTTTGAGAAGGTGCTGTTAAATTACCTGTTCGGAACGTATCTTCCTTTGTTTCCACTTTTAAATCTTCTGTTTCCGCATGCACTCCTCCATAGGGCATAATCGCCGATAACACCACTCCTGTAGTTAAACCTACCTTTACGAAATTATTCATATTCTTACTCCTTTATAATCTTATTATTAAGTTAAATAAATGTTTTTTCGAAATTGGAAACATAGATATTTCAAACTATCTATGTTTATCTACTGTTTATGAATTGTGATTCCTCATAATATAGATAGATTGCGTCTTTACTTTTAGATTCATTTCATTCCTCAAAAATTACTCATTATATAAGCTATCTTTATATTTATTTATATACGTTATTTTTTGTGGTTCTGATAACATATTTATCGCCATCCACACATTCTTTTTCATTTCTAATTTTTGCATTGGTATCTCTTTTAAAACCGGATTACTTATAATTTCTTCCATTTCTTCATCAATTCTTTTCATAAGATTTTCTTCTGGATTATTTTTTAAATAAGTATTTTTCAGTCCCCATTTTGTCATTATAAATTCATTCGTTTTATTCATAGGATTAATAATAGTAGCTTTACTAGTTAATCGTTTTTTTATTTCATCATGATAGATTTTAATTTTATATCCTTCTTTTAGTGGAATAGTATCTTTTACAATCGTTACATTTGTCCCTTCCATTTCCTTCGTATAAATTTTTTCACCTTTCTCATTAAACACCTCTATTGATGCATATTTTTCATCTGCATAATAGCTATGAGGCGTTTTAGTAGTAACCGTAAAAACAGCCCGCTTTTGCTCTAAGTCTGTATTTAATTCGGCAAACTGATCATCTCCTAATCCTAGGAATTGAATCGTTTCATTTACCAAATTGCTCACTTTCATTTCGTTAACATCAATCGTTAGACTATTATCCTTTTCCTTTACATAGGCATAATACGAACGGAAATGATACATTCTATCCATTTTCTCACCTAAAATTTCAACCGTATAAACCCCATTTGGTACGTCTTGTAAATTGATATCTGCTGTTTCAATTGTTTTTTCTTGAACAACTGTATTCCCTTCTTTTAATTTAATCTTTCTTCCTTTCAATGTATCTATTTCATTTGTATTTAAATGGATATGCAAATTCCCTTTTAACCCAAGTGAAGCAATTTGCTGATTCGTAACTATTTCAAAGTTAGAGTTTATCGGAATATCAGGATCAACTAGAGCTCTCGCCTTAGCTAATTGTAATTCAGGCACTATATACGCTAAAGAAGTAACTGCCGGATAACCTTTCGCCCTATTCATCTCTATTTGTTTATGATTAAGCTTAAAGCCCCATCTTTCAAAAACGGGTGTAAAATCAACTTGTACATTCTCGCTATAATACTGATTCATTAAATCTGGTAAAGAATGGTCACCTTTTTTAAAAGCAGCATTACTAGCTAGTTTTCGATAACCTTGATACATTTTTGCAAAAGCTTCATCGCCAGCTTTTTGTTTCGCCATCGTTAAAAGAATAAGTTTTTGTCGTAAATCTAAGTCATCATAATTTTTATTTTCTTTCATTAAAGCATTATATAAATTCCGTTCTACTTTTTCCTTTTTCCCGAAATTAAACAACCAACCAACTTGATCTGCTTTTTTTCCATATTTACTATATTGATATTGAACACCGAATAGATTATTAGAAACTTCTCCTGTAAATATTCCTTGATTATCAAAACCAGCTTGGTATCCGTGAGCGATTTCATGTAAAGTTCCCCAACTCAGTTTATCTAACCACATCTTTGTACTATCTGAACTATTCGCTGTCCAATTTGCACCATAATAGGCACCGCCAGCACCGGATATATCTGCTTTTAAAAAATAACGATTTTGACTTTTTTTATTCTCAACCGCTGAACCATCTAAACCAATAATTGAATCATACATCGCAAAAATATTTTCATAATACGCAATTAACTCATCCAATGATTGAAAATCTTTTAAAGACCTTACTATTTCTTTATCTTTTTTAGGTATAAATAATTGAAAACTCTCCCCTTGAAGTAACGCATACTCTCCATCAAATTGATCCCATGTACTAAAAAATTGAGATACACTTCCTTGTTGTTTATAAATGGGAAGAGGTTTAGTAGCACTTTCATTCCCTACTTGGTACTCAAGTACAGCGTGCTCTTCACCATACGGAGTATCTATGAAAGGAACTAAAGGCGTATCACCTTGAATGGTAATCCATTCATTTCCTACTTGTATGGATTTTTCATTTTTAGAGTCATTAGACAATAAACGTAATGTTAATTTGTCTTTAAAATTAGGATTCGTTTGTCTTACCTTTAATGGTGTATTTCTCTGCAAAATAAATCCTAAATCTTGTCGATCGTGATATTTACCCTTACTTATGCCCGCCTGAAATATCCAAGTAGGCTCTTCTAAACTAGTAATTTCTTTTACATTTGTTCGTTCATCAGCATGTAAGTGTATATTTCCTATGAGGAAAAACATTGTATACATGATGCCTATAACAAGTAGCCTTTTCATTTACATATCTCCTTTTCTATTTTTTATATACAAAATACAATAAAACCCTCCTTCTTTACTTATAACTGTCGTCAGTAAGTTACTTATTAGTGTAATTATTATAGTTACATTAGCTCATGATTATCAATCATTAAATATATGTAATTTTGCATATATGGATATAAAACCAAAATTTTTGAAATACCGTGAAATGATCCAATATTATTTCATACATTATTCAATAAAAAAACACACGAAGCCCCTTAAGTCTTCATGTGTTTTCATACATGTTATTACATTTGTAATTGAATAAATTATCTTATTCTGTAATATTAAATTTTGAAACCAGTTCCGTTAATTCTTCCACCTTTTCTTTCATTTTGTTAGATTGAATTGATATTTGTTCAATTGATACAGCTTGTGATTGAATTGATTTTACTGTTTGAAGAGTCTCTTTTTTTACATCCGTTGCAGTTTCAGAAACTAGCGAAAGAGAAGCATTTACTTCTTCTGTACCAGCAGACATCTCTTCTGTCGCTGCGGATACTTCTTGAATTTGACTTGTAATCTTATCAATATCTCTCATAATAGACAAGAAGGTTTGATTCGCTTTGTGGGCAGCTTCTTTTCCTTCTACTGCCTTCTGTTGGCCTTTTCGCATGACATTAACTGTATCTTGAGTATCTTGTTGAATGGATTTTATTAAATGATTCACTTCCTTTGCAGATTCTTTAGATTGCTCAGCCAAGTCTCGAACTTCTGCGGCAACCACTGCAAATCCTTTCCCATTCTCTCCAGCACGTGCCGCTTCAATAGCGGCATTTAAGGCAAGAAGATTCGTTTGTTCGGCAATATTAGTAATTGCAGCGAGAGCTGTATCAATCTGTTGTGTACGTGTAACAAGTTTATTTATTACTTTTGATGTTTCCTCGACAACATCATGTACACTATTCATTTGAAGAATAGAGTGATTTATCACTTCACTACCGATATTTATTCGTTCTGTAGTCGTTACTGCTACCTCAGCGACTACTGCTGAAGATTCAGCTACAGTTTGCACCCCTGTTGTAATTTCTTCCATTGAGGATGAGCTCTCCTGAATACTAGTTACCTGTCCTTCTATTTTTGTTTTTACTTCTAAAACAGTCTGTACAACCTCATTTGAAATACTAGACGCTCGATTTGTATCTTGTAATACGCCCTCCGTAGTAGAAATAACCTCTTGTGTTGTCATCTTAACATTCGCAATTAATTGTTGAAGGTTATCTAACATACTATTAAAAGACTGAACAATATGCCCTAATTCATTATTTGCTTTATAAGGAGTACGTGTTGTTAAATCTCCAGCTGCTACTTTTTCCATATCATTTTGTAGTAACACAAGTGGTTTTCGGATAGTTAATTTAATAATATATCCAATTAATATAATTATTAAAATTGCTAAAAGCGAAATACTAACAAACATTATCATTGTATTTTGAGCACTATTATTATTTTCCTTCTGTAAAAGCTCTGCATTATTACTATTATATAAAATTAATTCACGAATTGATTTTATTGATTTTTGCATATTAGGTTCAATCTCTTTTAGGTAATATGCATATGCTTCCTCATTATTAGATTTCCCTAATTCTTGCGCTTTCTTCATTTGAGTTCTTAATTTATTAAATGTTTCATAAAACGTGTTATATAATTCTTTTTCTTTAGTAGAAATAACTTTAGCCTCAAACTGCTTTAAAAGATAATCATTTTCCTGACGAATTCCGTCCATTTCTCTTATTAATTCATTCATTCTTTTTTCATCTTTTGATACCATAATTTCCATAAAGTTCATATTAACATGATAAAAATTAGATTCTACAATACCAATCCACTCAATTGGTAGTAAATTATCCTCATACATATTAGAGGAAGTACTTTTCCCTCTTTCTAATCCCCAAAACCCTATTAGGGATAATACTATACATGCAATACTTGATATAGTTATTAATATGTTTAGTTTTGTACCAACCTTACTGTTTCTTAATAATTCCAATTCACTTTCTCCATTCTAATATATAGTTTAAGTAATGTATTTTATACCAAGAATCCAAAAATTACGATGTTTATTTTGTAATATGCAATTTTGCATATCATCCACTACTGATTCAAAATAACCTAACATTGTAATTTTGGTTTTCCAAAAATTCATGATTATGAACACACCCTATTAATTCTTGAACTTCTCATCCAAAATATCCAAAAATATTGTGGCACCAGGGGAACCCATCATTGATGTATAAATTACACTACCATACAAGACTAGCTTAAAAATATTTTTCTTATTGCTCATTTTCTATTTCCTCTCTATTAGAAGTACTCCTAGCACATCACACTAATAAAAACGATAGTATTAAAAAATAAGGAAAGACATAACACCTATGTCTTTCCTCTAAAATTGTAACACTCAATATACTCTTAGCTCTATTTGATTTGCCAGTTAAATCCTCACATTTCTTTCTTTATAATATCTCCTAACTCCGTCCAACTTGTAATCCGCGGGATATTGAGATGTTGATTGTAAGAAGTAGTTTTTGCATACACATTTATCGGTTTTCCTATTAACGTTTCTAAGACTGCCGGCTTATCATCAAAGAAATAGTTTAATTTTATTTCTTGTATGAAGTGTATTTTTTCTTCATCCTTCATTCCATAGAAAAAGCGATCTTCATGTACCGGAAAACCTTTTTCTATTAACCATTTTTTTGTTTGCTCTCCATGTTCTTTAGGCCGTGCTGTTATATAGTATATTTCATGTCCCTGTTTTTCTAATTCTTGTAATGTCTCTACTGCATATGGAAACGGTGAACAAGAAGTATAATAAATCTCATCCAGCAAACTATTCCACATATGACTGCCTTCCTCCGAAGTCATGCCAAATGCTTCATGAATTTCAATTGTTTTTAAAGAATGAAATACATCCAATCCTACTTTTTTGTTTAATTTCTTATTATATAAATGAAAAGCATGCTGCCTTAAATCAATTAATGTATCATCGATATCAAATCCAAACTTCACTCTTCATCGCTCCTTTCTGCAATCCATTTATCGGAACATATAAGTAGGTTTTATTCTCCTTATATTTTCCGATATTCTGGATAGCCAATAAATCTATAATCTTTTCCAACCTGGGTAAATGATACATCCTTAAATTCAATTGCATCTTGCATTTTAGTAATACCAGTCCCCTCTACAAAGCTAGGCGCCAATCTGCCCCCAATAATTTTTGGTGCGACATATAATATAAGTTTATCCATCAATTTATTTTCAATAAACGAAGCATTTACCTCTCCACCACCTTCAATAAGCAGGGAGGAAACTCCTTTTTGCCCTAAAACATCAAGCATTTCATGTAAGTTTATATGCTTTTCTCCGCTAGTAACAAATACTTTAACTCCTGCATTTTCTAATGCTATCTTTTTTTTCGCTGCATGATTACTTGTTGTAAATATCCAGGTAGGAGCTTCTCCATCTGTAACAACATTAGCTTCCATCGGTATGCGTAATGTCGAGTCCAATATTATTCGAATTGGATTTCGTCCATTTGGAATACGCGTTGTCAATGATGGATTATCCTTTTGAACAGTATTCGCTCCTACTAAAATAGCCGCATTTTCGTTTCGTATTTGGTGTACTTCTTGTCTTGCTTCTGTAGATGTAATCCACTTACTATCCGATGAAGACGTAGCGATTTTACCGTCTAATGTAACTCCTGATTTAATCGTTACAAATGGACGCTTTGTCAAAATATATTTATTAAAGACTTCATTCATTTTTTTAGATTCTTCTTCACACACTCCTACAAGTACTTCAATACCTGCATCTTGTAGAATTTTAATTCCACGTCCAGAAACAAGCGGGTTTGGATCAAGTGTAGCAACTACTACCTTCTTAATTCCTGCTTGTACAATTGCTTCAGCACAAGGCCCTGTTCTACCATGATGAGAACAAGGTTCAAGAGTTACATAGATTGTAGCACCACGTACCTGTTCTCCAGCCATACGTATCGCATGTATTTCGGCATGTGGTTCTCCGGCCTTCATATGTGCTCCGACCCCTACAATTCGATTATCATTTACAATTACAGATCCAACCAATGGATTTGGAGTCGTTTGTCCCTTCATAGCCTTGGCATTTTCTAGTGCTAGCTTCATATACAATTCATGCTCAAGCATGTAAGTGTCCCCCTTCAAAATGTCCAGAACGCTGAATCTTCGTTTGCAAATATTTCTCATTAAACTCTGAGATATCACCCCATAACGGTTCACGACTCGTAACATTTAATCCAGCTTTTTGTAACGCTTCTAATTTTTTCGGATTATTTGTAATAAGTTTTACAGGTTTTGAGCGTAGCGCTTTTAATACTTCAATTGTATCATCATAGTTTCGAACATCATCTTCAAAGCCTAGGTTCAGATTAGCTTCTACTGTATCTAACCCATTTTCTTGCAAGAGGTACGTCATTGCTTTACTAAACAAACCAATTCCTCTTCCTTCATGATTCGCTAAGTAAAATAAAGCACCTGAACCATGTTCTGTAATCATTTGTAAAGACTGCTTTAATTGGAATCCACAGTCACAACGTTTACTACCAAAGATATCACCGGTGTGACAAATACTATGCATACGAATTAGGGCATCTTCAGAATTCTCAAAATCACCATATACAAGCACACTAGATTGCTGCATATCAGCTAAATTAATAGATGAGAGTTTTTTGATAATTCCTTCTACACTATTTGTAACCTCACTACATTGTAACCAAGAATACCATTGGAAAATTTTAGTCTCCCCATATAAATTAATTGGCAATTTGATAGGTCCTACTAAATAAATATCCTTTCCATCTTGATGTATAAATTGAATTTTATCTTCTAACATATGAATTGTATCTGTTGTAACCATTAGGTACCTCCTAGTATTGAGAATCTCTAAAAATTCTCTTCCATTGTTATATTTTTTATTGTTTAACTTACACAACGTAAGTGTTTTTACAGATGCTATTCTTTTTTCTCTCAGCTTATATGCAATATGTATCATTACAACTTTGGCCATTTAAAGAAAAGAGTTTTAGTTACATAAAACAACTTAGTTACTTTATGTAAGCGAGTATACATTCATAATTAATTTACGTCAAGTAATTAATTATAAAAACATTTGTTACTAATAGTAAGATGTTATATAATTTGTTTTAGGAGGTGAAGGAAAATGAATGATTCTACATTATGCCCTCGCTTTGAAAAAGGAATGAAATTTTTTAGCCAACGATGGACAGCACTAATTATTTACCAACTTTTTTCTGGATCTCAGCGCTTTTGTACGCTTGAATCTTCTCTTCCTGTTAGCGGAAGATTACTTTCAGAAAGATTGAAAGAATTAGAACTAGAAGGAATTGTCGAACGTAAAGTCTTTCCTGAGACACCAGTTCGTATAGAATATTCTTTAACTCAAAAAGGATTTGCTTTAGAAGCTATTATTCGCGGAATAGAAGAATGGTCACAGGAATGGATAGAACTTGAGGAATAACATAAAAGCTTTTTCTTATATAGTTTTAAGTAATCAAATTACAGATACCTATTATTAAAACGCTAGTTTTTCAAGCATTTATGAAAAGCTAGCGTTTTTTAATGAATAAAATAAAATTTAAGAAATGAAACAAGATGATCAAACCGATCACCTTGTTCCTTTAAAGATTAAAATAGTGATTTTAACAACTTTTATTAATACATACTCGATTAACAGAAATAATAAATAGAATTTTTGTAACTAAACAGTTTTATTTTCGCAATACAGTTAGCTTATCCCGCTATTTGCGGACAGTAAGACCACCACTAATTAAATTTCCATTTTATTGCATTTGAATATTACTTATGAAATTTCACACGCTCTTCAAGTGGTTGGAATTCTTTTTCACCTGGTGCAGCTGTTGGATTACCAAATGGCATTTGTGCAATTAGCTTCCAATTAGCAGGGACATTCCATTCTTGTTTTACCTCATCGTCAATTAATGGATTATAATGTTGTAAAGATGCCCCTAATCCCTCTGCTTCTAAACCTGTCCACACGACTAATTGGTGCATACCTGATGCTTGGTGTGACCAAATTGGGAAGTTTTCAGCATATGCAGCAAATTTTTCTTGAAGCGATTTAACGATAGCCTCATCTTCAAAGAATAGTACTGTTCCATAACCAGCTTTAAAAGAATCCATTTTTTGTTGCGTTCCTGAGAAATCTCCATCTCCAACTACTTTTCTTAATGTTTCAGTTGTAATATCCCATAATTTATCATGAGCTTCACCAAATAATACAACTAATCGCGCAGTTTGAGAATTGAAAGCTGATGGAGTATATTTCACAGCAAACTCCACAATTTCTTTAATTTTTTCATCCGATACTTGTACCTCTTTGTTAATTCCATAGTAAGTACGTCTTTCTTTCAGTGCAGTATAGAAATCTTTTGTCATAATTCATTTCCTCCTAAGTTTTAATATTCTTCAAAATGATACATTGCGAAGATAATATGAGTTGAAATGAGTTCATTTTTGAACCATTGAACACCATAACACCAATTGCTAGTCATTCTGAATCTAAACCACTGCTTCTTGCTTCAGTTTCCCTAAAAAAACACTTATAGCATCATTGATACAATCTAGTGATCATTCGGTATTATTTTACCCATTCTCTATTCATGTATCCTGCTTGTTTCATATTTACACAAATATGAAAATAACCTTAAATTGCTGGTCAAAAAAGCCAGGTAGCATGAATAACACATTACCTGGCTTTTTACATTTTTAATTTAAATTCAACTAAACATTACCAATGAATAGTAGTAAAAACTATACCTGTCACTTATTTAATAATTAACATCTCATAAGGATGTTGTTCCATAAATCTATTCTCCCAAGGAATCTCTAATGATGTCCAATTTGAACCACCGTCTACTGACTGATACACTCCTTTATTGCTAAACAGATAAAACGTTCCATCACTTGTTGCCTTTAATACTGGTATGATTGTGCCTTTAGGAGTTGGTAAACCTACATTCATTTCTGCCCAAGACTGATTTTTTTCTTTCTTATAAATAAATGATTCACAATTTCCATTATTGTAATCATGCGCTACGTGTGGATTTGAAGATGTCGCGATAATAATATTTTCTGGATCATTTGGGTTAACTGCCATTTGATATGCGTAATGATGCTTTAGCCCGCTACACATATAGTTCCAAGTCTTACCTCCATCATTACTCTCCGCATACTCTTGACCTGGTTCTTTCAAGAATGAATCACCTAACACCCCGTATAAACGATTTGGCGCATCGCCATGTGATTTAAGAATGTGAATATCTTGAGGATAGTTCCCCTCTTTTTCCTCAGTCCATGTCTTACCTCCATCTACACTTTTAATTAATCCGCCTACCTCAATAGTCGTATAAATAGTTTCTGGATTATTAGCATCAATTTCAATATGTTTTACATGGTGTGTATATGTTCTTTGAGGAAAGAACCATGATGAATATGATGGCATTTGTCGATAATCAGTTAGCAGCTCAAAACTGTCTCCTCCATTTTTGGATACGAACATTGCGCTCGGTTCAGTTCCTACATATACAATCCCGTTACCGTCATCCCCCTTCGCTGGAGATACAGAAACTGCTGTAATAGCTCTCATATGAATAGCATTTGCTGGGAACACTTCACCAAAGGAAGGTAACGCACCAATCGCTTCCCATGAACTTCCTCCATCTTTACTTCTCCATAATCCCCTGTCAAAGGTACCACAATACATTCTTTCTGGATCGTATGGATCTGAAGCTAACGCAACCGGATTCGCACCTACAAACTGCGATTGGACGCTCCATGTTGAGTCTTTTTTTTCTGCAATTACAAGTTCTCTATCAAACGCTAATATGAATTTTTCCATAACTAAAATCTCCTCGTTTCATAATATATCTTGTATTATTTGAATCTTTACCATTACAAGTTAAGAGGTGACATTTACGTGCTATAGCATATAAAAGGTAAATTTTATAAGCAATATGTGATTAAAAACTTACATTATATAATTTGTTAACTTCACATCCGTATGATGAACAAGATGTCCTGTTAACTCATATAAGTCCATATGCCACCTCTAAATAAATCGTAATTTACATGCTATAGCATATATAATATAGAATCCATTATTTTATGTCAAACTTTAATACTGTTAATCAGTTCTTTAGCTCGTCTAAAGTAATTTAAAAGTCATAATATAAACAGAAACATTTTATTGTCTATTCAATAAAAAAAGAGTGCAATTTTTGCACTCTTTTTACTCATTTCTATTAGAAATCAAAGTTATCAGGATCTGGACCAACGCGGTGATTTTGATTTAATGCATCGATTTTTTCCATATCTTCTTTCGTTAATTCAAAGTTAAATACATCTGCATTTGCAATAATGCGGTGCTCTTTCGTTGATTTTGGAATTGTGATCACTTCATTTTGAAGGTCCCAACGTAAAATCACTTGTGCTGTTGTTTTACCATGTTTCTCAGCAATTGCCTGTAATGTTTCATTATCTAATAATTGACCTTGCATAAGTGGTGACCATGCTTCCATTTGAATACCTTGTTCTTTACAGAAAGCTTGTAATTCTTTTTGTGTTAAACGAGGATGGTATTCTACTTGATTGATCATCGGCTTAATTTCTGCATCTTTTATTACATCTTGCAGATGGTGAATTTGGAAATTACTTACGCCAATTGCACGTACACGCTTTTCTTTATAAAGTGTTTCTAACGCTCTCCATGTATCTTTATATTTCCCTTCTACAGGCCAGTGAACAAGATATAAATCTAAATAATCTAGCTTTAATTTTTTTAAGCTCTCTTCGTATGCAGCAATCGTTTCTTCATATCCTTGATCTGCGTTCCATACTTTTGAAGTAATAAATAATTCTTCTCTTGCAATACCAGTTGCTTCAATACCGGCACGAATCCCCTCACCTACAGCTGCTTCATTTCCGTAAATTGCAGCTGTATCGATGCTACGGTATCCTGCCTTAATTGCTGATTTAATTGCTTCTACAAGTTCTGGTCCTTCTTCTACTTTAAATACGCCTAAACCGAACCAAGGCATTTCTACACCGTTATGCAATGTTGTTGTACTTTGTAAGTTTTTCATTATATTTTCTCTCCTTTTATTTTACTTGATCTCTTTTTTCTAATGTCATGCTCCATGCTGTTAAAATAACAGCACCTACTACCATAATGCCGCCTACCCAAGCTGTATGAATTAACCCTAACGAGTTCGTTACAATACCGCCTAAATAAGCACCAAGAGCAATCCCAGCATTAAACGCCGCAATATTAATTGCCGATGCAACATCGACAGCACTCGGTACAAATCGTTCAGCTAACATTACGACATATACTTGTAACCCTGGAACATTCATAAATGCGAATAGCCCCATTAAAATAATTGTGATTAACCCAGCTACCTTAAATGGTGCCGTAAATGTTAAAACAAATAGTATAATCGCTTGAATAAAGAACATGTAGAATAGCGCTCGAATTGGATTATGATTCGATAATTTTCCGCCAATCACATTCCCTATCGCAATGGCGATTCCATACACTAATAAAATGATAGTAACCGTATTTGCTTTAAATCCTGTTACCTCTTGTAATAACGGAGATAAATACGTAAAAGTTACGAATGTTCCCCCATATCCTAATGCAGTAATAATGAAAACTAGTAACAGTCTTCCGTTCGTAATCAGTTTAAATTGATCGCGGAATGATACAGACGCACCTTTTTTCATATTAGATGGAATGAGAATACTATTTGCAATTAAGGCGATAATTCCAATTACTACAATTGCTAAAAATGATGTTCTCCAGCCAAATTGTTGACCAATAAATGTTCCAATTGGTGCACCTGTAATAGTTGCAACTGTTACACCAGTAAACATAATCGCAATCGCGCTAGCCCGTTTATTTTCTGGGACAAGTGCCGCAGCAATTGTTGAACCAATTGACATAAACACACCATGTGAAAGTGCAGAAACAATTCGCGCAATAAGTAATACAGTGAAGCTTGTTGCTACCGCTGCGATTCCGTTACCAATAATGAAAATAATCATAATCCACATTAATAACGTTTTTCGTGACATATTAGCTGTTAATGACGTTAATACTGGAGCCCCAAACGCTACGCCTAACGCATATAAAGAAACTGTTAAACCAGCCGTTGTAACCGACACATGTAAATCTTCCGAAATAGATGGTAATAAACCGACACTAACAAATTCAGTTGTCCCAATCCCGAACGCACTAATTGCTAACGCTAACAACGCAAATATACTTCTTCGATTCGTCTGAACTTCTGAAGACGATGCTGTATATGAATTCAATTGAGTTTCCCCTCTTCCCTATAATTCCTATCATAATAGTGCGATAAAAAGGCCCTTTTATCTTCTAAAAAACATATTTAATCTCTACAAACGCTATTATGAATGGTTTCATTCTTTTTTAAAGAACGCACTTTAAAGTACTATAGGTACTTTTTAGTACCGTAAAGCTTGTCTCTCTCTTACATGTACTATTATGAAATATATTCAATACAATGAATAGTACGTACTTTAAAGTGCTGTAGGTACTAAAAAGTAACATAGTTAGTTACCAGTACCGTAAAGCTTGTTTCTCTCTTACATGTGCTATTATGAATGATAATCACCCTAATAAAAAGTACGTACTTTAAAGTACTATAGGTACTAAAAAGTAACATTTATATAACCTAGCTTATTTTGCTCAAAAATTGAAATCTACATTCCATGAAAAAGACTTTCAAATGAAGAAATACACTTTCCCGTAGAGGCAACTTTAGAGAATATTACTTAAACATATAAAGGATCATGTTCATTACCACAGACAAATAATAAAAAGGCAAAAACGAACAGAAATGTGTTCATTTTTGCCTTTTTTATTTAACAATTAAAATGTACGACTTCTGGAAAGGAAATCTGCATTAGCTCCTGTTACACCACTTTGTCCCCAGTTCCCTGGAATCATTTCGCGAATAAGAATTAGTACTTTATCCAAAGGTGCATGAGTATATTTAGATGTTACTTGTGTAAGTTCGTTTACCCACTTATCCTTTGTCTCTTGATCAAATGTATTCCATATATCAATCTTAATAATAGCCATTCCATTAACGTTACGACCTGGTATATCGTAAGACTCTTTTGTCTCCCAATTGGACACCCTACTTTTCTCAGCAAAGGTAGCATCACTTGCTACAGCCCCAGCTTTCCCCCAGTTTTCTTTCTCAAGTTCCGTTATCAACACTTGAATTTTGTCAGGGACAATTTTTAATAGTTTTATTGTAAGTTCCGTTACACTATAAATAAATTCCTTCTTTTCTTCTGTTGACATGGTTGGCCAAGTATTTAGCTCGATTAATGGCATAGTATTGCCCCCTAAAATTAATTATCTATTGACTAGTTACAACTATTGGTTCAAATGATTTTTAACTGCTCTTACTACCAATTCGTGATCTTCTTCTGGTGGTAATCCTGAAACTGTTATCATTCCAATAACCCCTACGTTTTTTATCCTGATAGGAAAGCATCCACCAAACGCAGCATATTCCGAAGTATCTAAAAGATATTTTTCATTATATGAAATTCCAGTTATTTCACTTTGTATCTGCATATAATACGAGCTACGATCATGCAGGGAAACGACTCGTTTTTTACGCTCAATCCATTTCGTATTTTCCGCATTTGTCCCTGTCATCTTGAAATGAAATAATTGCACACCATTTTTCGTTATATCAACAGCAATCAATTTCCCCTCTCGCTTTGCTGTTTCAACGATAAATAAACCTAGTTGCAAGGCATCTTCATTTGTAAAAGAGGAAAATTGAAGCGTTTCCTCCTCTTTTAAAATTTGTATACTTATTTCATTCAAATTTGAAGTACTCATATCTTTAACCTCCATAATTGTTTTATGCCACACCGACATTTTTTCGAAATTATTAGGCCATATAGTACAACCTTTCAATCAATCTGATTCCAAATAAACTGCTGTAACATCGTTGGTAACTAGTAGTACCGTAAAGCTTGTTTTCTTCTTACTGGTGCTATTATGAATGATATTCAAAGTTATAAAAAGTACGCACTTTAAAGTGCTATAGGTACTTTAAAGTACTATTTTACTTATCCCTATCTTACAGAGACTATTATGAAATATATTTAACATCTTAAAAATGTATGTACTAAAGAATAATATTTTTAATCACTAACTTTTTTGCTCAATGGTTGTAATTCATCAGATACAGAAATAGACATACAAAAACGCCATCCTTTCCTATAATTTTAAAGAAAGAATAGCGTATTTTTCAAAAATGAGTTCTTTTATTGAGAAACTTTGATTCTATATCATACATAAAAGGGCAACCAGTGCTAAAACAGCTGGAAGTCCTTGTTTCACAATAATTGATTTATTAGATGTGAAACCTCCGAAAATAGCTGCTACCACCACACAAATCACGAAAAATAATTGGACCATATAACCAATTGGATTGAGTCCAAGTACAAGTCCCCAAATGAGACCAGCCGCTAAAAATCCATTATATAAACCTTGGTTTGCAAACATAATGGCTACGTTTCGATCTCCTTCTAAATGCTTCGGTAATTTGAAAGCACGTTTCGCTACTTTTGAATCAATAAAAAACATTTCAAGGATCATGATAAACAAATGTTCTAATGCTACGATCCCGACTAAAATAGCTGCGATTATTTCCACACTATTCTGCCCCCTACACTCTCTATTCTTTAATATTCTCTACATTTTTTTGCATCTGTAATAGAACATGAATAAGTATTTTGCGTTCTTCTCCACTGATATTTACGAACATTTTCTTCATAAAATGTTCCTTTTCTTTCTTGTCAAAATATTAATTGATATATCAATTATTGATACATCAATTAATATACATCTCTCTTTTTATTTTTGCAAGTTTTTTTGCTCAATTGGTTTTATTTTGTTCTAGCAACTTTAAACCAATTCAAAACATCAGTTCGCATTTCTAGAAATCATAATTACTTTAAGTTCATTCTGACAATCATATTTAACTAAATATATAAAAGAATTGAGTTATATCTCCATCAATTTATAAAAATTAATTTTTTCTAAAAACAGATACTTTACGTTTTTTATAGTAATAAAAATCATTTTTTTGTTTCAGAGGCAATCCATTTTGTTAGCCTGATGGGCATAAGATAGCACCCATATGGAGAACCAATTATCTTTCAAGAAAACGGCTTGAAATCTGGATTTGGTACAGGAGTTGCCTACTTCCGTAATCCAGATGGTACTAATTTAGAGCTAATTGCTCCAAAAGGGCCATTTAGACGTGACTAATTAAAATATATTAATACTGAAAAACCACCTTTATGAGAGGTGGTTTTTGTTGCTAATGGTCAAGATTAATATTGAGGTCTGATTGACACCTATTCCTTTTCCATATCTTTCATCATACCATCGAAAGAATAGTCTTATAGCTATTTCAAATATTTCGGCTGTACTATATTGCTAGCAAGCTAAAATTTCATGGTACTCCCCAAAAACTCTGCTGAATCATAACCCAAAGTTCATTTTATCATTTCAAGGTAATTCGAAATTCTTAAGTTGTTGGGCACGGGGTACAGCTGAAAAACAGTGTATATTCATTAACTTCAAACTAATTTTGATGTAACAAAATTGTATTTATACCTTTTTAACAAATTCAGATTTTAATTTCATAGCTCCAAAACCATCAATTTTACAATCAATATTATGATCTCCATCAACTAATCGGATACTCTTTACTTTTGTACCAATTTTTACAACTGATGAAGTTCCTTTTACTTTAAGATCTTTAATTACTGTTACAGAATCACCATCGTTTAAAATATTTCCATTTGCATCTTTAATTACCTTTGTATCTTCACTATTTTCAGCTTCTAATTCTAAAGTCCACTCATGAGCACATTCTGGACAAACAAAAAGATTCCCATCTTCGTAAGTGTATTCTGAATTACATTTTGGACAATTTGGTAAATTAGACATATTTTTATTTCCTCCACTCGTTTTCGTGTATTCTATTAAATAAATATTATTTTTAATTTCCCTTTTCCGTTTAAATATACGGAAAATATTCTCTTCTTACTGTTTGATACTTATTTGTTGAATGTATAAAAAAAAACTACTTGTTCACACCTTGTAAAAAATCTTCTCCACATTCTCCAAAGCAAACTTTCTTCTTCTCTATTTTTTAATAAAATGATGAAAAAGTAGATTAAATCAAACAAACTTTGTATGTGAAGTGAAATTTTTAAAAATCTAATGCATTTACTTTATTCTTTATTGTATTGATTTCCTGCGATTGCTGAGAAAGCCCTGTACACTCATGAAAAGCAAAATGCTTACACCCTATACATTTTTTTGTATTCAGATGTCCTAAAGCACAATTAATTGCTTCCCCGGTATGATCAAAAAAGTTTTCTTTCCCAATCTCAGCGTACAATCCATTCTTATCTAGATTGGCTTTTAGCTCTGATTGAATTCCAGAAATAAGAAGTACGCCACCTTGTTTTTTGAAGTGCTGAACAATATTCCTAAAGTAAGACTCTCCTGTGGTATCAATAAAAGGAACTTTTCCCATACGTAAAATTAAAACTTTAGGTTTATAATGAATAGTCGCTAAAATATTTTGTTCAAATGTTTGAGCAGCCCCAAAGAATAATGGGCCTTCTATTGTATAAATACTAATTTGTGGACAATCATGAGCTTTATTTACCACATGCGATAACAATTTTTCATTCTTTTTTGTATGATCAGGAAGCACTTTAGATATAACAAGCATATTACTCATACGTTTTGTAAACAAAATAACAGCTAAAATAAGACCGATCTCCACAGCTGTTGTTAAACTAGTAAATACAGTAAGTAAAAATGTTACTAGTAATACAAGGGAATCTCCTGTCTTCATTTTGAGTATGTGATAAAAATGTTTTTGTTCGCTCATATTCCAAGCTACCACCATTAAAATGGGAGCCATACTAGCAAGAGGAATATGTGAAGCATATGGAGCTAACAGTAAAAGTGTCAATAACACAAATCCCCCATGAATAATACCCGACATCGGAGATACAGCCCCACTCTTAATATTAGTCGCTGTACGAGCAATTGCTCCAGTCGCTGGAATCCCGCCAAATAACGGGGTAACAATATTTGCAATCCCCTGACCGACAAGCTCTTTGTTACTGTTGTGTTTACTATTTGTCATACCATCTGCCACGACAGCGGATAAAAGCGACTCAATTCCACCGAGCATCGCAATAACAAATGCAGGACCAATTAACTGTTTTATACGTTCTAATGTGATTTCTGGTATATCAAACTGAGGAAGTGTATTTGGAATCGTGCCATATGCTGTACCAATAGTAGGTACATGACCTGAGAAAAATACAGTTGCAATTACAGTTGAAATAACAACACCTACTAATGAACCAGGCACTTTTGGTAAAATCTTTGGTGTTATGAGTATAACAAAAAAGCAAATCAAAGCAGTTATAACACTATAAAAATTGGTAGTACTGATATGAGTGAAGAGTTCCTTCAAATTTGCTAGAAATTCCTCATGCTTTTTTATACCTGTTAAACCTAAAAAACTAGCAATTTGTCCCGTAAAGATAATAACAGCAATACCTGAAGTAAAACCAATTGTTACAGGACGTGGAATAAACTTAATTAAAGAGCCTAGTTTGAAGATTCCCATAAGACATAAAATAATTCCAGCTAACAAACCCGCGAGTAGTAAATTTTCGTATCCATAGGTAATTACAACTCCTAAAAGAATCGGAACAAAAGCACCTGTAGGTCCTCCAATTTGATACTTCGAACCACCAAACAGTGAAATGAGTATTCCAGCAATACAGGTTGTATAAATCCCATACTCTGGCTTAACACCAGAGGCTATAGCAAAAGACATAGCAAGTGGAATCGCAACAACTCCAACAATCATTCCTGAAAGAAGATCCTTTTGAAAATGTGCTAATGAATATCCTTCAAACCTTCCTGTAAATAACTTTCTCATTACAAACCCTTCTTTTCTATTTTTAATAGATCTGGATTACAAATGTATTTCTCGGTCCTTATACAGAAAATTGTCCTTTTCACAAAAATAAAAAACATCCTAATATTTACTATATGTTTTACTTAAATGACACTCCAATTCACCTATATCTCCACCTTGTTGTACATAGGATTTCAATCTTTCTGCTAGACGTTCTCCGGCTCGACTATCTAGCTTCTTTGTATCAATAAACGATCTAATCCTTACCTTATCTGGAGTAATATCTCTACGAAACATTTGTCCTGGAATTTCACTCCAAAAACGATTCCATTCATCCAGTAATCCTATTTGATCAAATAAAAAACCTTGAATTCCACATAACCAAGCTGTACAAGCAGTATTTCTTTTTCGACATCCAACTCCATCTTGTAAATGTTGGCATGAAAAACAACAAGAATTTCCACTTTTTATACAAACTTCACAAACGTAATGAGCTCCTAATGAGCGAAATGTTTCAATCCCATGTTGGATGATATCTTCTTTCTTAACCTCAATACTCAACCTATCCCTCCTTAGCCATCATTTCACTTTCTGCTTCATCTAGCTCTTCTAACATTGAAATCGTATCGATTAAATGGTTGTTAAAAATCTTCCGTGCAACCACCAATAAATCCACAATAATAGGGTCTCGTAAAGAATATAAAACTCTTTTTCCATCTTTTCTACCAACAACAATGTTTTTTGAACGTAGTACACTTAATTGCTGAGAAACAGCTGAACCTTCCTTATTTAGAATATCTTGAATTTCGTTTACGCTTTTTTCACCTTCTGACAATAATTCTAAGATACCTATTCGCAAAGGATGTGCTAAGGCTTTAAAGAAATCTGCTTTAAATTGTTGCATTTCGTTTCCCATTGAAATCCCTCCGTTACTTTTCCTCAATTTCAAAAAGTATCATATACATCTTCAAATGTTTGAATATGTATATGATACTTTTAAAACCTCGAATTTTCAATACAAATTTTACAATATTAAATAAGTATCAAATAGAGAAATATACTATTCAAATTTAGGTTCAAAATTTATTATCCAAAATAAAAGCGCCTAACATATTAGGGATATATAATACGTTAGGCGCTTGATATTTAAAATTTTTCGATTTAGGTCTTGATAATATTGGATGAGTATATGACCAAAACGCTAGATGACTAATATGAATAAATTTATTTGTAAAATTAATTCCTTAGAATATTTTAAGAGCAAGTTTTGAAAAAAACTATTCAAAACTTGCTCCTTATTTTCTCAGATCCAATTATTTTGATACTAAAACCAACAGTAGTGAATTAGAATAATGACTTAATACTTGCTAAGACAGTAAGTACACCTACAATAATAACAAATACGTTACTCATTTTCCCTTTGTATTTAGCTAGTACCGGCACTTTTTGAATCGCATACATCGGTAATAGACATAAGATAGCAGCAACTAAAGGACCGCTTAGAGAATCAATAAGTCCAAGAATACTTGGATTTGTATAAGCAACAAACCAGCATGATAATACAACAAAAGTAAGGATTATTGTCTTAATTGTTTTTTCTTCAATATCTTTTCCACGTGATTTACCGAACTTAATAATCATATCACGCATTACTTCAAATGCTCCGATATAATGGCCAAGGAAAGACTTTGTAATAGCCACAAAAGCAATAATTGGAGCTGCAATAGTGATTACAGGCGAATTAAGCTCATTAGCAAGATATGAAAGAATTGATAAGTTTTGTTCTTTTGCCATTTTTATATCATCTGGAGTCAAGCTCAATGCGCTACTCCAAACGAAGAACATAACAACAGCGAATGTCATGATATAACAAACCTTTTGTATTTGCGCACATTTAGCATCAGTGGCTTCGATTCCATACGTAGCTCTCTGTTTCACAACAAATGATGAAATCATAGGTGAATGATTAAATGAGAATACGATGATTGGTAGAATCATCAATATCGTCCCAAAATAGCCTGTTCCTGTTGAAGCAGTTGAAACAGCTGAAAAACTAAGCATTGACGTATTCCACTGTGGAATTAAAGATATTGCGATAAACAGTAGAGAAACTATGAAAGGATACACTAACATACTCATTACCTTTACAGTAATATCTTGACCAAAATTCAGTATAGCGATAAGACCAAGAACTAATACAAGTGATAAAATAGCTCTTGGAGGTTCTGGCATGTGCAATTGATGCACGATAAAACTACTTGCAGTGTTTGTAAGCGCAACCGAATACATTAGTACGATTGTATAAATTGAACCGAAATATACGATGTTAAAAATGATACTCGCTTTACTTCCGAAATACTCTCTAATTGTACCTGTGATCCCCTCATCAGCAGAATTAGAAGCGTATATCATTTTAGCAAGTGCCCTATGTGAGTAGTACATAACTGGATATGCAAGCAATGTAATTAGTAGTAAAGATAATAAACCACCTGAACCTGCATTAATCGGTAAAAAGAGCACCCCTGCTCCAATTGCAGTTCCAAATAGACTGAGTGCCCATGTAGTATCCTGCTTATGCCACTTTTTCGGATCTGCATATTGCTCATTTTTTAGTGCGGTATTTTCAGCTTGAACTTCTATTTTCTTTGCAGTATTCCCGTTCATATAATAACTCCCCCTTGTATCTATTCCTGCATCTCTCTTTGCACCTAACAAATATTCCCTTTTTGGAAAATGAATTCCTTACAAGTTGCCCCACATTGTATGTCCTTCATCATAATGAATCCAAATTGAAACATTCGCTAATTAGCGTCCTAATATAATTGTTAGCGTTCACAAAAAAGTTTACTCGTAATATCCGCTCTTTATATAAAGAACCCTTAAGAGAACAATATAGAATAGACTTCATAAATACGTTGCAACATTTCTAATAACAGTGTATTACTTTAATGGTTTCTCTTTTTTACTTTTAACAGTAATTTTAGCTAAACCGGCCTCTCTTCATTTGCGAGGCATTTCTTTCTCAATTCTATACATTACTTTCATAACTTCGGTAGCACTGATGATATTGCTCACACAAGCCACTGAAGCACATTACATACATTTCGCCTCTAATCACACACCTTTCTTACTAATAATCGCATTTTTTATATTTTCTCCAGAGATAATAAAATTTCTCTCGACGCCCTCATTATAACGTGTATATTTATAAAATTAATATTTTTATATTTTCAGAAATATTAAAGAGGAATAATTTTATATGGATAATATTTTACAGTTAGCATGTAGCCATTGTTTTTATCGCTTAAAGCTGAATTAGTTAGTAAAAAAATACAATAATACATTGTTTTTCTAGGTGACTTATTATAAAAATACTTATATCCCCTTTTATCAAAAAATTTTATTTTAAACATAAAAGATATTCTAATAAATAATTAATGTAGGTAAAAAGAAAAAAATCCCAAAATAAAAAAACCAAATTTTAGGATATATATTATTAATATTGAATTCATATACAATTTAAAAAGCTACACTGAGCAAAAAACAAAAAAGCTGCCCCATATGGACAGCTCATTTACATAATTATCGTTATCAGGAATACACAAACAAATCACTTCAATATCATCTTAATTGTAGTTTGTTCGGCTCTTCTTCAGGGATATCTCTATGTTTGTAATGAATCGTTTTTACATCATTTCCTTTTATGCGAAAAGTAATTGTGTCCCATAAGGCGGATTGTGTGCACCCTCAAAAGTTTAAATTTTAAAATCCCTCATTAACTAGCTCTTTTATCGAGTTTAATTTTGAAGAAAGCTCGATAAACCATTCTTCATCCCCTGTTAATAATGCAAGATCTATAAGATAAAGGATTTGTTCCTTATTTATTACCTTTGATTCAGGGAGTTTGTTAACGTGTTTACTAAAGAGTAAAATCGCTTCGTTTATTGTGTACTGGCCGTCACGTTTCACAATACTAACTGTAACTATATCCTCTACATCATCAAGTGATACAATATAACCAACTATTAATTCACCTTCATTTGATATTCCACGAACCCAATCTCCTACTTTTAAAACATGATTATTATTTGACATCATACCGTTTCACCTTCCTATAAATATTTTTTGTGACGATAAAAAAGATATAAAAACAAATTATACTGTAATATTTTTCATTACATTTAAGTGTTAAGAACTCACGGCTATATAATAATTAAGCCGCTTAACGCTCTTGATTGATAAGGTCAACAACTTCTTTCATTGTATAATTCTTTAAGTATTCACCTAGATGCTCTTCAGCACCTAAGAAAATAGCGAAAAGAACTTTTCGCATATTCGAACCTACAACACACTGATTGTTTGATTCTGGACACTTCGGCTGCAAAGCACCTTCAGAGGTTATCTGATAAATATGCCAAAGATTAATTTCATCTAAATCGCGAGCGAAAATAAAACCGCCACCAGTCCCCTCTTTCGATTGTATAAACTTATGTTTTTTTAACAAACTTAGTACTTTGCGAATGCGTACTGGATGAACACCTGCACTTTCTGAAATAGCATTACTTGTTGACATCCGGTCTGGCTGTAAAGCTAAATAAGTTAAACTGTGTATGGCCAAGGTAAAGTCGCTGTTCATGATTTTCCTCCTACGATTAAAAATATTGTTTCTCATATATTAACATACTGTAGCCATAAATATTACAGATTGGTTAGAACGTTAAAACATGTGGAATGCTTCTTGCCATAAAAAATTAATTCCCTTATATTCTATCCCGTCCCACCTATATCTGATAACTTCATTTAGCTTTTTAAGTTAAAAAGAAAATTAAACACTCCACTGTTTCTTCACTTGTTCTTCTGCCAACTGTTCAATTTTTGTCCAAATCGTATCTTTACTCACAATAACATTTGTTTGATAATTTCTATCATTATAATTAACTGTAACACATACTTCAATCATCTTCTGCTTCCTCCTTTCAAGAAAATTTCTTATTTATATTTAATACCTGAAAAATTTTGAATTTAGTTATAATCTCTAGCATATAACTTCATTTTTTTAAATAATTAAGTTTAAAAACCCCACTGTTTCTTCACTTGTTCTTCTGCCAACTGTTCAATTTTTGTCCAAATCGTATCTTTGTTCACAATGACATTTGTTTGATAGTTTCTATCTTTATAATTAACTGTAACGCATACTTCTATCACCTTCAGTTTCCTCCTTTCAAAAAATTTCTCTTTCATACTATTACTTATTAATTAGCCAACTTTTGCAGTTCAATGTTTAAAAATGTTCGGACACTACGTGGTAAAAATTTGCGAATTTCTTCTTCGTTAAAACCAATTTGCAATCTTTTTTCGTCCAGCATAATCGGGCGACGCAACATTAGTGGATGCTCAATTATTAATGTATAAAGTTCATTTAGCGAGAGCTCATCAATATTTATATTTAAGTCCTGAAAAGTTTTGGATCTAGTTGAAATAATTTCAGTAGCCCCCTCTTCAGTTAAACGAAGAATCGATTTAAGCTCATCAACTGTCATAGAATTTGATACGATGTTTTTTTCAATATAATCAATTTGATGCTCTTCAAGCCATGCTTTCGCTTTTCGGCATGAAGCACAGCTTGCTGTTGTATATAGAATTACCATATTTAACTCACTCCTTTAATGTTATTAAACGTACATTTTAAATATCGCTTATTGAAATGTATTAAAAAAAATTACAGTTTAGAATCAAATTCACATAATGTTAATTATTCAGCAATGTTTCATTTATCTCTATTATTCATGCTACATTTTACAGACGTTAACAACTCACTTTTAAAAATCTTACTGTAATTTTAAACTTTACAGTTCAATTAATCAACTGTTAAGTCTTGGATTAATTTTAATAACACAACAAATTATTCTCATGTAAAACTCCCCATAGCATGATGGCTCCTTCAAAGCACATTTCACGCATTTCTTGCTTACAAGTGCTATTATGGATTATATTCATCCTAATAAAAAGTACGTACTTTAAAGTGTTATAGGTACTAAAAAGTAACATATGCATTTTTAAGTGCCGTTCTGCTTATTTCTCTCTTACATCGGTTATTATGACCGATATTTAGCACAATAAATAGTACGCACTTTAAAGTGTTATAGGTACTAAAAAGAAATAATTTTAGTATTGCAACGGATGTAGGCTCACAACTGTAATCTAAATTCATCAAAGGAGTTTTTTTTATGAAGACATACAATATTCCTGTAGAAGCGACTTTAGAAGTTATTGGCGGAAAGTGGAAAGTTGTTATCCTTTGTCATTTAAAAAAAGGAACAAAAAGAACGAGTGAATTAAAACGTTTAATGCCTGGTATTACGCAAAAAATGTTAACGCAACAATTACGGGAACTAGAAGAAGATGGTGTAATCCAAAGGAAAGTATATGACCAAGTACCACCAAAAGTAGAGTATTCTTTAACGGATTACGGTTCGTCTTTAGGAGCTATACTCGATTCCCTCTGTTCCTGTGGAGAAGTTCATCTTGAAAAAACCGGGAACACATCCATGCTGATTACAGCAGATGAATCATAACTGTAGAAGACATAAAATAGGTTGAGACAATGCTTGCCTCAACCTATTTTATGTCTCTTTATAATTTTTTTGCCGTAATGACTGTTTCAAACTCAAAGGTTTCCGGTAGATGATCTGCATAAGAATATTCAAAAGTTCGTCCATCCGTTAAGTAAGCTACTTGCTCAACTCGCATTAGGAAATCCTGATTTGTTAAGTTCATAAACTGCTTTTCCCTATCATCTGGGCGAATCCCTTTAACCCTGACAACAGATGTCCCTACTTCAAGACCAAGTTTATTTTGAATATGTGAGTATATCGACTCCTCTAAAACAGAAGCTTCAACACCTGGGATAACCGAAATTGGCATCCATGTATGCTCCATAATCGTCGGAATGCTGTGAATGATGCGGAGGCGAATGATTTTATAGACGAAATCACCAATTGAAACTCCCAATTTCTCAGCAACTACTTCATCAGCACCTACAATCGCAAACTCGATAATTTTACTTTCTACCTCACTACCGTAAACAGCTTTCGTACCTGTTAAAGTTTGAATCATTCGTGCCTTTTCCTGCTGATGCCAATCTTGTACCACTGTTCCACTTCCGCGCCGACGGATAATGTAGCCGTCTCTTACTAATAGATCCAGCGCTTTTTTAATCGTAAGTGCTGAAACATCGAATTCTTCAGCAAGGACGGAGCTACTCGGAATTTTTTCGTTGATTTTATATTCACCGTCTAAAATTTGCTGTTTAATCTTTTGATAAATGCCGAGGTATTTTACTTGTGTTGATCCGCTTGCCATTTCCATACCTCCTTTATACTGCAAACTCTCTTCTATTCATTCAAATGTAAAGCCTCAAGTTTGTAAACTGAAGGTGATGGGGCAGCAAATCCGTTTTCCAAGATTTCAATATTCGTTACTGCTTCTTCATCTTTCACAAGTTTTGGTGCACCATTTACAATTGTGTCATACGCTGCATCATAGAAACGACCGTAATCACCAAGCGGCGGTTTAATTTGTTTTTCAATCCAGTCACCATTTGCATTACGATACTTAGCAATTCCATAATACATCGGCGAATCTTCACCAAATCCTGCACTCTCAGGCATAATACCCGCTTTCAAATCATTTTCCTGCTGATCTTCACCGTATTTAATAAAAGAGCCATTTGTTCCATGAACGATAAAGCGTGGATAATCTTTTGCTACGATATGGTTCGTTTTCAGCTTAATCTTCAACTGATTTCCATAATGTAGACCAACATCGAAATAGTTATCAACCGCACCTTCCACTTCATTATTACGAATATCGTATGTCACTGTATTTGGACGGCCGAATAGTGAAATCATGCGGTCCATCGTATGAATACCTAAACTGTAAAATGAACCTTCTTCTTTTGGAGCTTCATGAGTGATTGAACTAGGACGGAAATAATCAATATGTGATTCAATCTCAATAATATCACCAAGGAATCCTTGTTCAATTACTTGCTTCACAGCTAAAAAATCACCATCAAAACGGCGGTTTTGATAAGGCATAACGACTACACCTTTCTCTCGTCCTAATGCTAATAATTCTTTGGCGTGTTCTACTGTATCGCAAAATGGTTTTTCAACGATAACTGATTTTCCGGCTAGTATAACTTTTTTTGCTAATTCATAATGCGTATGTGCTGGCGTACAGATCGTCACGACTTGAATTTCTTTGTCATTCAACAATTCGTCCAAATCAGTAGTGAAGTAAACACCTCTTTCCTCATATGGAGCCGCTAATTCTTCATTTATTTGACGTACAAAAATCGTTTTTACTTTTATATTATTACGTGTCTTTAGATAAGGTAGGTGATAACGGTTAGCTGATTTTCCAAATCCAATAAAGCCCATTGTTAATGTCATGTTCTTCAACTTCCTTGCTCATAAATTTTCGTTTCTACATTTATTATATATTTTTTCTTTAAAAGTATATAGTTTTAATTTTAAAATTATATACTAAAAAGTCGAGATAGAAATCATTTTCTGATTCCCATCTCGACTTTACGTTATAGACTTATATCCTATCATCATTTTATTTATACTCAATGACTTGAGAGCTACTTGGTTACATGCTCTTATTCATACATATACGAACGTGTCATCGGAATTGTATCATTAATCCCTTTTGTAAATACAAATTGATGTAAATCAATATTACCTGTAAAGAACGAAGCTGCACATGCATTTAAATATAAACGCCACATGCGGATAAATCGCTCATCTTTCGTTTTACGAACTTCCTCTAGTACGTTTTCAAAATTTCGAGCCCAATGTTGTAATGTTTTTCCGTAATGTCTACGTAAGCTTTCTACATCCACAATAAAAAATTGTTCGTTTGTCATGTTCGTGATTAATTCGTTCACAGCAGGAACATACCCACCAGGGAATATATATTTTTCAATCCAACCATTCGTAGCACCACCATTAGCCGGAGAAGTAATGCAATGCAGCAGAGAAATCCCGCCATCATTTAATAATTTGTTAACTGTTTCAAAGTATTGCGTAATGTTGTCTTTTCCTACATGTTCGATCATACCTACACTAACAATTTTATCAAATTTATGATTCTTAATATCGCGGTAATCAAGTAAAGATACTTCAACTAAATCCGTAAGTCCCTCTTGTTTAATTCGCTCAGAAGTCTTAGCATATTGTTCCTCACTTAACGTTACTCCCATCGCTTTCACACCGTACTGTTTAGCGGCAGCTGTAATGAGTTCACCCCACCCACAACCGATGTCTAATAGCGTATCACCTTTTTGAAGGTTCAACTTTTTCAAAATATGATTCACTTTATTATGCTGCGCTGTCGTTAAAGAATCTTGCTCATTTTGGAAATATGCACAAGAATATGTCATTGTTTCATCAAGCCATAATTTATAGAAATCGTTCCCAATATCATAATGATGAGCAATATCATCTTTATTTTTTTGTTTTGAGAAATTCCATTTACTTTTGAAATATTGCAACTTACTATCACCTAAAAAGCTATCCTGCCTTTTATAAATAGATTGAATTGCTTTTTCAAGGTTACCCTCTATTTCAAGATCCCCATTCATATATGCTTCACCGAATGCAATAGAAGGATCCTTAGCGATTTCTTTTTTTGAAAGTGGCTTATGGAATGTTATGTGAAATTGAGGTTCCCCTTCGCCATATTGGATTGTTTCTCCATTCCAAAGTGTAATTTGAACTGGATCTGAAAACAGATTTTTGAGTATTTTTTTATAAAAAAGTTCTTCAACCATAAAAACATCTCCTACTAAAAAATTGAACAAAAAACTATACTAGTTAATAAGTCTTTTTGAACATAGCTTAAAATCGTTATTGTACTGACTTCTTGCTACGAGTGTCATTATAAAACGGTTATATTATGAAGCATAGTACGTACTTTAAAGTGATGTAGGCACTTTTAAGTACCCATGACTGAAACAGGTCCTCAAAAATTTTACTTTTCATCATAACAACTTTCTAAAGTTTTAAAACGAAAAACACCACCTCGTCATTAGGTGGTGTTTTCAATATTACATATAGAGATTTCACTTAACTTCTGTGTTTTTTCTATCTATGCATCGTTCTCCCCATACGGTCAATTGATTTAATACATTTTGCAAAGACCACCCATAATCAGTTAAGGAGTATTCTACTCGGGGTGGAATTTCTTTATAGATTTCACGTGTAATCACACCATCATCTTCTAGCTCACGTAATTGTTGCGTCAACATTCTAACAGAAATTTCAGGAATTAGACGCTGCAACTCGCTCGTTCGCTTTGTTCCTTTCGTTAAGTGACATAAAATGACGACTTTCCACTTTCCCCCGATAATTTCTAAAGTTGCTTCTATCGGTATATTGTATTGTTTCACACGATCTCCCTCCTTTTTTCTAAATTTCTTCTCTATTGTTACGTAAAAACAAATAATTTTCTATACGGCACATTTTAGTTCCTACAGCACAAAAAAGTACCTATATTACAAAAAAGTAATTATGCTGCTTAAAAATCTCCCTCTATACAAAAAGAAAAAACGAACGTATTCTCGTTCGTTTTTTCTTTCTTTATTCAACTGCGGTTATAAGCATAGACGTGTTACCATTCTTTTCAAGATGATTTTCTCCCCAGTTACAAAGAGTATCGAGTATAGAATCTAAAGAATGACCGTAATCAGTTAAAGAGTATTCTACTTTTGGTGGCACTTGGTTATACACTTTTCTCTCGATTACACCATCTTCTTCTAATTCACGTAATTGTTGCGTTAACATCTTTTGTGTAATACCAGACATTAATTGTTTTAATTCGCACGTTCTCTTTTTGTCTTTCTTTAAATGACAAAGGATAACTACTTTCCACTTTCCACCGATAACCTCTAAAGTTGCCTCTACAGGAATATTGTATGTTTTCATATAAAAATCTCCTTTAATAATTTTATAAGACAAATAAGCTAAAATATTTAAATATTACTTTTAAGTATCTATAGCACCTTAAAGTACGTACTTTTTACCCTGTTAAACATGTTTCATAATAGCATACGTAAACAGCAGATGAGTAGTACGGCACCAAAAAGTACCTGTATTACTTTTTAGTATCTATATCACTTTAAAGTACGTACTTTTCATTATGTAAAATACATTTCATAATAGCATTTGTAAGAGTTGAGTGAGTCATGCAGTGTTAGAAATTACCTGTTAGTACCTTTACTTTAAAGTGAGTATTTTTCTCATACATTTTGTCAGACGATAAAATGACATGTTTTCATTTTCACATCCATTCACAATGAATAAATAATTTTCAAATACATTTTAGGAGGATATCTATAATGAGTAAATTACTAAAAGAAAAAATCGGGTTTGGTACAGCACCACTAGGAAATATGTACCGTAATATCCCAGAGGAAGAAGCAATCGCTACAGTGGATGCTGCTTGGGAGAATGGCGTTCGTTACTTTGATACAGCTCCACTTTATGGATCTGGCTTAGCGGAGATTCGTCTTGGTGAAGCACTATCAAAAAGAAATCGTGATGATTACTTTTTAAGTACGAAAGTAGGTCGAACTATTTCGGATGAATTAGAAGATCCATCTGCACGTGATTTAGGTGAAAAAGGCGGGCTTTTCGAATTTGGTCGCAAAAATAAAATGATCAATGACTATAGCGCAGATGCAACACTTCGTTCTATCGAGCAAAGTTTGAAACGTTTAAAAACAGATCGTCTAGACTTTGTTTTCATTCATGATTTAGCACAAGACTTTTATGGTGATGCGTGGATTTCACAATTTGAAATTGCTCGAACAGGAGCATTCCGTGCGCTAACACGTTTACGTGAAGAAGGAGTCATTAAAGGCTGGGGGCTTGGAGTAAACAAAGTAGAATCAATTGAACTTATGCTTGATTTAGAAGAAGCGAAACCAAATATATCCTTATTAGCTGGTCGCTATTCATTATTAGACCACGAACGTGCATTGCAACGAGTAATGCCTGCATCTGTAAAGCATAATATGGATATTGTTGTTGGTGGCCCATATAGCTCAGGTATTCTTGCTGGCGGCGCTCACTTCGAATATCAAAAAGCATCGCCAGAAATTATTGCAAAAGTTGAGAAAATCAAAGCTCTTGCAGATCGTCACGAAATCAGCATCAAAGCTGCTGCATTACAATTTTCACTAGCAAATCCAGCAGTTGCTGCCGTTGTTCCTGGGGCAAGTAAACCGGAACGAATTGTAGAAGACCAAAACGCCTTAAATACAGTAATTCCAGCAGCATTCTGGGAAGAAATGCGCGAACAAAAACTAGTAGCACCTAATGCACCACTACCAATCAACGTAAAATAATTTGAAACCTTAATCAGTGGGGTCATCCCCACTGATTATTTGCTCGCAAATATCGAGATAAAAAGGAGCGTAATGAACATGGCACATACTACTACATCTATGGAAATTTTCGGTTCACCTGAACAAGTATGGCAATTAATCGGAGGTTTCAACTCCCTTCCAGACTGGTTACCTTATATACCTAGCAGTAAATTAACTGAAGGCGGTCGTGTACGTCATCTAGCTAATCCAGATGGCGATACAATTATAGAACGCTTAGAAGTATTCAATGATAAAGAACGCTACTACACGTATTCAATCATGAATGCACCATTCCCAGTCACTAATTATCTATCTACAATCCAGGTGAAAGAAGGTACTGAAAGTAACACATCGTTAGTAGAGTGGTCTGGTACATTCACTCCTGTTGAGGTTAGTGATGAAGAGGCAATAAATCTGTTTCATGGTATTTACAGCGATGGACTGAAAGCATTACAGCAAGCATTTCTAGATTAATTCATGTAATAAATTGAGACGAAAAAGTAAATTAACAGTCAAATATTCGATTTTTTTAGTTAAATTCATTATGAAAGATAAACTAATACAAATTTCATGCCTGCTTGTTATTGACAAGAAATAAAAAATACTACCTCCAAATGGAAGGTAGTATTTTTTTATTAATCAGGAAAAACAATTAATCCCTCTTCTTTTTCCTCCTGTTTTAAATCTTCTACTGGGAAGGTTACAGTTGAATTTTTATCACCTGTTCTTTTTGTTTCTTCACCTGGAAATACGAAAGTTGAATTTTCTTTTCCTTCATTTTTTTCTACGTTATCTGGAAATACCATAGGATCATTGGTAGTCAAATCACTATGAAATCCAAGGTTAGACAAAATTGCTTTTAAATCTGGTAAAACCCCTATTTTATCAGATGATGGGTTATTAGACTTTGTGCCTGTATTAGGATTACTTAAAATTGCTCTCAATTCTTTTGGTGTATATGCCTTACCTAAATGTTCTTTAGCAACCCCTTGAATCGATACAGCAGCCCCAGCAATTATAGGCGAAGCGCTAGAAGTACCACGGAAATTAGAAGTATAACGATTAATTATGTTCTGATCTGTAACTTTTTGTCCTTTACTATTTTGATTTTGATATGTATCTAATGTATCAACATACTCTCCCCAACCATATACATCAATTCTACTACCATAGTTAGAGAAAGCTAAACGTTTATGAGGAACTCTTGCTGTAGATGCTCCAACTATAATAGCTCCTGAATCTTTAAAGTCTGGACTATTTCGATTTAAAATCTGCTTACCATTACGGTCTTTAAATTCATCTAAATCAATCCCACCATTACCAGCTGCTTCTACAATAATAATGCCTTTATCTGTACCTTTGCGAATTGCGTTAAATATACTCGGGTATACTTCTACTGGTAAAGGGTCATCTCCATATCCATCATATTTAAAGGATTCTTCTATTAATAAAACATCTCCAGCCTGTAAAGAATCTACGGCACTTAAAATAGCATCTCTTACATCGATTCTCCCATTATCTCGGATCACTGAAATTACTTTTGCCTTTGCTTTTGGTGCAATCCCAATATTCCCAATCCCATTGTCAGCTGCCGAAACAACACCTAGAACTGAAGTACCGTGAGAAAGATCATTACTCATTTTTCCAGACATAAATTCAATATTTTGACCGACTAAATCTTCATGATTTAGTAACCAGCCTTCTTCCAAATCTACAAAAGTTGCTCCCTGGCCATTTCCTCCTTTAATTCCCCAAGCATAAGGAGCATTAATTCCTAAAGGTGCCTCTTCAAGATATCCCTGTCTTGAAAATCTAGGTTCATCATAAGGATTGACTGATAATACAGGCAATCTCGAGCCAGTTGTTGTGTTTATACTCTTATTAGAACGAACTTGTATTTTACTAGAATCGTCATTAGCAGCATATACTGTATTTGTTACAAATGTCGTACCTACCCCAGCAAAAGTTGTAATTGCAAGTGATGATATTAACATACCTTTAAATTTTTTCATTTTTCCACCTCTAGTTTTCTATTAGAAATAACATATTTAATAATGTGTATGAACTGAAAAGCATTTTATCTTATTATAAAAATTAATAGATTTTTATAGCTTTTTGATTTACATAAAAACTCCCTTCATTCTTGTAATTCAATGTGGACATTTCAAAATAATAAACTTACTGTAACTATTATAGTTACACCTCTATTAATTTTCAACTACGAAATATAAATTTTTAAAAATAAATTTATATTACTTTAAAACAGCACTAGCCTTTTACCCACATAAAGTGAAACTTTAATCAGGTTTTTTTTGTTCATCCCCCACTGATTATTAGCCCTCACCAATCGGGCATTTACGGGCAGTTAATGCGGGATAAAAATGCAAAATATCTGTCCAAATTACAGCAATCAATAAGTTTATGGACTACGAAAGAAATACGAAAAAGCAAAGCGATATCGCTTTGCTTTTTTTATAAAATCCCTTTTAACTTTTCACCAATTAACTTCGCTAGATACTCATAACCTTCTGGACCAAAGTGTAATCCATCTTTTTCATCATTTTCTACAAACCTTTTATAATTCAGTTCTTGAATCATTTCAGCATACAAATTTAGAAAATAGCTTCCTGTTTCTTTCGCCACTTTCTCCACCACGTCTGCATACTGACTAAGCACTCTATTTGTTCTATTATGCTGTCTTTCTTCATCAACTGGTGCAGGACTAATCAGTAGTACTTTATCTGATGAAACTTGGTTCACAATCTTCTCTAAGTTTTCTTTATATGCTTGTAATGACACTTGAGAAAAAGAAACTGCATCATTCGTACCAAGAAAAACTGTTACGAAATCTGGTTTATATAATATTACATCTTCTTCAATCCTATTTAACGCATCGAATGTATTATCACCTGGAACACCTGCATTCACTACTTTCCAGTTCGGAAACATCTCTTGCAAACGTGGTGTTAATCTCGGCATTCCATCATAAAACGTTTCATCAGCTGTAATACTATCTCCAAAACATACTAACTTTTTCATTAAGCTACTCTCCTTTTACGTATGAAACAACTTTCCTTCTATTGCTTTTATATATCTGTCAGCAGAACGTTCAACTGCCTCATTTGCATTTTCTTTTACTACTCGATGAAAAGCGTTGTATAAACGATTAAACTGTAACGGCTTCACTCGATTCACCATTTCTTCCACTTTTCTCGCTGGTAGTGGAATTAAGTTTGGATAGCTGTACATGAAGCTTACCCACCGCTCATCTGCTACAACTTGAATAATATCACCTGTTAACAAAATTCCTTTTCCGTCATTACCTTCTTCCCAATGTAAGACAGATCCACCTTTAAAATGTCCCCCTAAACGATGAATGACTAATCCATCAGCTAATTGTAAAGACTCACCAGACCAATAAATAATACGACTACTCGGACGCATCACCCACTCTTTATCATCTTCATGTATATAAATTGGTACATCAAATGTCTCTGCCCATTCTACTTGCGTTGAATAATAATGAGGATGAGACAATGCAACCGCATCTAATCCGCCAAGCTCTTTTATTTTCGTAATTGTCGTTTCATCTAAATACGTAATACAGTCCCACAGTAAACGATATGACTCTGTTTTCACTACAAATGCCGTTTGACCGATCGCAAATCCTGGTTTTGTCGTAATACTATAAAGTCCATTTTCCTCTTTAATTATTTCATTTTTATATGTATCATCTGTTTGCAAATTTTCTAAAGTCGTCCAAGACTGCCCTTTCGGATTCACATACTGCCTTTCTTCATCACAAATATGACAACTCACTGGTTCTTCTACACTCGCTGCATACTGCACGCCACACGTTGTACAAACGAAATTTTTCATCATAATTTCCCCTATCCCTAAATTTTTATTAAGCTGCTTTTTTATGTTCAATTAATAAACTTATAAAAGTAAGTAAATAGACAAATGTAACCGATAATGGAATTACAGTAAATCCTTTTTCGCTTCTACAACATTCATCTCACCATCTCCCCTAAAAATATTTGTACTATAAAGTCACCTCAACCTCACCCATCCAATAACGCCAAGCTGCTAAATAATCTTCTAAATCTTTCGGGTGGTGCCGTAAACATGTATCTATACGCAAATATAATCCTATGACTATCTCTTCATATAAATCACGGTCATTTTTATGAAATACACATTGTTTCATCGCATAACCAATCGTTTCTTTTGTTAAATCTTCCGGAGTTGAACAGAACGCATAAATTAAATCATATATAGAATCTCCTAACACTGGTAAAGGATCAATTACACCGTGCAGTTTATTCTCTTGAAATATAAAATTATGAAATCCAAGATCACCATGCAATAAAAATGGCTGATTTATTCCAGTCCCCCTACTTGGACTATTTGCTAACTTAAAAACCGTTCTATACGCTTCCTCACTTATGTAACGTCTTACATTTTCATGAGCTTCCATCACATTTGTCGTTAAAAATTCATTCCAAGATTGAACTAGGTTTTCTTTCCATCCCCAGCCATCAATCTCTGTAGCTACTTCATACTTATTGATAACTTCCTTTACAAGTTTACAAAGAACGCTCCGTTTATGGCCTAGTTTGCAAAAAGTTGTGCCCTCAAGGAATGAGTAAACAATATAGCGATTTAAAGGTTCCTTATAAAAAAGCTTTGGAAATAATTCATCCTTTTTATAAAACTGAAGAAAATAAGCTTCTTCACGTATGACATCCGATTCATTCAACTTTACAACGTATTGTTCATCTAACAAATATATAGTACTTGTTGTTCCCCCGTTTAACACTTTTACACTATTTGGATAATGTGAAATCACTTTCTCCTTAACTAGTTGTGCAGTGATTATTGAAATATCCATTCTCTCACCCTTTAACTCCGAATATTCCCTTAATTCAAAAGACAACTTTACTATTATTTGACAAACATAAGGGAATTCCTCCTAAAAATCTTAATATAACAAAAGATAATTTTATCTCATTGCAACTGCGTCTTTCAATATTCCATCATATAGTTCATTCCATTGATGGTAATGCGATGTAATTTCTTCACTCCAAATGTTCTTCATTTAATCTAGTAATTTCTATTGAATTATCTCTTTCTTTTAACTTATGAGCCAAACTTTCTACACCAAACACTTCTGTAAACGTATGACTGCCTACAATTAAATTAATCCCTTTAAATTTCGCATGTTGCACTGTATATAATGTTTTTTCACCTGTTATGTACGTGTCACACCCTTTTTCTAATGCACGTTCAATCAAATTTGTATTGTTTCCTGCACCGGTTAAAATCGCAATCCGTTTTACTGGTTTATCGTGATTTCTCCAGCTCTTCACTTTCTCTTCCATTCTTTCTTCAAGTTTTCCAACTAAGTTTGAAAAAGGAATCGCTTCTTTATATTCTCCTATTCCCGGTAGTTCTTCTTCCTCATACGTGGAATATTCCAGTATTGTATCTATCCCAATTCCGTTAAATAACGATGTACATGTGCCAAACTTTACAAAATCTAACGGCAAATGAACCCAAAAATGATTCATTTCATATTGCTTCAATTTCTCAATACAAGCCTCTTCCATACCAAATAAAAAACTCCACGGCGCATGATGTGTAACTATCATATCGACTCCATTTCTATACGCTTCTTCAATAGTTTCTAACGTTAAATTTGTTGTGTAACCGATTTTGTGAAATTCATCTTTACTTATATGAGTAAAACCATATTCATCATCGCCGTATTTATGAAGATGCTCTCCAAATAGTGATGTTATATGTTCGTTAAACTGCTTTATATTCATTTTATTTCTCCTTTCATTTACTTTTATATTTCAAAAATAAGGAAATACTAAATAAAAACGTTACATACATATAGGAGGACACCATGAAACCTGAATTTTTAAAAGCTGTACATGATGCCATTGGAAACGTCGAACATATTCATATAGAAGAAAGCGGTGCTGACAGCTTACTTATCCATCATGATGATGCACAGCAATTACAACAAGTTGCTGTGGCGTTAGAAAATAATAATTTCCGCTCCGCTTTAAGAACAACTGGAAATGCTTCGTATATTGAAGTATTGAACAGATAGTGAAAGTCCGGATGTATGCCGGGCTTTCTTTTTTTATATTGAAACTTCAAACTCTTTCACATACACCGCTGTTCCAGCAATATCTATTTGTAACTTTTCGTTTTCTATCCCTTTCGTTACATAAACAGTTACACGGCCATCTTTATTTATTTCCTGTCCTTGCTCAACGATTAAACCCAATTCATGTTCAAAATCTTTCTCTAAATACTCCGCATAATACGCTCCCATTACACCTGAAGCTGTTCCTGTCACTGGATCTTCAATCGTCCCAGCATAAGCTGACGAGAAATGACGGCCATGCATTTGTGCTAGTTCATCATAAGTTTCTAGACATATTGGGTGAATAGAAGCATTAGGTATTTCTTTTAATACCGATGGAAATGCAGCATTATTAGGTTTCATTCTCTCACACGCATCTAGATTTTTAATCGGCACAATTACAGTCCAGTTTCCTGTACTTCCATATACTATCGGTAAACTTACATCTAAATCATTTACTTCTAAACCGATACTATGAGCTAATTCTTCTTTTGAACCTGCAAAATCTTTAAACTGAGGTGCTGTCTGCCTCATTTTAATAAAGGTTTCTCCATTTTCATTTACACCTATTTGTATCGGTAAAATCCCTGCCTTCGTTTCAATCGTAAGGTTACTTTTCTCTTCTAATAAACCTTTTTCGCGCAAGGCATATATCGTCCCTACTGTCCCATGACCACATAAATCCATTTCAAAACCAGGTGTAAAATAGCGCATTCTTATATCTCCTACTTCTGAGGAAAGAACAAAAGTTGTTTCGTTATATCCAACTTTTTCAGCAATAATTTGCATTTCCTCTTCCGTTAATCCATCTGCTTCTAATACAATACCTGCTGGATTTCCCTTATTTGGTTTATTCGTAAATGCGTCGTAATGAAATACGTTTATAGTCTTCATTTTCTTTCCCCTTATTTGTCCATTTCTTTATTTTTATAATCAATAAGAAAATTGATCTAACCAACTTTCATAATCATCATTTTGGAACGGACGGATCATCAGTCTCTCTGTCTCTACCTGTAATAGAGGTAGCTTCATTTATATCTCTTCCCTCAATTATTTTTTGAATATTCTTTATTATCTTACACAAAATACAAAATCTAGTAAATCATTATGTTTTTGATACATAAAAACCCAGTCATGCCTTATACATAACTGGGTTCTCCATCGTTTTATAATTTTCTATTTCACAAGAACCGCATCTCGTAATTCCCTCTTCAACACTTTTCCTAAAGCGTTTTTCGGTAACTCGTCTATGAATACTACTTCTGGTATTTTATAACTTGCTAACTTCTCCTTACAATACTGAATAATACTTTCTTCTGTTAATGTTGTTTCACCATCCTTCACAATGTAAGCTCTTGGAACCTCTCCCCAAAAGTCATCTGGAACTCCAACTACTGCAACTTCTAAAACACCATGTATTTCATGAATAACATCTTCTACTTGATCTGGATATACGTTGTCACCACCGCGTATAATAACGTCTTTATATCTTCCCATAATATGCAGGAATCCATCATCATCTATCATGCCAGCATCGCCCATGTTAAACCAGTTATCTTTTACTACCTTCTTTGTCGCCTTTTCATTATTCCAATACCCTTTAAACATGTATGGACTTTTCACATGAATCTCTCCAACTTCATTTGTTGTTAGTTCATGTCCTGTTTCCGGATGAACAATTTTCACCTCTACATTTTTCAAGGTTTTTCCTACAGAAGACATCTTTTCTTTTCCCATCATTGGATGCCATGAGGTTACAACCCAACCTTCTGTACTACCATAACCTTGCACCATATAGATTCCTTTTTCCATATATTTTTGAATGAGTGTTTCTGGCACTTTTGTACCACCGCTTTGTGCTACTTTAAAGGTTGAAATATTACGTTCTTTTTTATTTAATTCATCAAGCATGTAACTATAAACAGCAGGGAACGCAAGCATCGTAGTAATTTTCTCTTCTTCAATCTTATCCCAAATAATAGCAGGATTCGAATCAGCTAAGAAAATCATCGTAACGCCATGATAAATACAATTTAAAATAGAAAGCACGCCACTCATATGGAACAATGGATGCACAGATAAAAAGCGTTCACCTGCTGGGATTTCTCTTTGTCCCGCAA
The DNA here is from genome assembly GCF_052646455.1 of Bacillus cereus group sp. Bce041. NCBI lineage: Bacteria > Bacillati > Bacillota > Bacilli > Caryophanales > Bacillaceae > Bacillus > Bacillus cereus group sp. Bce041. The sequence continues at coordinate 484,199 of NZ_JBQXON010000005.1, forward strand.
TTTCAGCAAAATAGTGATGTAAGTTTTTATGTCCAATTACACATGCTTTCGCCTGTCCAGTCGTTCCTGAAGTAAATAAGTAAATGGCGTCGTCTTCTTCATGAACTTCTACGTTCGGTTCTGTCGTTGGCTGTTTTTGCAGCTCTAATTCAAATGAACCAAAACCTTCTTTTGTCGTTTGAATTACATAAGGAATTTCTTTAACAGCATCAACATTTAATAACACTTCACTAAATTCTTCATCAATAACTAACACTTTTAATTTCGCTTCTTTTACAATTGTTTCTAATTCATATACAGTAAGCTGATGATTTAGCGGAATAAATACCGCTCCAATTTTTAAACTTGCCATCATAACGCTTGGAAATGGGTGATTATTTTTGCATAGTATTCCTATACGATCTCCTCTTTGCACACCATTATGTAACAAATAATGTGCAAGCTGATTTACTCGTTCATTATATTGCTGAAACGAATATCTTTTCTTCCCTCCTACAAGCGCTTCCAAATTTGGTGACTGCATTGCTCTCTTTTGTAATAATTGTCGCATCGTTCTCAAGTAAAACTCCCCTTTATATATGTTAGGTTTTTTATTTTACCAGATTAACTATTAATTTACTAAAGATTACACTTAGTGAATATAAGAAGAATATAAAATAGCCATTTACTTCACAAGTAAATGGCTATTTTTCATTATATATTAGAATACTTCTTGTTCATTACATATTGCACATACTCAGGTGCACTTTTATCAATCTCTTCATCACTTAGTTTATATTCTGCACCATATAAATAAAAGGAAGGTATAAATTCCATACCTGTATATAGGCATGTAGCTTGGAATGGTTTCGTCAACTCATCCATTGTAATCCCACTATTTTCATAGTCTTTTTCTAATCCACCTATAGAAATAGCTACACCAAATTCTTTCCCCTTCACTTTATCTCCTTGTGATCCGTACGCAAATCCATATGTTAATACATCATCGAACCATTTTTTTAATAATGGTGGTGAGCTGTACCAGTAAAGCGGAAATTGAAATATATATCTGTCATGTTCTACTAATAACTTTTGCTCTTGTTCAATATTAAACTCCCAATTTGGTGCCACCTTATATAATTCATGCACCGTAATTTCATCTGAATGTTTCTCAAGTTCTTCTATCCATCTTTTATTAATTTTTGATTTTTCAATATGAGGGTGTGCTACAATTACAAGTGTTCTCATCATTTTCCAGCCCCTTTATAAATTAATCAATCCTTTACGTATTAGTATGAATGAGTTACATATAATTGAAAAGTACGTACTTTCAGGTACTATAGGAACCTTGAAGTACCTTTGGAGGTGTTATATGAATCAAAATGATGATTGCCCAATTGCAACAACACTCGATGTAATCGGTGGAAAATGGAAAGTTCATATTTTATGTATTTTGTCGGATGGGAAAATGCGAACAAATGAAATTAAACGAGAAATCCCAAACATTACACAAAAGGTTCTTACACAACAACTTCGGCAACTTGAAGCTGATGGGATTATCTATCGTACCGTATATCAAGAAGTACCACCAAAGGTTGAGTACACCATAAGTGAATACGGAAAATCTTTAATGCAAATAATGAATGATCTGTTTGAATGGGGAAAAGATCATCAAATTAAAAGATTACATGACTAAAAAAGCACTATATACTTTGTTTAATCCTCTACGTTCATATTTTTTATTTCTATAAAGTTTATTTTCATCATTTTTTAGCTAACTTGTTTTCTTAGATTGATGGACGTGACCCCACATCCATCAATCTAAAAAGATACAATTAGAAAAATGAGATTTCTATAAAGTTTCGCATATAAACACTACTTCCGCCTCATTAAGCGCTCGCTCTACTTTTTCTAATCTCAATTGTACGTAAGCTATAAAGAAGCACCCCTAAACCGAGAATTTTTTCATTATTAGACGCATTAGAACCTAAGGTAATAGTAGGTACATTTAAACCCATAAACCTTTCACTCCATTCTATAGGCATATAAAAAGATACTCCTTAAAAATAAAAAACGCTATTCTCTCTGTAAAATCATAGATGGTCTGACCCCATTTGGTGAGACAAAGAAAAAACACCTAGATAACATGTTTCCTATAAGCTATAGGTGACATATTATCTAATCTTCTCTGAATCCGTTCATTATTATAGTAGTGGATGTATTCATCCACAGTTTGTATTATACTATCATTATTCGATTGTTTTATATTTTGCGCATAGAATCCTTCGGATTTCAAATGAGAATGAAAGGATTCTATGAGGGCATTATCATGGCAGTTTCCTGTACGAGACATGCTTGTGATAATGCCTTTTTCTTTGGCATAT